>NZ_JBNNXU010000005.1:0-349523 GCF_052873915.1 Photobacterium sp. DNB22_13_2
AACATGATGGTTCGCCTCCGTATTATCTCAAACCAAAGCCTAGCGGCTTTGGAGTGAGGCGGACCATCTAATTAAGCAGGCTAGACTCAAATTCGTCCCAGACTCGACATCCACGGCCAACAAAAGGAACACTCAGCCAAAGCATGTATTTCATCCCCATGCCTTGAACGCGCTCTACATGTGCCGCCATATCTGGGAATCGATTGGCTGATACCTCCCAGTCACCACAAAACTTATAACCTCGATTACTGTCGTCTGTTTGCCAGCCATCATCAAGAATGATGGTTTTACATCCGATCTCAGCGGCGACCCTACATTGCGCTTCAATCTCATCTTGGGACAAGTGCTGATGAAAGGCATACCAGGTTGAATACACAGGCTCTAATGCTGCAGGTGGAACCGACATTTGGGTATTGCCCATTAATGCTTCGTGCCAACGGCTTATACCTGAAACTGCTTGGTGATAATTCACCATACTGGTGTCGAGGCGCAACGTCGCTTGGTACTCCCGCATTGGTTCCGTCGGCGTTGAAAACAAGTGCATGATGATTTTGGCGGCTTTGTCTTCCTCAAAAGCCCCCGCATGGACGCGGACAATGTTCTTCATATCCGAGAATGCAAAGGAGACTTTGTTTTCCCCCTCTAGGTTATAAAAACAGCCAACCGGCGAAACATGACTAATGTGGCTTGAAAAATTCGTCCAGATCTCAGGGATCCCCTTGTTCCTGATAGATTTGGGGTGGCCATGCAGGCAAGGTGTCCACAACGAATGCATGTCGTTCAAGTCACAGGACACATCCAGCTTGCACTCGGGAAAAACTATCGGAGATTCGGCTTTAACCGAGATATCGATAAATATGACATCCCCTTCGCTTCTGGAACTCAGGCCATAAAGCAGCGAGTCAGAAGTATTTCCTGCCTCAAGACAAACGTTGAACTTACCGACTGATAGCAATTTTTTCATAATCGACCCATCTTGGAATTGTCTTTTTAATCAAAGAACAGCTGTTCGTTGGTCAAAATACTACCACTAACAGCTGTTCGTGATTTGTGACAGGCATTATGATTTTGAATATTATTGCGTCGCGTGATTCTGTATTATGGGTAGATAGATTTCTAATTTACTGAAGTTACGATGAAAAATCAGAGAGCGATAAATAGCTCACAAATTGCAAAACTGGCTGGCGTATCTAGAAGTACCGTATCTAAGGTGATCAACAACTACCCCGATATTCCGGAAGACACCAAGAAGAAAGTATTGGCCGTCATCGAAGCACATGATTACAAGCCGAACAAGTTTGCCTCAGTGCTGAAGGGAATACCGCAGAAGGTGGTCGCGCTGTATATCCACGCGACAAAGAATGACATGGAAGCGGGCAACCTCGACAACCTCGATTCATCTTACGTGATGGGGATCATCTCCCACTTTATTTTTGCAGCCAAACTGCACGATCATTCCCTGATGGTTGAGTTGATCCACGAAAACGAAGATCAAACGGAAATCGCCCGCCAGATCAAAGACAATTTCGACTCCAAAGCAATTTGCGCCGCTGTCTTTCTTGGTTTAACCGACAACAGCCATTTTATCGATAACTTGGTTGATGCCGGATATAACATTGCCTCTATCGACAGAAAAGTGTCGACCTTAGAGTCAGCGTTTAATATCACCACCGATGATGAAGAAAGTGCTTACCTTGCCACTAAACACCTTATTGCCAACGACTACCGTAATATTGCATTGATTGGCGGAGATCCCGCAAAACAATCAGCTAGAAGCCGTGAAAGTGGATACCGGCGCGCAATGACAGAGAGCACTCTCACTGAGAAGATTATAAACTGCGGTTACTCTGAAAAGCTGGGCGCAAAGGCCGCTGACACCTTGCTCACCCATAAATACCGCATCGATGCGGTACTTTGTGCCTCGGATATTATTGCCTATGGCCTGATTAACCGCCTACGCGAAAAAGACGAAAGCTACCTGATGTCGCTAGGTATTATTGGCTTTGACAACATAGCGTTTAATTCTTACCAGAGGCCAAGCCTTTCCTCAGTGGCTGTAGATTATAAAGCAATGGCAGAAATGACAATCAATGCCCTACTCAAGGATGACCAGAAGCCAGAATATGTCATTCCAACGAAGCTATTCACCCGAGATTCCAGCCAATTGAAATCAACCAGACAATCATGATGAGATATAGAGGCTACATCTTGCTCTCTATGTTTCTTCTTTCAGGCTGCGAAATGAGAAACCAATTCGAAATAGACGCCGAGGCCGATCCACAAAAGCTGATTGCCATTACCCACTACGGCACTACATCGACGAACAAACAAGGAGAAACCGGCTTTCGGGTTTACCTACGCAATAGCTCGTCGCGTGAGATCCAAACGATGACCTTTCACGTGCAAGCCTATGGGGAAGATGGCAACCCAATCGGAAACAGTAAAGAAACCAACTCGAAAGCGTTGTACTTTAACCAAGAGTTAAAACCAGGAACTGGCGCGCATCCGATGTGGCCGAAAGTATGGAAACAAAACGAATGGAGGCAAGGTGCAAGTATCACCTGCGCTATCATCGACATGGTTGAAATTACCTATACCGACGGAACCAAGACACTGCTCCCGAAACAGGCATTAGACATAATGACTTACAATCCAAAGTGCCTAAGCCTTGATGGAGCCGAGTTTAACTTCGACACTTTTTGAAAGTAGCCTTTCCGATAAGATATCTATTTATTGCAAGCATTGGTATCGCAAGAAGATCTACGCACAAACATTTTAGAAATCTGCTGCCGATGTTTAGCAAAGAACAAATAAGCCCTATCGGCAAACGGCTTAAGCCAACGCCAGCGCAGATAAACCACTCGCCACTCCTGCCCCACCAATCGCCATGCATGGTATGTCACATCTAGCCCCAATAACGCCTTACCATCCAAATTACCGTGGAGGATTTTCATCGCGGCCGCGGGATCAACATCAGGAAAACGCTTGGTAAAACCAGGCTGATGGATATCTTCAAGTTGGATAGCATGGCTTGAATCATGTCGCTTCAGGGCATCCATCTCCCGCGCGCACAAAGGACAAGCGCCGTCGTAAAAAATTGTCAGCATATTAAACCTCAATCATACGTACATTATCTTCTACGTTGAAAGCGATGAATTGGATTAACGGCTTATCTTGGCGCTAATACCTATTTTTTGATATCCGATCATTTTTATGGAATCTATCCGAACACCATCAAGCAAACGATTGCCAACTGGAATAATGATTCCTACAATGCATGCGCCTTTGTTCAAGATGCGATAAACAACAATGAAAAACACCGTTTCCCTGCTCACTGCAGCGCTTTTACTTGCAGGTTGCTCTACCTTCAACCAAACGCAAACCCAACCGAATTACAACGCCAGCCTGATCATCACTAATGGTCAGGTTCTTACCATCAATGACCAAAAAGATGTGATTGATAATGGTGTGATTGTCATCGAAAACGACACCATCGTCGCAGTTGGTGATGATAGCTTACTTAGCCGATATCAAGCTCCTGAGATCATTGACGCTGAAAATGGCATTGTTATGCCGGGCATGATCAATACCCATAACCATCTACCGATGATTGCGTTTCGCGGCCTAGGTGAAGGAGGGATCGAAAACCGCCTGTTTGCCTACTTCTTCCCGCTTGAAAAAGAAAAACTCAGCCGTGATTTGATCTATCAAGCAACTAAGCTTGGTGCGGTTGATCTGGCCCAGAGCGGCGTAACCACCTATGCCGATATGTATTATCACGTCGATGATATGGCCCGAGCGACCAAGGAAGTGGGACTTCGTGCTGTATTGGGCGAGACCGTGATTAAATTCCCGGTGGTTGATGCGCCAGAGCCTTACGGTGGTATTGAGTATGCCACCCAGTTTATCGAAGAGTATCAGAATGACCCGCTAATCACCCCAGCCTTCGCTCCGCATGCGGTATATACCGTATCAAAAGAAAAACTACAGGAGATCAACCGCCTCTCTGCCAAGCTTGATGCACCAGTCCTAATTCATGTTGCCGAATTCGGTAATGAAGCCGAACGTATCGAAGGTAACGATCAGCGCCTTAGCCCTGTGGCATGGCTAAAAGAAATAGGCGTGTTGGATAACCGCATGGTTCTCGCCCACGGTATCCACCTCGATCAGAATGACATTGAGCTTATCAAAGAAGCTGACGCCAGTGTTGCCCACAACCCAATGGCCAACGCCAAAGGTGCAACCGGTATTGCCCCAGCATGGGATATGTACCGTCAAGGCTTGCGACTGGGTTTAGGTACTGACGGACCAATGAGTTCAAACCAAGTCGATTTATGGCGTACCCTAAGCTATACCGCCAACATGCAGCGCCTCAAGCACAACGATCGTACCATTATGATCCCCGAGCAGGTGATTGAATTGGCGACTATTGGTGGTGCAAGGGCACTGCACATGGAAGATCAAGTCGGCTCGCTGGAAGTGGGGAAGAAAGCAGATATCATCATTGTCGAGACCCAATCGCCAAACATGATGCCGAACTATAACCCCTACGCAACCTTGGTGTACCAAGCCAACCCAAGCAATGTCAGCACCACCATCGTCAACGGCGATATTGTGATGGCAGATCGACAAATCCAAAACATCGATATGGATGAGATGCAGCAAGCAGTACGGGCAATTGAAGCCGATATCGCCGAGTTCGCTAAAGAGCTTTCGACAAAGGCCATCAAGTCAAAGAGCTTGATGCAGTAAAAGTTACTGCACTAATTCATACAAAAACAACATCAAGCAGGGTGAGGCATGTCTCCCCTGCTCATGATGAATTACTTCACAAGGTAGGCTTAATTCTCTGCCTTAGCCTTTGTCACGCCCTGGCTGGTCGCAAAATACATTATCACCAAGCCTAAAAGACTCGCTATCAAGGCCGCCAATACAATACCCAGTTTATAATGGCCGCTCTCCAAACCAGACAGCTCACCAATAAACAGAGACAGCGTTAAGCCAATACTGCAAAAAACAGACATGGCAAAAACCATCAGCATATTTGTCGCTTCCGGCAGTTCAAATAACTTGAATTTAACTCCTAGCCACACCGTACCAAATACACCTAAAGGCTTGCCGAACAGCATCGCCATTGCCACATAGGCCGCGATGGGCTCTATAAACCCGACAGAGCTAAACGCATCAGAGAGCGATACCCCTGCGTTAGACAGCGCAAATAAAGGCAGCACCAGCAAGGTTACTACCCACTGCAAGATAGACTCTGTCTTATGGTCAATAGCACACCCACTGTGGCTAAGGGCAATACCTATAACCACGCCCGCAAGCACAGGATGGATACCGGCTTGCAGTAATGCAAACCACAAGGCAGCACCAAGCACTACATACAAGAGCACACTTTTGACCTGGCGATAGGACAGCATGAATATCACTGTGGTCATCAATAAAGACAACCCCACATAAACCATCTCGACGGTAGCGGTATAAAACAAAGCAATCGTGATAATCGCTAGCACATCGTCAAAGATAGCCACCGCAAGCAGGAACATTTTGAGGCTTACAGGCACGCGGCTGCACAATGACAGCAAACCTAGCGCCAATGCTATATCTGTTGCGGTGACAATAGCCCAACCATTAGCTAGCGGTGAGGCAACACCACCGACCAAGAACAGGTAAATCACCGCAGGACAAATAAACCCCGCACACGCTGAGGCGAATGGCAGCAATATGGCTCGAAAAGTCCTGAATGCCCCACTCTTTGCTTCGTTACTTAGCTCAAGGCCAACCATTAAGAAGAAAAGCACCATCAGAAAGTCATTGACAAAAAGCTGCCATGAAACACTTTCTGTAAGGGGGAAATGTTTAAATGCCGTATAAGACGGTAAGTGAAGCGTTGCCCAAGCAAAGGCAAATAGGCAGCATGAGATCAAGAGCAGGCCACCAAACCGCTCCTTGGAAATAGTAAAAGGTAATTTTACGCCCAAAGATTGAACCATAGCCCGCCCTCCTTAAGGCTAAACCCACAAGGCGAAGAAACAGATCTTACCTATCCAACTTAGCCCAACTCGCACGGTGAAACAGCGCCGTAGATCAGCTTTTACAAATCACGCTGTAAAAACATGTATTTGGACGATAAAGCGAACAACTGAACTTACTCCCTATTCGCATATAAATAATATATATGCAGGTAATACCCAACTCAGATAAATTGTTTGGCAGAATTAGTTTTCGCTAGGAGCACAAGCACATGGAACCCAAATGGATGAAAGCCATTGTTACTGTCGGGCAAGGCGGCTACGAACAGCTGGTTTATAAAGATGTGCCGCTACCCGCACCAGACCACGACGAAGTACTGGTAAAAGTCCATGCCGCCGGCATGAACAACACCGAAATCAACACTCGCTTGGGTTGGTACTCATCTTCTGTTACCAACTCAACCAACGACACCTCATCAAGCCAGCAACAGAAAAGCGATGGCGGCTGGAATGCTTCCACGCCCTTTCCGCTTATCCAGGGCACCGACTGTTGTGGCATTGTGGTGTCAGCTGCTGAAAGCAGCCAGCACCTTATCGGCAAACGCGTGATTCTCCGTCCTTGCCAAAGGGGAGAAGACTTTGACAATGTCTGGCTTGGATCAGACTTCGACGGCGCCTTTGCCCAATATATCAAGGTAAAAGCTGAGCATGCCTTCAGTATCGAGTGTGAATGGAGTGATGCCGAGCTAGCAACGATCCCCTGCGCCTACGGCACGGCAGAGAACATGCTCCACCGTGCTAACTTATCGGCAGGTGAAACCGTGCTTATCGCCGGTGCATCAGGCGGGGTAGGCTCTGCTGCTATCCAGCTAGCAAAACGACGCGGTGCGAAAGTTATCGCCATTGCCAGCCGAAATAAACACCCGCAACTTGAGACACTGGGCGTTGATAAGCTGCTGGGTCGCAATGATGATCTGATAAGTCTGCTAGGCGAAAACAGTATCGACTTAGTGGTCGACAATGTCGCTGGCAAGCAATTCCCGACCATGCTCAAGCTGCTTAAACGCGGCGGCCGCCTGGTTTCATCCGGCGCTATTGCCGGGCCAGTGGTTGATTTGGACATGCGGGATATGTACCTCAAGGACATAACCCTTATTGGAACAACCGCTTGGGATACCCCGGTGTTCCCTAACCTAATCGGCTACATCGAAAGAGGCGAAATCCAACCGCTTTTGGCCAAGACCTTCCCGCTCGAAGAGATTGCCACCGCCCAGCAGGAATTTCTTGAGAAGAAACATGTAGGGAACTTTGTGTTGCTACCCTCTTAGGTATTAACGTGATAAAGGCCTGCTCACACGAGCAGGCCTGACAATTATTTCCACTTTATACTCTTTTTAGGTCGATACGTTGCGTGTAGAAGGCTCCTCAGCCGAAGTTTTCTGTGCCGGCAAATGAAGCGATGCTTCGTATTTTCCCCTAAGAGTAACAGTCATCCAGCCGTAGCCAAGGCCTATAACGCAATACACCAATTCGGTGATTGCCGCTGTCGCAAAGGTCGCTCCCGGCACATAAGACATAAAGCCAAAGAATATACCGGCCCCAACAAACAACGCTGGCACAAAATCAAACGGCGGAATGCGCTCCAGGCAGATGCAAGGAATCACCACAACGAATACCGCAACTGGGAAAGCAAAGAACCCCAAGCCTCCCAAAGCCCCGCCTAGAAGCATAATCGCAACTGACGCGACAATACCGGTCACATAGTTGCAAAAGACCTTCTTCCCACCGTCCAAGGTACAACCCGCCATGAAGTACATGGCCCAGGAGATAAAGGCTATCCAGCCAAACCCTACATTATCGGCAACGGGGATGAGTCCAAACAGTACCTGATCGAGCCCTTGAATAGTAAACGCTAAAGTCGCAACCATAATCGGGATAACAATAAACTTACTCCAGTTCATAGCGTATTCTCCTTATGCCAACTGGCTTTTCACTGATTGGTATAGGTCAAACCCCTGCGGCGGTGTCAGCCCATCATGGACAATGGCACTGATCGCCCTTAGCATGCCAACCGGGCAATCGGACTGGAACACATTACGCCCCATATCCACCCCGGCAGCACCATCCTGTATGGCTTTGTAGGCTAAGGTCAGGGCATCCATTTCAGACGTTTTCTTGCCTCCTGCCACAACAATAGGAACCGGGCAAGCCGCCGTGACCTTTTCAAAGTCATCGCAATAATACGTTTTGACAATATGGGCACCTAATTCCGCCAGCACTCGGGTCGCCAGCATGAAATAACGAGGAGTACGCTCCATCTCCTTGCCCACTGCCGTAACCCCCAGAGTCGGAATACCGTAACGAGCGCCACTATCTACGGTGCGAACAATATTTTCCAAGCTGCGGCATTCACCATTAGCACCGACAAATGCTTGTACAGCAAGGCAAGAGGCATTGATCCGCACCGCATCATCTATATCGACACCGGATACTTCCCAGCTCATATCCTCTTTGAGCACAGTGCTCCCCGCAGTGGCACGAAGGATCACCGGTTTATTATGATTGGGCTGTATACAGGTTCTGAGCGCGCCACGGGTCGCCATCAAGGCATCGGCATACGGTGCCAACGGGTTAATAGACAAATCGAGACGCTCCAACCCAGCCGTTGCCCCCATAATGTAGCCATGGTCAAAGGCCAGCATCACTGTTTTGCCCGTCTCCGGTCGAAATATACGGCTCAACCTGTCTTTCATCCCCCAATCGACATGATCCATGCCTTTTACATGTAATGCCTCTGTCACGGGAGGGCGGTCCAAGCCATATTCTTTCGCCAGTACCATTCCATCTTTGTCAGCCATAACATTCTTCCTTATTCGTGGCATTTATCTGATTGGAAAAAGAATTGAACAGGATCGAAATACTGGTTGCCCCCGGGTCAACAAACCCAATGGCTTTCTCTCCCATATTCTTCGCCCGCCCCCTAGCCGGTTTCATCGCCTTCGTGCTTTCAGCTCCGCTTTGAGATGCCTTGGCTGCGCTCAAGAACATGGCAGCGATATCCTCGGAATCCAATGCCAATTGTTCCATCGCTTCAACCGCTGGGATAAGCGCATCCAACAAAGTTTTATCACCAGCTTTCGCGCCGCTGAAATAAGCAAGCTTATCAAGTCCATTCCTGAAGGCTGTCGCCGTTTGCTGCGGTGTGAGTTCAGGTTTAATTAGGCCAGTGGCCAAGCCGCAAAACAGATTGCCTATTAACATTCCGGCTGAACCACCATCTTGACTCATAATGGACCAGCCCATATCGTCTATGGTTTTCTGCCAGTCTGGGTCATTGTTGTTTTTCAACGCCTTATCAATACATTTGGATACCCTGAGCATGGTGGTACCATGATCTCCATCACCGGTTTGACCATCTAGATCATTCAGTAGTGGCACCGCGCCCCGAATATCTTCCGCAGCTGATAACAACATGCTAAATAATAACTTTTGATTTAATGTCTTCATTTTTGTCACCTTTACAGGCCAAAAGATCCCCTGCACCTTTCGATACATAACTGATTATTTTTAAAAGAAGTGCCAGGTGTCTTACCTAGCACAAAACCAAAGTAGACTTAGTGTTGACACCAGTACGGGGTATTACATGGCCTATCCCAATAAGAGAGGGTTTCTTGATTGAATTTAGCGACACACATTTGAAAACCGGCCATTTCTTGCACTGTCAGTAGTTCGTCAATCTTGCTTCGGCGAATTGAAATACCGCCCTCCTTAAGCTTGATATGGCAGGCACGGCTGACAATAAACATTTCCATCAAAGTGGTTGCCCCTGTACCATTAATCATCAGCATCAAATCATCGCCTGACTTAGCATCAATTGCGGCACATAATTGATCTAGCATGATATTGGCCGTGTCATCTGCTGAACGAATTTTCATTCTGCCACCGCCACCTTCGCCATGCTGACCCATACCGATTTCCATTTCATCTTCGGGAAGATCACCTATCGCCATCCCTGATTGTGGATGGGTCGCATTGCTCATGGCAACTGCCAAGGTCGCCATATTCTCGTTAAATGCATCGGCAATTCGGTAAACTTCATCAAGAGGAAGTCCTGCTTCAGCAGCAGCCCCAGCGATTTTATACACGGGTACACACCCCACCAGACCGCGTCGGTCTTTGATATCAGTATTCAGTCCCGCACTGATATCTTCATGAGTGAGCAGCATTTTGACGTTGATGTTTTCACGCTTGGCCATTTCCATCGCCATTTTGGCGGCCATAACATCCCCTTCATGGTTCAACACCACAAAAAGTATACC
Organism: Photobacterium sp. DNB22_13_2; assembly: GCF_052873915.1. Lineage (NCBI taxonomy): Bacteria > Pseudomonadati > Pseudomonadota > Gammaproteobacteria > Vibrionales > Vibrionaceae > Photobacterium > Photobacterium sp. DNB22_13_2. The sequence continues at coordinate 10,295 of NZ_JBNNXU010000005.1, forward strand.
GGCAGGTCGATTGGCTAACTTTAGCGCCTCAAATACTTTGGGTGCGCCGGGCGCGGCAAAGATGTCGCCGACCACAGAGAAATCAAGCATCCCCTCACCAACAAAACCACTAATGGCAGGTTCATGGCCAGCTCCACCGAGTGTCACAATAGCCACCTTATCTTGGTCTTTGGGCACCGCACGGGTAACGATTTTATCCTCCACCACACGCACTTGATTGGGGTAACTTAATGCAAATCCTTGTAGCAACTCAGAAGTGATATTCTCAGGGTTATTAATAAACTTCTTCATAGTCGATATCCTTTTATGCGGTGATATTAGCAGTACTGCATTAATTCAACTGGCGCTTCGTCTTCCATGATAAAGGCGACACGCAAAGACTCATTCGGACTAAATGGCTCAAGCAAAATATCCTTACCTTCAATCGCTTTATCTAGGTCATCAACCTCATACGCCACATGGGCAGTATTTTTCAGCACGTCAGGCAAAGGACTATCTTCTAAAAAGCGCAACCATTCGATACGGTTTTCACTCATTTCAAAATCGGTGGTATACAGGCTAATATCAGGATTAAAAGATTCATCGGGGTGCTCAATAGGCGACGGGATCCCAACATGATTGAATTTTTTCATCTTAACCTCCATTGATTGATGGTGTTTTAGCTATCGGACAAATCAACTATAGGGAGGCAAAGGATGAAATGATGTGATATCCATCAACATATACAATCAACATAAAAACCACTAAAAACAATAGCTTAATGTTTGTGTTTTTTTATAAATAGGCAAGTGCAACAGTTAACATGTCATTGGAGGCACGAGCAAGTGCAACAACATCCGCAATAAAAATGCTCAGTGTTGACTCGTATTATTGGGCAAGTGCAACATCAGTATTTTCCCCCATATCGGAATAGTTATAAGGGCAAGTGCAACATGAGAGCCTTATCTCATTTACGAATTTATTTTGCTATTTTCGTATGTCTCGATTAACTGATTAAGTTGTTCCATATCCAATTCAGGATGGTAGTGAAGAATGAATCGTTGACATTCTTCCTTGTTTAATCCCATTTGGTGGAGTTTGCCAAGCAGCTCCCCATATTGTTTCTCGACGACTTGTTGGTGGAATTGTTTGCGGTATCGGGCCATTTTATTCGCCAGCTGCGGCTCATAGCCGTAAGGGCCAGAATTCCGAGCAAGCTCACGGCTAATCGTAGAGCGGTGGATACTTAATATCCTCGAGATCTGGGATTGATTTTTCCCTTCTTTCCTCAGTGCCCAAATTTGTAAGCGGTTCTCTTCCGTAAGCTGCCGATACATATCACCCCCACAATTTTTAAAACAATACAATGAAACTTATATCACTGATTAAGGACTAAGCCATTAATAGAAAAACAAAAACGTGAGGGAGCGTCAGTCGACTATTCAACTACCTTCAAACACTTCCTTGGCAGCGTTCATACCGTTTATTGCAGCAGGGAAACCAGCATAAACTGACATTTGTAAGATTATCTCTGTGATTTCTTTTTGCGAGCAGCCAATATTGAGTGCGCCTTTGATATGCCCCTTAAGCTGTGGCTGGCAATTACCCATCGCCGTTAACGCGGCGATTGTAGCTAGTTCACGGGTTTTGAAGTCGAGCCCTTCTCGTTGAAGTACATCGCCAAACGGGTACTCGATGGTGTACCTGGCAAGATCTGGGCAAATTTCACTGAAGTGTTCAGTCATAGATTCAACAGCGTCAGGATCAAGTTCATTTAGTTTGTCCATGCCACTTAAATATCGATTTTTCATGTTATTTACTTCGAGCCAATGTTTATATTTTAATCAAACAAATCAATAAAATAGGCAAGTTTACATCAGCCACATTGCCAACTCAATTTCACTATTTTGCCAACAACGACAAACAAGCATAAGAAATACTTACCCAAGGGGTTACTCATTCTCCCTATTGAGTCATAGATTGATTTAAGGTCAATTGATTGATTTCATCATTTCGCCACTAACCAAGATAAAACGCCACTAGAGGACCAATTTTGCCACTATTAATAGTTAAAAATATCGATTTTGTGAACTGTAACGAGCCACTGATGATAAATCTATCAAAAAGTGATAACTAGACCTTACCGGCTCTGAACCTGATATGACATGATGTTTTCAAGGTATTTAGTTTTTGACCTTGAAGGGAGAAACATATGGGATTTATTATTTTTACACTCGCTACTTTGCTCTCTGGAGCAGCTGGCTTCATCCACTACAATTTCAGCAACGAGAACTAATCTAACCCAGTTGTGCCTAAAAATTCCTGATGGTAGGCATCTCTAAACCTCGACTACAACGAAAAGCCCCAGCAATATAATCACATGGGGCTTTCTTCACTAGGCTATACAACTCAGTCTATTTCACTAAACCAGCACATTCGCCAGCACAAAACCGAATGGTACCGCAGCGACAATGCCTAGCATGCCCGGAAGGAAGAACGGATGGTTAACGATGTAGCAACCGTTCCAACGACGGCTGAGGAATGAGCCCGTATCATCGGTGGCAATCGCAAACAAAATGGTAAGTACCGCTAATAAAAACCAATCCCTATCAGGGTCGTGATAGGGATTTCATATAACTGACAAAGATCAAATAAAAAACAACATTTATTCTTTAGTTTATGATAATAGTTTAAAACACACTAATAAGTTTAATATTTTATGATTGTATTATTCACACCACCAATAATCACACCTTAATCATTCAACTTAAGTCAATTAAAATAAAAACAAATAATTCACCTCTCGCCTTGTTAATTTATTCAGAAATTTCAAATAAGATCTTCAGCACAAAACCAAATGAATATTAAATCCTATAATTAGTCTTCTGATATACTCATGACACATTATAAAATCCATCGCAAAACACAACAGAGATATAAAATGAAAAAACTATTACTGTCAACACTATTGGCAACAACATTTGTTACACCAGCATTTGCAATGAGTGATGCCGAACTACAGGAAGCAATCACTAAGAAGTTAGAAATTCAATTAGAAAATAAAGATGTTGCTGCTTATACCTCTGAATTTATCATGAACAATCTTTTAACATGGAAAGGCGAAGAGCTGCCACTAAAAGAAGCAGACAGTATTTTAGCCTATGCATTTGGTAACCGTGTGCTTGAAAATGGTAATCAAGTGCCAGGACCAATGAATGAAGCGTTAGCCGACACGGTTGTAGATATTTACGAAGAAACAGGTAAACCGGTTTATGCTCAATGGGAAATTGCTCAGTCTATTGGCGATCGCATTCCCGCTGAACACTTAACATCCATCAATCCTCATATCGCCGCTGATGGTACATTGACTTATCTAAGTACTAATGGTGTGGCTCAAGAAGCAGTGAAACTGTCTGGCGGTGACTTAGGAAAAGCTGTTGTTGTCGGTTTCTATGAACATAGCCTACGTACAATTTCCACGTCGAAAGCAATGGGAATAGATGCCTATGCCCCAGCAGGTATTGCATTGCCACACGATTACGATGAGCAATCAGGCCAAGCTTGGACCCGTGATGTACAAACATTTGTCATGCATGAGTTAAGTAATCGCAGTGCCAATGAGCGTACAAACTTGATTAATGAAGCAACCCAAAAGTAAGCTTATCTAATACTATCAGCACATCACAAATGTAAACCAAGTGTTGCTACTGGCTTTCCTTGAAAATCACGGTATCGCCACACCTTAATAACTAAACACTTGTTTATATCAAACTGGTTGTTGTTTATATCTGAGTAATATACTAAAGAGAGTAAATAATCTCACTCTTACTATTTACTCTATGACAACATCCAGTTTTTATCTCAAAGATAAATCCTTTCTATATAAAGAAATCTTCACTAATAATTAACTCCCCCTACCAAACACAATCGCAAATTTATTTAAATTATGTATAGATAAATAGAACAAGGCCATCTGCAAACGCAAATGGCCTTTAAATATAATGAAACTGAATGAACAATTAACGCATCAATACATTTCGTGTGAACTGTCGTTTTAGCATCGCACTATATTCAGAGTTAAATGGTTCCGTCGCACGATCACGCATTTCTTGTGATAGTAGTGATTTTGAAGAATCCGCATCTGGATGCTGTGGAGCCGAGCCAAATTCAACATTAAGTGCAGTCTGTACTTCAGGTGAAGTCAGCCAGTTGATGAAAACCAACGCTGCTGCTTTATTCTGGCTGTTCTTCGCAACGGTCACGAAGTTACCACCACCGGACATACCAAACTCAGGGATGTAGAACTTAATACGGTCAGTGATTGCACCACGTTTCTGCAAGCCAGCAAGATGATCTTCCCATGCCGGTGCCATAATAATTTCACCGTCATTAATACGGGTCAGACTATCAGCGTTGGATGCCGTAATCAGGATATCTTCCTTGTTCAACTGATACCAATCCCATGTTTTTGACCATGACTTCACGACCTGAGGGTCCGGCTTCTCGGTCATTTCAAAGTTGCCGTTCACATGGCGAATCGTTGACTCAATGAAGCGTAGGCCAGCACCACCGCCGTTGGGATCATTCACCCCAAAGTTTTGTGGGTTGTCTTGAATGTAGCTTTCCACGTCGCTAAAGGTCTGTGGTAAATCCGCTTCATCAATACGGCCGGAATCATACGCAATACCCGTCTGGTTGCCCCAAAAAGTCACCCCATAGCCTTGGCTGTTTACACCTTCAGCATTAATTTGCAGTTTGTCGAAGCTCGGTAGTTTCTCGAGTTTCAGCAACGTATTATCAATATTGAACGTTTTGAGTGCTGTCGGCCCTAAAGCAACAACATCCATTGAGCCTTTGTCGCGGCGGCTTTCAGCCTGTAACTTATTACGGTTGCCATCGTGAGTCCCTTCAGGAATACGCACTTTAATGCCCGTATCTTCCTCAAATGACGCCACGAACTGTCGCCATGATGGCTGTAAATACCAGACAGAGAAAGTGATAGAACCTTCTTCTTTTGCCTGTGCCTCAATTTCTTCCCAGCTCATCTGGTTTACGTCGTAGGCCATTGCTGAGAATGAAGTGGCGGCTAACAGCACTGATAACAATGTTCTCTTCATAATATCCTCTGAATTAAGCTTTACCCGTAGATTGCGACAGGTAATTTCCTTTCAATAATCGTTCAATTAAAAGCATAAGTAATACATTCGGGATCACCAGAATCAGAGACACCACAGCGGCATCCGGACGAATAAAGGAGTAACCCAAAAACGAATACAAGATAGTTGGAACCGTAATAAAATCTGGAGCGCCCAGTACGAAGGCCATGTTGAACTCTTCGATACTGATCACCAAGCAGAAAATGGTCGAAGCCAGCAAGCTCGGTTTAAGCATCGGCAAGAACGCATGCTTGAAGGTGCCAATCTTGCCCGTCCCCATATCAGCACATGCATCAATCAAATCCTGCGGGATGGCCTTGAATCCTGCCGACAAAATACGGATTGCGTAGGGCAGTGCCAATACCGTGTGGGCAATGACGATATTGATATACGGGTCGGTCAAACCCAGCTCCAACAGCATCGCACTGAAGAAAACCGCCAGAATCATTGATGGCATCACCATCGGGAGCAATGACACCATTTCGGCAATTTTCTTGCCCTTGAACTCCATTCGGCCAAAGGCATATGCCGTCGGCATCGCCAGTGTAATTGTCAGCAAAGCCACAGCCGGGGCAACGGTATAACTGTTACGCAACGCCTCAGGTAACGAGGTGTTATTCCATACTTCCGCCCAGCGGCCAAAAGACAGTACCTGCGGGAAAATATCCGGATAGCTCCATGGGTGAGCCGGGTCCACCAGCGACCAAAGAATGGCCATCGCGAACGGGACACCCAACCAAACGATATTCACCAGTACAAAGAAGCCGATCGAAATCGCCATTACCAACTGAGTATTCGACAGTTGTCTTAAACGGTTCATTTGATTGCCTCCGGGTGGATAACGGGTTTCTTACGCGTTGCGAAAGGTTGTGTGAGTAACGTCAGTACCACAGCAGAAATACCAGCCAGGATCATGATAACCATGGCGATCACCGCTGAGTTTTCCCATTCGTAGTATTGGGTCGCGGTAATATTCATCAGCATCGCCAGCGAATAACTACTGCGAGAGCCGGCAACTGCGGCGAATGAGAAATCCCCCAGAGCACCAATAAACACCAAAATAGACGCCGCTTGCAGGGCTGGAATAGTTAGCGGGAAAATCACACTTTTAAAACGTGACCAACGTGTCGCTCCCAGATCGAGTGCTGCATCGAGCAAATCGCCACGAATACTGGCAATCGCCCCGGTGATCAAAATCAGTGCAAATGGCAGGTTCTTCCAGATCTGAAGTACCACAATGCTCCAGCCGAAATCATCGTTCGCCAAGCGCATTGGCTTATCTATCACCCCGAGCATCAATAGCAACTCATTGAAGATGCCATGGTAGGCAATCACATTCATCATCAGGAAAGCCGCAACGAGACCAGGGACGAACATCGGCGCACGAAGTACCCCGATGATAGCGGGTTTTCCCGGTACATCTTTCTGGAGCCACAGCGCAATGGGATAGGCCAGTGTCACGGCACCTAAGGTACCTAAGATTGAAGTTCGTAGGGAATAACTTACCGAACGCCAAAGAATAGGGTCATTAAGCATAGTAACCCAGTACTCAACCGTCGGATTGGATTCGCCCATCATGCTAAACATGCCAAAGCTCTGTGCCACGACGACATAGAGGGCGCTTCCCATTAGCAAGGTAATGGTGCCGACCCCGGGGATCAGCAGCAAATAAGGTTTGAGGTTCATGCACCCACCTCTTCGAGGAAGCGAATGCAGTGGGCTGGAATTTTCACATGAAGTACATCACCGCTGCGGGCAGTCACACGGCCGCTGAGCTGCAAACGTACCTTCTGATCTTGCATTGCCCCTACCCAACCAAATACATCCAGGTTATTGCCTTGGAATGCCGTTGAGTCAACCGTTACCGCAAAGCTGTTTGGCTCGCCTTCTTTACAAAGTTCGGCATCTTCCGGACGCCAGCAAATATATACTTGCTGCCCACGAGGAGCAGTTTCTGACTGAACATCCAGCTCACCCATATTGCAACTGATGGTGTAGCTTTCAGGTACTTCCATCTCCTCAGCAAAAGCGGTATGTATGTTTGCTGCGCCAATGAAATCAGCCACAAAACGGCTATTAGGACGATAATAGATATCTTCCGGCGTACCAATTTGTTCAATTTTTCCATGATTGAGCACCACAATACGGTCACTCATTGCCAAGGCTTCTGCCTGATCATGGGTCACGTAGATTGACGTCAGGTTATGCTTGCGCTGGAGCTCTTTGATCTCAAAACGCACCCCTTCACGCATTTTTGCATCAAGGTTAGACAAGGGTTCATCAAACAAGATGATATCAGGACGAGTGACCATTGCGCGGGCCAAAGCGACACGCTGCTGCTGACCACCCGACAACTGACTTGGCAACTTATCCTTGTGATCCATCAGCCCAACTTGCTCAAGAATATCAGCCAGTCTCTGGTGCTGCTCTCGCTTGTCGATCTTCTGCTGTACCATACCAAAGCAGATGTTATGTGACACGCTTAGGTGCGGGAACAATGCATAAGACTGGAAACACATTGCAGTTTCACGTTTTTCCGGCGGCACGTTCGTTACCACCTTCTGATTAATCAGAATGTCACCTGCTGTCGGGGTTTGGAAGCCGCCAATCATTTTTAATAAGGTAGTTTTACCGCAGCCACTTGGACCTAGCAATGTAACAAAATCGCCTTTCTTCACTTCGAATGAGATGTCTTTCGACGCGAAAAAGTCACCGTAGCTTTTTGTGATTGAACGTAACTCTAAGATGCTCATATTAACCTTTATTAAAAAGTTTAATTTTTCTAATAGACTATTTTTAGTTTATTTCAAAATTATTTCCAAGCGATAAGATTTGCCTAAAAATCACACTCAGATCACTACAATTATCATAAGACGCTGATTTTAATTGAATTTTGTTTTTTGTCTTTTTGAGATGGTCATCACATTGACAAGGTGATGAGTAAGGGTTTAATCTTTATTAAACTTTTTTAGATAGTTTAATAGGGCGTAATGGCTTTCAACTTTCATACTGCCAGTCAAGGTCAGGTATTGATCAACCCCCACCGTGGTGATTGCTTGGTGTGTCCGGAAAACACCATGCCGGCATTTCAAAGTGCACTGGATAAGGGAACAAGCTGTATCGAGATAGACATAGCGATGACGTGCGATGATCAATTGGTGGTTATCCATGATCCAAGCGTCGATCGCACGTCTAACGGAACTGGCTATGTTGAGCAAATGACCCTCGCTGAGCTACAAACGCTTGATTTCGGAGGGTGGTTTGATGAGGTGTATACAGGTACTCAGATCAGTACCTTTGAAGAAGTATTGAAATGGGCCATTACCCATAACATCGGTTTGGTTGTCGAAGCTAAACAGCGCCGTCGCCACCAACAATTTGCCACAGGACTCGCCGATCTTTTACATCGCTACCCGCAGGGACTTGGTCAAATGGTGTTGTTAGGTTTTGACCACAGCCTTGTGAATCGCGCCAAAGCGCTGGTACCAAACTTGAAAATCCAAGTCGTGACCCTCGCCCAATACGCCGATCAACTTGGTGCTGTATTAGCTTCAAATGCCGACAGTGTTTGTGTGGAGTATCCGTATACCACCAAAGCAATCTTGCAATCTTATAAAGACGCAGGGCTATCAACCCGCCTCTATTTACCAAATAAAGACAAAAATATAGAGGCCACCCAATGGTTTAATCAGTATTATGGCTACGATGTTCACAGTGAAATCATCGACTGGATAAAGAGCGGCTTAATCGACATGTTGAGCCACGATGATATTGCCATGTTGAAGCGTCTGGTACATGAAGCTGGTTTAGAAGCCATTTAAGGAAATACAAAGCTATGTTGCACCCAATCACACCCGTTCAACTTGAACTAACCCCGGGACAGAAGAAACTACTGGCCACTTGTCGCCAGCAGGGCTCTGTACCTAGGGCAAAAATCGTCGAGCTGACGGGGCTGCGCAGCGGCAGTGTAACCAGTATTTCCAAAGAGCTATTGGCAATGAATTTGATCAAAGAGGGAGCCAGGGTGCGCATTGGTCGTGGTCAGCCGATCATTCCGTTAGAGCTAAACCCGTATGCAGCCTTCTCGTTTGGCATTGCTTTTCATATCCAACGTATCGATATTGGTCTTGCCAATTTCTGTGGCGAACTGGTCGATATGATCAGCCTTCAATACCAAGAAGATTCGCCGATTGGTGAGGTGTTGGACAATATCCAAGCCGAAATCCGCAACCTGGTCGATAAACACAAACTCCAACATGCGCGTATTCTGGGGATCGGGGTGTCGATGCCGGGTCCCGCCAAAGGGGATCGCAAGTGTGTGCACACTATCGATGCACTTGCCCACTGGCGTAATGAACCGCTTGCCGACCAGTTCGGAAAATACTTCGACTGGCCAGTATGGATCGACAACGACTGTAACGCTGCCGTAGTCGGTGAGTACTATTCTGGCCGCTGGCCGGATGTGAAAAATATGGTACTTCTTGAACTAGGCCATGGTGTCGGTGGTGGCGCTATCGTTAACGGTAAGCTCTATCGCGGAAGCCGCCAAAATGCGGGGGAAATCGGTACCTACTTCAGCGTGATAGGCGAAGAAAAGAAACCCACTATTCGTGGATTGCTCAAGCAATTGAATGATGCCGGTTACCCAATCCAAGATCCAAACAGCATCCCTGATTGCTCAAATCCAGTCGTCAAAGCTTGGGTTGAACATGCAGCACTGCAGCTAAAACCCTTAATCATGCTAACCGTTGGTTGGCTCGATCCTGATTGTGTGGTTATTGCCGGCGAATGCCCTGCCCACTTGAGCCAGCTTTTAATCGATGAAATGGACTTGGCAGCCCACTGGGCCACCTTTGAGCGAGATTACCCAATAGCCCGTTTATCCCCAACTAAAGTGGGGACGTCGCTGAATACCTATGGGGCCTGTATGTACCCGGTATTCCGCACGCTAGGAATATAAATAACGTCACTGGAACATCAAACTATGAAATACGCACCGAGCGTGGGAGTTAAATTCCACGAGGATGGTTCTGTCCGTCATTTTCCAGGCAATACCTTTATTTGCCATGTTAACCCAACACTAGATCTCATTGGCGAACTAACTTGGGCACAAGAGCAACTCAAAGCCATGAAGTGCGGTTATAAGTTCGCCTATCTCCCTATTTCATCCATGCACATGACTGTTTTCGAAGGCGTGTGTGATCAAGTGAGATTGGCTGAAAAGTGGACCTCGAAACTGGCACTCGATACACCCATCGAGCAAACCACCGATTTCTTCGCTAGCGCTATCGATAACCTCGGCTCCCATGCCGGCTTCGAAATGGTTTTCGATTATGTCTACAACTGTCCGGTTGGCGGCTCTGCGGTACGCATCAAACCGGCCAACGAAGCCTCTGCAGAAGCGCTGGCGAACTGCCGTAACCAATTGCGTGAAGCAACTGGTATTGAGATGCCAGATTTCAATGACTACCACTTCCATGTCACCCTGAGTTATCGTGTCATCGAACTGGAAGAGCATGAAAAAGAGGAGTTGAAAGCAACTACGGATGCTATTGCCGAACGCCTATCAACCACCTTCGGACTACTTAAGCATGGCCCTGTTGAATTCTGTACCTTCGAGAATATGTTCAAGTTCACCCCGCTAAAGCAGCTATCGTAAATAGTTCTTTATTGGAAAAACGGCAGGTTTTGATCTTCTCAAAACCTGCCGTGGCTATTTTCACGCTTCAATCATCCTACCGGGTATTTCCGGCTCTAGCTTTTTTGCAAGATAAACACCTGATAGCCGAATTGCCCAAAGCCTTGGTGATAGATATCCAATTCGGTTTGGATATCTTTAATCGCTTGGGATTGCGCCATAGCCTCTTTCAGCTCATTGACCCGCAGCTGCAGTGGCTCGAAGTACGCCTTCCACGCATCATCGCTTAAGGTGAAGCTATCCAGCACCTCATAACCCGCGACTTGCGCCTGTTTCATACGCTCATCAACTCTCGTCATGTCTGGGTATTCCTTGCTCCAGAATGCCTGCCTTTCCGCGCTTGGGGTTTCGCAATGCCAAACCAAATCACTGAGCACCAGCACGCCGTCATCTTTCAATAACCGCCTCCACTGCTTAAGGGCATTGTTTACCCCCATGATGTAGGCGCAGCCCTCGGCCCAAATCACATCGAAACTGGCATCATCGAATGACAGATCGGTCATGCTGGCACACTCGGTAATGACTTTGTCTGCAACACCTGCCTCAGTGGCTCGCTCGCGCAATCTGCTTAGTGCGTCTTCATGGTTGTCGATCGCGGTGATGACTGCGTCAGACTGTTTTGCCAACACTGTGGTCGCAATGCCCTGGCCGCAACCAATCTCCAATATCTTCTGAGGTGCCTCTGGCAGCAATCTGAAGGCTTTGATGGTCTCGGCTTCTGTGCCCGGCCCCCAACGGTCTAGACTTTCAAAAATTGTGTTGAAGTCAGCCATATATTGTTCGTGTGTATTCATATCTTTTGATAACCACTTCAGTCTCAGGGCCTGCTTCTCATCGAAGCCCTGTTTCATTAACCAATCTAAATGCGCATCAGGGGCAGTCTGCTCCAACGACTGATGCCATGCCGTCATATCCGATTCCCCCAGCATCGCAGCCAGCAAAGCCCGAGATTGCTGCTTATGGGCAATATCCTCATCAAGCTGGTGCATTCGGCTGAGCAATAATTGACGATCGACCTTGGCTTCAAGGCACGCTTGGCATTCCTTGAGGGTCAGCCCACCGGCCTGCAACTGCTGCAACAGGCGAAGGCGTTGAAGATCCCGCTCGCTATAACTGCGGTAACCATTATCGAGCCGCTTGCCAGTGATCAAGCCCTGCTTCTCGTAATACAGCAAGGTAGAGCGAGAAAGGCCGACTTGTTCCGCTAATTCTGAAATACGATACATGACGCATCCCTCAATAATTCAGCTATCACTTTAAACTATGAAGCCTTAGACGGGTCAATACTCTTTATACAAAAAGTCGATTCAAATACTCATTCTACGGTAGCAGCAGAAGGGTTAGATAAATGGCTATCTTGACGATAAAAAAAGGCCTGCACGGAGGCAGGCCAAGATTTGCTAACAAGTAGCTAGGTAGTCACAGCTTGTTATATTTCGGCAATGCTCTTTGAGCACTTACATCTTTTCGGTAAAGGTACGGGTTATCACATCCTGCTGCTGCTCTTTGGTCAGCGAGTTGAAACGCACCGCATAACCCGATACACGGATCGTGAGCTGTGGGTATTTTTCAGGATGCTCGACAGCATCTAACAACATGTCACGGTTCATTACGTTAACATTGAGGTGCTGCCCACCTTCAACGCCTACCCCATGCTCTCCCGCTTCATGATGAAAGTAACCATCCATTAGCGCTGCTAAGTTTTGTTTCTGGGTATCGCTATCTTTACCTAATGCATTAGGAACGATAGAGAACGTGTACGAGATGCCATCTTTGGCATAAGCAAACGGTAATTTCGACACCGAGGTCAGCGAGGCAACCGCCCCTTTCTGATCGCGACCATGCATTGGGTTGGCACCCGGGCCAAACGGCATACCGGCACGGCGACCATCAGGGGTATTGCCGGTCTTCTTACCGTACACCACATTGGATGTGATGGTCAGAATTGACTGCGTTGGCGTCGCTTCACGGTACATACTCATCTTCTGAATTTTCTTCATAAAGCGCTCTACGAGATCACAGGCAATATCATCAACCCGAGAGTCGTTGTTCCCAAACGTCGGATAATCGCCGTCAATATCAAAATCAATCGCTAGACCATCGTTGTCACGGATCGGTGTCACCTTGGCAAACTTAATCGCAGCAAGGGAGTCTGCAACCACCGACAAGCCAGCAATACCACAAGCCATTGTGCGTTTAACATCTCTGTCCATCAGTGCCATCAGTGACGCTTCATAGCTGTAGCGGTCGTGCGAGTAGTGGATAATATTCAACGCTGTCACGTACTGCGTTGCTAGCCAATCGAGCATGGCATCGAAACGTGGCATAAGGGTGTCGAAATCCAATACATCATCGGCAATCGGAGATTGTTTCGGGCCCACCTGAGCTTTTGACTTTTCATCAACACCGCCATTGATGGTATAAAGCAGTGCTTTTGCCAAATTAGCGCGGGCACCAAAGAACTGCATGTCTTTACCAACGATCTGCGGGCTGACACAACATGCGATGGCATAGTCATCGTTATTAAAGTCAGGGCGCATCAAATCATCATTTTCATACTGCAGAGATGATGTATCGATAGACACCTTAGCGGCATATTTCTTAAACCCTTCCGGTAACTGCTCAGACCAAAGCACCGTCATGTTAGGCTCTGGCGCCGGTCCCATGTTGTAAAGCGTATGCAGGTAACGGAAGGTGGTTTTACTGACCAATGTACGTCCGTCGACACCCATTCCCGCCATCGCTTCGGTTGCCCAGATTGGGTCGCCAGAGAACAGCGAATCGTAATCAGGCGTACGAAGGAAACGCACCATTCTCAGCTTCATGATGAAATGGTCGACGAGCTCCTGAGCCTGTGACTCACTCAATACCCCATTGGCCATATCTCTCTCGATGTAAACATCAAGGAAGGTGGAGGTACGGCCAAGGGACATCGCCGCGCCATTTTGAGATTTCACCGCAGCTAGGTAGCCGAAATACGTAAATTGGATAGCTTCCTGAGCAGAGCATGCAGGAGAAGACATATCGATGCCGTATTTTAGCCCCATGGTGCGGATGTCTTCCAAAGCCTGGATCTGATCAGCCAGCTCTTCTCGCAACCGCAGTGTCTTTTCGAGATCTTGACCTTGCTCTAAAAAGGCTTGGGTTGATTTCAGCTGCGCTTGTTTGTCCGCTTTGAGGAAATCAATACCGTATAGGGCAAGACGGCGGTAATCACCAATGATACGTCCACGACCATAGGCATCTGGCAAACCAGTAATGATACCGGACTTACGACACGCCAAAATATCTTTGGTATACAGATCAAAACAGGCTTTGTTATGCGTTTTACGGTATTCGGTAAAGGTTTTTTCAACCCCAGGGTCTAACTCTCGACCATAGACTTCGCACGAGGTTTTCACCATACGAATACCACCGTTGGCAATAATGGCACGCTTGAGCGGCTTATCGGTTTGTAGGCCAACAATGGTTTCCAGCTCTTTATTGATGTAGCCAGCATCGTGCGAAATGATAGTTGATGGTAGGTCGGTATCAAAGTCAACCGGCGCATGTGTGCGGCTTTCTTCTTTAATCCCTTCTAAAACATTATTCCAGAGCATTACCGTTGCTTGCGTCGCCTCAGCAAGAAAAGATTCATCACCTTCATAAGGTGTATAGTTAGCCTGAATGAAATCACGGGTGTTAACCTCGGTCTGCCAATCGCCAGCTGTAAAACCTTTCCACGCTTGAAGCATTTCAGTAGTAGGAATAGTCATATTAAATACCTAACAATAATAGTGTTCTATGATTTATATTTATTAAAAGAATTGAAATATGAAGAAGGCACAACGTTAATATCTTTTAATTAATATATTTTTCGGCTCTATAAAATACCGATAGAAGATGTTTCAAGAAGATTTAGAGTGACACTTTTCCGATGTCTTCTTGATGGTTGAATCGTATGACAAACCAATACATGAGTAAAATGAATGCTTTTCATTTTTTAAATGCACGAAATGCATAAACAAAAACTCAAACACAATAAAAACTATTAAATCAAAATATTATAAACAGAAACGCACAATGAAAAGAGGTATACAACGATGCTAAATAAGAACAAATGAAATAATCATTTTCTTTTAACCATAAAAAAGCCCTTCATCTCAGCCGGTATAGATAACGTTTATGAAGGGCTTTTCTAATAGATAATTTGTTAATCAAGCAATAGCTTTAATAGCCGAAGCCAAATCCATCCTTTGAGCTTTCTCGCTCCATTTCTAGCACAAAGTCACTATAGCCAAATTGATATTGCTGCCTGAATTCGCTGCCATCAGGCATGCCATCGCAAATACCGAAATAGCTTTGGCCTGATTTACCCAACGACCACGCCTTATCAACGTCACAGTATTCAGCACGGCCAATTTCATAACCCGCACTGTATTTTTGTTGCGCCACCAATAGATCAGCATCTACCAGTGATGACAGATCTCTGACCCGATGACCTTTCAATGCATCTTGCTCACCCAGTGACTGCCAATCATTGGCTGCGACATAGTTGTCTACGTAATTGGTACTGCACGCACTCAATGCCAACACCATTGAAGCCCCTATCAATACACGCATCCATTTTTTATTGTTCATTATCGTTATCCAAAAAATATAGCCAAAGTCAGCAGTGGCTAATTATGGCACAGAGGAATAGAGATTTGGGCCTAGCTTTTTGATAGCAAGTGAGAATCTGGCAGTAGCGAAGATAAAGTGCTGCTGGATAGCTCCAGCAGCAGAGAAAGCGGGATTTAAGCCAAAATAAATAGTGGCGCGATCATCGACAGTGAGATAGCTGCAGAAAAGATAATCGCAAAAGTCATTTTAGAGCTCATAGTTAGTAACTTCCTTATGATGGGATGCATTTACACCAAAAACAAAACTTTTAAATGCATGTTATCTCAACACGAACCTCAAAGATACATTTTGAATATCACTTCAAACGGTTTTATTTTAGCTTTGTGAATTATGTGATGGTACCAGCACCAATTTACCGACAAATTTCTTCGCCAGAAAATCCTCTTGAGCTTGATGGATTTGCTCCAGCGGATAAATCTTGGACACAATCGGTTTTATCTCGCCAGCTTCGATGTAACTTACGAGGTTTTCAAAAACATGCCGCGGTTGGTAAGTACAACCAAAGAAGCTTAGATCTTTAAGATACAAGGTACGTACATCCAGCTCAGTCAACGGGCCACCTATCGCCCCAGCTACGGCATAGCGGCCACCTCGACGCAGCACTTCTGGCAACTCAGGCCATTGCTCGCCAGCCACCAGATCAAGCACCACATCGACCGACATCGTGCCGAGTGATTCGACTAAACTCTCACCACGGGCAACAGTGCGATCAGCACCCATTTCAAGTACTTGCTGACTCTTATCGACACCACACACCGCAATGACACTTGCACCACGGCGCTTGGAAAGCTGAACAGCGGCCACTCCGACACCACCTGATGCACCGGTTACCAGTACCACATCACCGGCTTTGACACAGGCCCTATCGACCATATTCTCAGCGGTTGAATACGCACACGGGAATGAAGCCAGCTCCGCATCGGTCATCGGGCTATTGACGTTAAACGCCTCTTCGGCAAGCGCTTTGGTATATTGAGCAAAGCCACCATCACACTCAGAGCCGAAGGTGATACAACCATAAGACTCATCACTGTGTGGGTGTTGTTGAATAGCACGAACCATGACTCTTTCACCAACACGAGAAGGGTCAACCTGTCCGCCAACGGCCACAATGTGACCTGCAACATCAGCGCCCTGGATACGCGGGAAAGTTAGTGGGATCCCCGACCAACTGGCATCTTGGTCATCAATAGTATCAAAACCCTCTGCTCCACCGGTATTGGTATCAGCCGTCACTTGCTTGGAATACCAGCCGATGCGGGTATTGATATCGGTATTGTTAACCGCACAAGCACCCACCGCGATCAGCACTTCATTTTCAGCCAGTTCCGGTAACGTCAGATCATTACGCAGCTCCAGTTTATCTAAGCCACCGTGCCCGGTCAGCACCACACCTTTCATCGTAGTTGGCAATGAAGTTATCATCACAGTCTCTCCCACATCATTCAGAACGCCTTCGGCTTTGCTCCCCACAATATAGACAATCACAGATTTAGCCTAACGAATAAAACTGACCTATAAATTTAGAAAATCTAAATCTATAATTAATCCCAACGCCTTAGCCAGAGCCCATTAAAGATAACCGGTTGAAAAAAATAATATGGATACACTGTTAGATTTAGAGTTGTTGAGAACCTTTGTTGCTGTCGCAGAAACCGGCGAGATCAAACTTGCTGCCGAGCGAGTCTATCGCTCTAGTGGCGCTGTTAGTATGCAGATGAAAAAACTACAGGAAATAGCTGGGTGCGAGTTGCTTATCCGTACCCACCGGGGTGTGATCTTGACTGATGCCGGAAAGGTATTGCTTAGCCGCAGCCAGCAGATGCTGGCTCTAAACAACAGTACCCTTGCTGCGCTTAGTGGAAAAGATATCTCTGGCCAACTGACCTTCGGGATCCCAACCGACTATGCCGGCGACTTTATCCGCCATGTTATGCCGCTATTACAAGCGAAGATGCCAAACTTGGCAGCAAAAATTGTGTGTGATAGAAGTCGCCACCTACGGAAAAAGCGCCAAGCTGGTACCGTCGATATTGCCATTGTTGCCGGTGAGTCCGGCATTAAAGATGGCATGCCTTTATGGAGTGAATCCATCAATTGGGTCAAATCACCCACATTGACTCTTAGACCCGGCCAAGCTGTTCCCATCGCCCTGTTTGATGGCGACTGTCTGAACCGGGATCTAACGCTAGCCACGCTTGAAAATGCCAATATCCACTATGACATCGTCTTTAGCAGCTCGGTGCTCGATAATATTGCAGAAGCCGTTTACTGCGGGCTTGCTGTTTCATTGTTACCAGAATCACTGTCCCAAAATGGCCTAGCTCAGCCGTTTTTACCTTCGGATCCGTACCACGATATCTTTACGCTTAATGAGCGCCTAAATTTCAACTTGATCTACTCTCAAGAGCTGAGCAAGCATACAGTAGACACCATTTCAGCTTGCTTCACCCTGGCTCACCAGCAGTTACAAGTTAAATCACATAACGCCTCGCTTAAGGCTTTGCCGTAACATAAAATTTTGTCATAACATAAAAGTGATACCTCATTGAAACGGACCCCAGAATGAAAATTGATTTGACCAAAATGGTGACAGAAAGCCGTAACAGCGCCAGCGCCGAGATAGATACGCTATCAACCATTGATATGCTAAACGTCATCAATCAAGAAGATCAAAAAGTCGCGCTTTCTGTCGAAGCGGTACTGCCTGACATTGCCCGCGCGGTTGATGCCATTGCTGATGCCTTCTTGCTAGGTGGCAGACTGATTTATAGCGGTGCAGGTACCTCTGGTCGGTTAGGCATTCTGGATGCCAGTGAATGCCCGCCGACCTTTGGCAGCAAGCCGGAGCAAGTGGTTGGGCTTATCGCAGGTGGCCATCAAGCTATTCTCAAGGCGGTCGAAAACGCCGAAGATAACCGTGAAATGGGGGCTGGCGATCTGCAGGCGCTTAACTTCAGTCGCAAAGATGTGTTGGTCGGCATTGCTGCCAGTGGCCGGACACCTTACGTAATCGGTGCCATGGACTATGCCAAATCCTTAGGCGCAACCGTTGCCTGTATCAGCTGCAACCCACAAAGTCCCATGAGTCAATCGGCAGATATTGCCATCACACCGATTGTCGGCCCGGAAATTGTCACCGGCTCATCACGCTTGAAGGCCGGTACAGCACAAAAGCTGATCCTCAATATGCTCACCACCGGTGCGATGATCAGAACCGGCAAGGTGTTTGGCAATTTAATGGTGGATGTCGAAGCGACTAACGCCAAGTTGGTCGAGCGCCAAAAGAACATTGTCATGGCAGCCACAGACTGTAACCGTGAGCAGGCTGTTGAAGCACTCGAAGCCTGTGACGGCCACTGCAAGACGGCGATTGTGATGCTATTGGCTGGTGTTGATGCTAAAGAAGCTACGTCACTATTGGATGAAAACCAAGGCTTCACCCGCAAGGCTATCAGTAACAAATAATGCAGAAAATAAGCTCAGCCGTAGCGAACCTGAAGGAAAGTAAAATGGGCAGGAATAAAAATGCCCAGCCGAGGCTGAGCGAAATTTGCGAGTGTCCAAATCAAGACACAATTAGCGAGTCAAATTCTAGCAAGTAGATACAGGTAAACATTGTATCTGCATCCATCATAGCCACATCTTCCTTAACCAAAACTGGCACGGATACATTAATATTAGTCCATTCCTCACATTTGAGACTGATCGGATGTCATACCCGACGCCAAGCCATTTCAAGGCACATAAGTGCGCTTAAAATGCATGAGCAGAGCAACACACTACCTCTAGCAACAATGTATGGCTTTGTCCCAAGCTATTGAGCTCATTCTGCGCCATCGATAGAATCCCACCACAATCAATAAAACGCCGTATTTTATGAAACACCTGATCCCAGTTATTCTTCTACTTTGTCCGTTCAGCAGCTATGCCAGCATTACCCATGAAGTGGGAATACGCACCGGTGGAGGCGTGTTAACGAGCAATGACTACAGTGACAGCGATGCCGGTCTTACCTTTGAACTTGGATATAACTATCACTTCAATCCATACTTCTCTCTCGACACCGGGTACTTTGCCAACACCGGAGGACTGAGCTATCTGGGAACACTCGGGCTAACTCAGTCCGTTTCCAGTTATAATGGAGGAATGCTGGGCTTAAAAGCCGAATACCCACTGACACCCTTTACCAATGTCTATGCACGTGGAGGTATCAACTATGCTTCCGTCGATATTGATACAAAGGTGAGTAAAAATAATTGGCATACCCGCACTGAACGTGGTTTCTCTCCCTACTTCGCCCTTGGCACTGAACTCGCCTTCGGCCAACACTTCGGAATCAGCGCTGAGTATCAACGTATCGAACTGCCTCACAGCTTTAGCAGCAACCATTATTTAGTTGGGGTAAATTTCAAGTTCTAACAACAATATATCGCTTCAATTTATATTTTTCTTATTAGTTCATTCGAATTTTTCGAACAAAAGGCTCAAGTTCACCTGATGTTGTTCTCAACAGACACTGCCTAAGATGTACTCAATCACACAGGGCAGTTAATCGGCACTATGATTTGCCGCTAAATTTGAGGACAGCATAATGAACACTTTGATCAGTAAAATCCTTTCTTCTCCAACCAGTTTCGCTCCACTCGCTTTGCGAGTACCGGCAGGTATTATCTTCATGGCGCACGGCGCACAAAAACTATTCGGCTGGTTCGGCGGCTACGGGCTAGAAGGCACTGGTCAGTGGATGGCCTCCATCGGTCTGGAGCCCGGCTTCCTGATGGCACTGATGGCTGGTGGGGCAGAGTTCTTTGGTGGTTTATTTATTCTATTAGGGCTTTTTACCCGCCCTACGGCTCTGGCTCTAGCGGTAACGATGGTGGTAGCCATTGTCACTGTACATTTGGATAACGGTTTGTTCATGTCCAACGGCGGCTATGAATTCGGCTTGGCGCTATTGGCTATGTCTGTATCGTTACTGGTATCTGGTGCAGGTCGGTTGAGTGCCGACAACCTGTTGTTATCACGCACCCAATCACTGAACAGCGCGGCTTTCGCTTAATCGGAGAAATAAGCCTACAGAACCACACTGGCAGAAAGCATCGAATGGCGAGTATTAATAGGTAATGCTCGCCACTGACAGGTTAAGGACATTTAAGCCGTAGTGGGTTCAAATAGTATCACCGGCCTTCAAACGGCGAAGCAGTTCTTTGACTTCCGCTCTTCCCGCTTCAGATTTACATAGGCTCGCCGGTGAGACCAAACCAAGGGCAATATTTTCAGTATGTAGCCATTCATCGGCTTTTACCCTATCACCGAAATACGCCAAGGCATCATCATACAGCGCTTCAGGAACCTGTTGTTTATCCATCACCTTCTCCTTGCCGGTAACTAACTACTCATTACTAAACTAGCCTGATTTCATATTAGCGACAGTTAGCGATATCACAATTGACCGACAAAAGTGAAAACCATACTCTATACCCCAGATGTTAGGGAAAAGTCCCTCCAACCAATTAGATAAAAACAAAAAACAACAAGCCCAACCTTTCGCTGGCTGCTTGCGTTTGCAACAAGGAAACCTGCATGAGCAACACCATTGACTTAAGCCTGCTCATAGAGCGCATATCTGCCGCAGATACTGACGAACAACGTCAAATTTTTAATGAACCCGAGATCCAACAACTAGAAGCAGGCTCCTTCGCGACCCTATTCGAAGCCTTGCCGCTCGATCAGCGTATGGAACTCTGGCGCCAATTACCCCTCAATGATCATGTCGATGTCCTTACCGCGATGCGCGGCGACACCCGAGAATGGGTTATCCAATCATTGAGCGATACCGAATTGGATTTAGTACTCGGTAAGCTCGACAACCTCTCATTGATTGAATGGGCAGACTCGCTGCCGGAAGATATCATTGAGCGGGCGATCGAAAAGCTCAGTAAAGAAGACATAGAGCTATTTGATAGGGCCAACCAATACGATGACGATCAGATAGGCCGTTATGCCAATCCCAAGGTACTTTCATTGCCACAAGGGATCTCGGCAAAGCGCGCCATGGTATTGCTGGAACGGTATGGCTACCAATACCCCGCGTCGATTTATGTTGTCACCCGCGACACTAAGTTCGTCGGTACCATCAATTACCAGCAGTTGATAAAAGCTGAACCACTCACCAAGTTGAGCAGCTTGGCCGATACCGACACACTGGTGCTAGAAGATGATGCCTCGCTCGCCGAAGCGGTAGAAGCCGTGGAGCATAGCCAACAATTCAGCTTACCGATCGTTGATGAGAACTTTGCCTTGATCGGTGAAGTCGATACCCATCTCGCCCTTGAGCTAATGCGCGAAAACTATGAAAGCACCTTGATGGCAAATGCCGGTATGAGTGAAGAGGACGACTTGTTCGCCCCGATCACAAAAAGTGCCAAGAAACGTGCAGTATGGCTGGGTATCAACCTTATCACCGCCGTACTGGCTTCAATGACCATCAGCTTATTCGAAGATGTGATAGCCCAGGTCGTGGCCCTCGCGATCCTAATGCCGATTGTCGCCTCGATGGGGGGCATTGCGGGCAGCCAGACCCTGACTCTGATGATCCGGGGTATGGCGCTTAATCAGGTTACCGCCGGTAACCGCCGTTCATTACTTCGCAATGAATTGGGGATAGGCTTTCTCAATGGCGTACTATGGGCTGTATTGATTGGCCTGATGGCAGGCTTATGGTTTCAATCACCAATTATCGGCGTCATTATTTCGGTCGGTATCGTGGTCAATATCATTACTGCAGCCCTATTCGGAGTCGTGATCCCGGTAGTACTCGACAAGTTCAAACTTGACCCTGCATTGGCCGGCTCAGTGATCCTCACTACCGTTACTGATGTGGTCGGCTTCTTTGCCTTCCTCGGTACCGCCAAGCTGTTACTTATTTAAAAAGGGGTCTGTAGGAGAGACCGTATAAAACTTCTACTTTACCCCCTAAAAGCACCGAGTCCTCAGTAAATCCCGAAATTCTGGGGTACTCGGTTTTACTGAACTCTTCACATTAAACGACTCCTTGCCTCCATATTGCTATTAGTATCCCCATAGCTACATATAAAAAAATCCGAGTGTATTCCTACACCCGGATTAAATACTTAGCTAATGCTTAGTGCTGTTGAAATAACAGCTTTAATCATTATTTGATACTATTTAACGCTGATGCGTAGAAATCACTTGCCCGTCCCCACACACCGTTAGGATCTTCGCCCTGGCATAGCGTCAGCAAGTGAGGTAGAAGTTGACCGGCAAAATCTTCGCTGCTTTCCTTCGGTAGTACGGTCGGCAGATGATCAACCGCCTGGACATATACACCGCTAACATCCGACTCGATGATTGGCTTTGACAGTTTCGTGCATTGGTTGTAAATACGAATTGGGTTATCCGGGTTGTTCGGATCACAGCTAACATCACTGATCATGCTTAGGCGCGGTGAATCACCTAGGCTCTCTTTCGTAATAAATGGCGGAGTTCCTTCAGCCAAGTAGGCACAGTTAACTAAGATATCGTAGTCATTGATTGCGGTGAATGGACCACCGGCTTTCGTTTCCTCAATATCCCAACCGTCAGCGTCAATACCCAACTCAGCAAACAAATCCAAAGCGCCACGGCCACAACGACCAAACTGACCGATAACCAACACTTTAGGTCTCTCAGATAAGGTAGCAACCTGCTCACCCAATGCCGCTAGATAATGCTCTCGATCCGGGTAGCTACTCACCGCACCAAACACATCTTTACACTGTAAATGATGGATATAACCAGACAAGCCAATTGCCGCGCCGACATAACCCGCCCAGTAACCGAAGGCACAGACACGCTTACCAAGCTCATCTTGCAGGAACTCCAAATCAAGGATCTGGCCGCCACCAGCATTGTAACGCGACAGGATCTGTACCGCTTCATCCTGCCCCTTAAAGGCATGGGCAAAATAAATGTGCTGATGCTTGAGGGCAAAATCGGCTTCTGCCAATTCTTTCAAGCCAAGGATAAAAGCGTGATCCGGCGCTTCGGTCCAACTATGCCCATCAGCCAGTTCACAACCGACATCAACATAGGCTTGGTCGGGAAAAATACGCGTTGTGCTGCGCTCCACAATCACTTGCGCACCAGCATCAATCAATGATTTGGCTCCTGTTGGTGTTAGTGCCGTTCTATGTTCACCAACTTTTACTTCATCTCTTAGCCAAAATAGTGTGTTCATCATCAATCCTTTATAAACAGATGTTTTTAAGCAACCGCTTCTTAAGCGGTAACAGGGCTTACTGAAGCCTGACGGCGCACCATCAAAACAATCAAAGCAATTTGCAATAATGCCGCCAACAGAATGGTGTACGGACTACGGGTGATCTCGGCGACCATAAAGCCAATACTGGCGGTCACTCCGGTCAAAATGGCATACGGGAACTGGGTACGGACATGGGAAACGTGATCACATCCGGTAGACATCGAACTTAAAATCGTCGTATCCGAAATAGGTGAAGAATGATCACCCAGCATGCCGCCACTCAATGCGGCACCGATACAAATCAGCGGATCGGCACCCAATGCACTGGCAACCGGTACGGCAATAGGGATCAAAATAGCAAAGGTGCCCCATGACGAACCTGTCGCAACCGAGATAAAGCTGCCGATAATGAAGATCATCGCTGGCAACAAAAATACCGGCAGACGGTCATTCATCACCTGACTAATATAATCTCCGGTTCCCAGAGACTTACAGATATCACCCAAGGTCCATGCCAATAGCAAGATAATCAAAATTAGCATGATCCGCTGCATTCCCGATACAAAAGTATTGAAGGCTGTCGAGGCGGTCATAGTTTTGGTGTAGGCGTAGTAGCCAATTGCCGTTACCGAGGCAATCAGATAGCTGGTTCCCAATGATGTACGGATCACCGGGCCATTAATGGTACCGTGCAGATGATAGTTGTAGGTAAACAAGGCAATCAGCGAGCTAAACAGTACCGTCAGGGGCAAGACTATCAGTGAAATTCGGCCAGATTTAACCTGCGGATCTTGCTCTGTTGATGCTTCACTCACCACCGCTTGTTGGCGAGCTTGATACTCCGCTTCAGCCATCGGGCCCCAATCTTTTTTCAGCACTGCATACACAGGCACACTGAACAGTGCTAGCAAGGCATATAGCTGATAAGGGATCACCTGCAAGAAGGTCGTGAAACCATCGACCGGTTGGCCCATATTATCGAAGGCATTTTCAATCAACCCTTGCGAATAGACCCCCCAGCTGATGATCGGGATCAGCACACACACCGGTGATGATGTCGAATCAATAATGAACGCCAACTTTTCTTTGCTCAATTTGAGCTTCTGGTAGATTGGCGCGAACATTGGGCCAAGGATCAACGAATTGCCTGAATCAGTAAAAAAGATACCGATCCCGGTTGCCCAAGTAGCTAACTGGGCTTTCAATGGCGATGACACATAACGGGTAGCCATGGACGAAAACGCCGCCATACCGCCACTTTGTTCAACCAGATAAATGAAACCTGAAATGATAGTAATAACAATAATGATCTGTGCGTTGCTGCCCGAAGCGAGCTGAGTAAACGGCCCATCAGACAGGAACATCAGCGCAGTATCGACCGGGTGACCCTTGGTTAAGATCAGCATGCCACTGATCACTGCAACTCCCAGAGCCAAAACAACATGCCGAGTGGTAAAGGCGAGTATCAATGCCAACACCGCGGGTACGATGGACAACAATCCGTAATCAGCCATTCGTAGACTTCTCCTAAAAAACAACAAGGTATTTATTACCCAAAATGACTTGGGATTCAGAGGAGGGGCGTATAGGAACACGCGAGCAGACAAAGGCTGTACGAAATCGGTAGGCGAACTTACCTGTTCGATGACAAAATTGCTGTAGCTCCCCATCCAGACGGGCCTGGATGACAGTGCTGTTCCTATTAAGAACAACCCCAGCAGTATGGCTGACATCCTCTACTGCTTCGGCATTGGCTCCTTTCGTTTAGCTTCTCTGGTTGTCGACCTTCACTAAACTACTGTTAGGCAATGCGCCTCTACTAACAAGCGAGACTGAATAATTTCTCGCTCTACATTGAATAAAACACAAATCTGGCCAAACCAAACTGAATTGACCACACAACGTGATAAAGATCACGAAATTTATTTTTTAAAACATTAATTTAACATCATCATATACTAGAAAATCATCAGGCTGCAGGGTAAACCACCACAGCGTTCAAAATTCCCACCATTGTGATAATTAGAGATCAGGGCCAATTGAGAGTCGAGAGATGAATGTTTAACTAGGTTTGAACAGAGGTATGACTAGAGATGATTTAGAACAAGCGGTGATTGCATATTTACGCAACTAAGAGAAAGCAGGAGGTAAAGAGAAAGAGAAAGAGAAAGAGAAGATAAAAACAGATCACATATGACAGATATAAAAAATGCCGGCCTAAGCCAGCATTTTATCACAAAGTAAGTTTCGACTTACAGAGCTACAACGTTTGCAGCTTGTGGGCCTTTTTGACCTTGTTCTACGTCAAAAGAAACCTTTTGACCTTCAGCAAGAGTCTTGAAGCCTTCAGAAGCGATAGCGCGGAAGTGTACGAATACATCAGCACCGCCGTTTTCTTGAGTGATGAAACCGAAACCTTTCTCTTCGTTGAACCACTTAACGATACCAGTTGACTTAGACATGGACTGCCCCTTATAAATTCATTAATAAACTAATCGCAATATGCGATATGATAGGTTAGTGAATTATTTAATGTTACGTTCAATCTAAGGGAAACAGTGAGATACAGTACGATAACGTATAAGTAGCTAAAGGTTTAACTTGTACTTGATGTTGCATTGAATAACTCTTTGTTCTAAAGAACGAGAGGGATATTAACAGCTGGGCGCTTTATGTACAGCATTATTTTTAAAAAAATGAATTTTTTTTCCTAAACCAAGGTCAATAATGCCAAAACGGCTTTAACTAGCTTGGCTACCAACCTTCACTGCACCGTATATCCCGCAGTCATCACCCAATTTAGCGGGTAACACCGGCGTGTTGCATTTACCTCCGAATACATAACTCGACAAAACGTTTGGTAAATCATCAAAAATGCGGCTTTGTTTTGATAGCCCCCCACCAATCACTATCATATCAGGGTCAATAAGATTAATGATGCTAGCCAATGCGCGCGCTAACTGATCGATATAAAGCTGGTAAAAGCTGGTGCAATCCGCTCTATGGTCAACGGCCTACATCACCGTCCCCATACCAGCCATCATCCAGATACCAGTTTTTGATTTTCTCAAGATAATGTTGCTCCAACGTGATATCAACCAAGTCAGTGCGTCCAGCCCTCCCCAATATGTCTCTGAGATGGGTTCTGTTCCCTGAATAAGCAACTCTCGGATCAAAGGCCAGTATTCTAATTCACCACCACCCAGTATTAGCGGAATAACGCCCCAGAGCGGCCTTGCACACCTTCAAGTGACCTCGCTACCTTATCGAAGCGCACCGCCCCCTTGAAATCGCACCTCGAGCCTCACGGTAATAGGGAAGCAAAAGGGAAACTAATCCCGCGCCAAATAGTAACCAATAACGGCCCCCCTCAGTACACCTAAAACGAGAAGAAGAAACCTGCAATAGTTGCACTCATGAGGTTAGACATAGTGGCAGCAAAAATCGCCGACATACACAACGTCGAAATTTCATGACGACGCTTTGGTGCCATCGTACCTAGTCCCCCCAATAGCATTGCCGCTGCGGCAAAGTTCGCAAAGCCACACAATGCAAACGTGATAATGGCGGTACTGCGGGTCGAGAGCTCCGTCATTTTTAGATATTCGGTGAAATTCACATAAGCGACAAACTCATTCAGCACTAACTTCTGGCCAATGAAGGATGCCGATACCATCGCCTCATCAAACGGGATGCCGATGATCACCGCAACTGGATAAAATAAGTAGCCCAGCAAATATTCCAGCGATAGCTCCGGTAAACCCACATAGCTTCCGATACCACCTAACATGCCGTTGACCAAGGCAATCAAACCAATAAACGCAAGTAACATGGCCCCGACATTCAATGCCAGCATCAATCCGCTGGATGCCCCTGCCGCGGCAGCATCAATAACGTTCGCTGGTTTTTCTATCGAGACATCTTCTTCAGCCATTTCACTGCTGCGATCCTCCGTTTCTGGCACCAAGATTTTGGCAAACAACAAACCACCCGGAGCAGCCATAAACGACGCCGCAATAAGGTATTGCATATCAACTCCCATTGCAGCGAAACCACCTAACACGGTGCCAGCAATCGAGGCCAAGCCACCACACATTACCGCAAACAGTTCAGAGCGGCTCAGGCGGTTAATATAGGGCGCGATAACCAATGGCGCCTCGGTTTGGCCAACAAAAATATTGGCTGTCGCCGACATCGACTCATTTTTACTGGTCCCCAGCAGCTTTTGCAGTGCGCCACCTAATACCCGGATAAACACCTGCATGATGCCAAGGTAATACAAGACCGACACTAACGCTGAGAAGAAAACGATAACGGGTAGCACCCGCATGGCAAACACAAAGCCGCCGCCACCGAACACTTCAAACATCTTGTCGCTGACTAGCCCACCAAATAAAAACTCAATACCAGCATGAGAGTACCCCAGTACTGAACTCACCCCTGTCGACACGACTTCCAGTAAATCTTTACCGATCGGTATAAATAGGACAAAAGCCCCAATCGTAAACTGGATAGCGAAGGCTCCCAGTACAGTCCGTTTATTAATTGCTTGGCGGTTTTTTGAAAATACAACAGCGATAGCAAGCAATGCTACCATTCCTAGTAAACTAGTCAGAGCGTCCATTTTGGCGGCCTTATTAAGGGTGGATAGGTGGTAGCCTATCTACTCGACATACAAAAAAGCCCCGAGTACAACGCACTCGGGGCAATGATAAAATTAATGGTTAATCCAGTATTTAACTGCAAGTTCAGCTACTTGCATTTCGATATCAAAAGGTACCGGCTGAGGGATGTTTTGCAGTGACTCTCGGTTGAGGGCAATACGCTCCAGACTCAATGACTGCAACGCCAAGCCCAGATCCATAATCTCGATAGGATTGCCATCACCAGCCGACAGGTTAACGAGGTTGGCATCAGAAAGAACAAATAGCTGTTTTTCTTTAAGCTGATAAGCCGTCACATGTGGACGGATTTTATCTTGGCTTTCACTCATTGCTACCAACTCAGGAAGATTGATTTCACGTTGGAAGTGACCCGCGTTGGCAATAATGGTGTTATCGCGCATCAATTCAAAATGCGCTTGGCGTAGCACGTTATCGCGGCCTGTGATTGTAACCACCATATCGGCGTCAGGCAGAGCATCTTCCAGCTTGGCGGTATAGAAACCTTCCATGTGGGCTTCAAGCAAGGTCAACGGGTTGGATTCAACAACCGTCACATGCGCGCCCATACCACGTAGACGCTGTGCAGTACCCGAGCCACAGTAACCATAACCAATCACCACCACCTTCTTACCATGCAACATCACATTGGTTGCACGCATGATGCCATCAACCACCGATGACCCCACACCAAAGCGGTTCTCGATAATCCGCTTAGCTTGGGTATCGTTGATGATCAGGGTGCTGAACTGATTAGCATGGAAATCTTCACGCAGACGATTGGCACCTGTTGTCGTCTCTTCAGTTGCGCCTAGCAATGATGATTTAAAATGGGCAAATTCAGACTCAGTGAAAATCAACTCGTGTAAATCCGCTCCGTTATCAGCAATGATATCTGGCTGATGCGATAGCACTTTACGACAGTAGTTGATGTGATCATCAAAACTTTCATCACGACGGGAATAAACGCTCACCCCATAGTCTTCAACCAGTGCCGCTGCGGTTTCATCCTGGGTTGAACCAGGAGAGCCGGTGATCACAACTTTAGCACCGCCTTTGGTCAGTGCTTCCAGCCATACGCCAGTTTTCGCTTCAACATGCAGGCAAATACCGATCGTCAATCCGGAAAACGGTTTTTCATTCTCGAAGCGCTCAATAATACTGCGCATGATCGGCATATGATTTCTTGCCCAGTCGACACGACGTCGGCCAAGTGGTGCAAGGGAAAGATCTGCAACGTCGTGTTCAGGGTAAGTGTTCTGTTCCATAGGAGCCTCTGTTGTGAGAACGTTTTTTTGACCCACAAATCTTCCCTGAAATGTCATGTAAACTAAATCAACTTATCAAGAACTGATAGTTTCCCCTGTGTGCAAAATAATGTGACATTTCACAAAACAGCCACCGAAATACACAAATCACTCCTGCACAGGCTACTTTTTCGGTATACAGAAACTATAAGTTTCCATAATGGAAACATTAATAAAACCACGATCACCAAAAAGCAAACGTTTCCCTTTTACACTACGCAATAAGGAATTACCGGGTGAAAAGCATGAACCTGAATTTACTGGCCACCTTTTATACCGTGGTCATGAACAACTCTTTTTCTGTTGCAGCCGACAAACTCTGCTTATCGAAATCGGTTATAAGCAAGCACGTTAAACAGCTCGAGCATGAACTGCGCTGCTCGCTGATCCAACGCACAACGCGGCAGATCAATCTGACTGAAGAAGGGAAATTCCTGTATGAACGCTGCACTGAGATCTTCGACAGTGTCGATAAATGCTTCGACTTCATTGACGAACGCAAGGACATAGTCAGAGGAAAATTGCGAGTGAAAATGCCTGCGGTATTGGAGTTTGACAACCACATTACCGACACTTTTGAACAACTGCTACAGGCCAACCCAGAGCTTGAGCTCGACATTATTTTCGACAATCAAGTCGGCGATCTGATCCATGAACAAATCGACGTAGTGTTGCGGATTGGCGAGCTTGAAGACAGCTCCTACAAATGCAAAAAAATTAAAAATATAGGTACTTATGTTGTCGCATCACCGGATTATCTTGATAGACATGGCGCGCCTGAAAAACCGACGGATCTCACCAATCATCAATGTATGAACTACAGCCACTGCCTGACCAAGGATAAATGGATGTTTATCGACAAAGGGCAGGAAATAAAAATAGATATCGCCCCATACATTCAGACAGAAAGTGAGTCCCTATTAACACGCTATGCCATCAAGGGGATGGGCATAACCACTACCTTGGACTTTATTACCGAACCTCATATTCAGTCCGGCGAGCTTGTCAGCTTGCTGGATGACTTTACTTGGAAAACCGAACTGTATGCCGTGTACCCCAACAATGCGGTCATACCCTTGAAAACCCGAAAACTCATCGATTTACTCGCAAGCACATAAGAGGCCTAAGGATGAAAACAGCGTTTATCTCAGCACTCACCATAGGGCTGACCATTAGCCCATTAGCCCACAGCGAAGAGGTGAAACTCCGGTTTATCGGCACTTCCGATCTCCACTCCTATATCAGCCAGTTTGACTATTACAACAACCAGAATAGTCAGCAATATGGTCTCGTAGGGCTGGTCGCTGAGATAGAGCACTACCGCAATGACGTAAAGAATAGCTTCCTTGCCGATACTGGCGATCTGCTCGTCGGCAACCCATTGGGAGATTATCTGGCTCGCGTTAGCCCTGAGTCCTATGCCCGTCAGTCACCAATCATCTGCGCGATGAATGCACTCGATTTTGATGTCGCCGTACCCGGTAACCACGATTTCGATTACGGCTTGGACTACCTCCAACTAAGTTATAGCAGCGGAAATTTCCCATACTTTGCTTCCAATGTGTACCGCGAGGACGGCAAAGAACCTTACTTTGAACCGTATCTTATCGTGCCGCGAGAGGTTATCTCCGAGCAAGGCACCAAACACACCTTCAATATCGGTTATATAGGTCTTGTGCCGCCACAAACCATGCAACTCAACCGACAGCATCTCGAAGGCAAAATTACCATTGCCGATCAACTGGCAGATGCTGAAAAGTGGGCTACCGAGGCTAAGAAAGCCGGTGCCGATATCGTTGTCGCGCTTGCTCACTCAGGCTTAAACGATGATGACTACACCGAGGGAATGGAAGATGTGGTATGGCATTTGGCCGGCATCGAAGATGTCGATGCGATCCTGTTTGGTCATTCACACAACACCTACCCGAATGAACGCTATGCCAACCTACAAGATGTAGATATAGAGCGCGGTCTGATCCAAGGCAAACCTGCAGCACAACCGGGCAAGTGGGGCGATCATATTGGGGTTGTCGATATCACGATGACACAAAAGAACGGTCAGTGGCAATTAAGTGATGGTAACGCCTTTGTTGTTTCAGCTAATGAAATGAAAGAAACCGCCGAGCAGAAAGCCCCGCTTGAATCCTGTATCAACCAACAGCACAACGAAGTCATTAAAGAGTTTGGAAAAACCGTTGGCCAAGTTAGCCTAGATTTAAGCAATGATTTCAACCTACTGGGTAACGATAGCGTCTACCAGGTCGTAAGCGAATCACAAAAGCACTACCTCACACCCTACATTAAACCAACGGACAAGGTACTTTCGGCGACCGCGCCGGCAATCCACCGCAAAGATCCGGCTTATTTCCTTGATATTGCCAAAGGTGATATCAACAAGCGAGATATTGCCTCACTGGTGTACTCTTCCACCCTCGCTGCACTTGAAATTACCGGGGCCGAAGTCAAAGAGTGGCTGGAGATGTCAGCATCGATGTACATCGAGCCGTCAACTGAAGGCAACGAGATTGTGAAGCCGGACTCGCTCACCTTCCTCTACTACACCATTGATGGTATCGATTATGATATTAATCTTACTAAGCCATCAACTTATAACCAGTTCGGCAATAAAATTGCTGACGGCAGCGGCCGAGTAGAGAATATCTCTTACCAAGGCGAGCCTGTTAAGGCTGATGATACATTCGTCATCATCGCCAGCAGCTATTCGCCGTTCTTTGCCCGAGAGATGAAGTCAGGCCGTGAGTTTATCAACATTGACTCACCTAACAGCCGTGATGTGTTGCAAACCTACTTGGCACAGCCTGATCAGAACATAGCCGTTCGCAGTAACTGGCACTTAGTCGGGGAAAAAGATAAATCATATAGTTTCGCAGCCAACAACAACCCGAAAAAACTCGCAAGCTTTACTGATACCTCGAAGCTTCAGATCAAACATAGCGCAAGCGAAGAGCAATCAAACACATACATGATTTCTTTCTAAGCTGCACCCAACGAATGGCCTGAGTATGACTCAGGCTATTCTGCCTCTCATCGCTGTTCCAGCAGCTAGATCTCTTCCTAAACACATTTAGAAACACTTCCCCAAGGCGTTTTTCAGTGTCTATTCAAGCAATGAAGCTATGATGGGCGCGAATTATCCCCAAGAAAAGTAGTGCTATGAGTGTATTCGACCTAATCGCTGAAAACCAAATCCAAGACTACAACCGTCGCAAGGCCAATGGCGAAGTAAATGAATCGCAAACTATCAAGCCGGAGGAAAGAACCAGCTTTGAATCTCATTTATTTAAATCTATTGTTGGTTGCTACGAAAAAGCGGCTGAGAAACCAGTGGATGAACGTCAGTCGTTAGAAGAGCGTGCCGAGAATCTGCGAATGCAATTACTGATCGGTCTAGAGCAAAAAGGTATGCGTATTACTGCTCAGTCAATGTCAAAAGAGCTGATGCTAAAGCGCCAAGCGATTTTAGGTAGCGAATAACTTAACCCAAAGTTCAATGGCTAATTGCACACAGGGATCGTGTCATTTGCATTGCTATTCCCACCTACTGGAAAGTCTGTTTACTCCCGTCTAAATATGTCCCTTTGTAACTGCAAGTTACACCGCGTTAACGCCCTCTAAGACCTTGGTCTCATTTAGAAAAAACTTCATTGCAACGTCATAAGATCAATTGATAAACCTGATGCATATCAAGTTTTTTTTACTGTTCTCTGGTTACTTTGTAACCAAGCAGAGCGGTCAGAAGGACGATGTTATGAGAGTACAAATTCGATGCCCAGAATGTTATTGCACCTCTGGTTTAAACCGAGTTAGGCGTAAATGGCATGAAAAGCCACTCACCACAACCGGACAGGAAAAACTTCAATGCCCAGCTTGTCTCTCTTTTTTCATGCGTGGAATAGGTGAGCAAACATTACTCTATATTGGCACTCATGATGCCGTGAAGAAAAAACAGCCAGAATTTGAGCTTTAACTTCTCCAAACACATTTCGATAAGCTCACAAAAAGCGTCGATTGAGTCGGCGCTTTTTGCTCTCAAAAAACCAGCTATATCATCATTTAACGATCTAAGTCCTGCTGCAGCTTCTCAAGTTCATCCAATATCTTCAGAAACTTCTTACCAAACGGCGTGACATGGTACTCGACGCGCAATGGCAGTTCGTTAAACACCACTTTATCCAAGATGCCAAATTCAACATTCTTCTTCAGGCATTCGTTGAGCACCTTGGTTGATAGACCCTCGACGGCACGTACCATTTCACCCGGCCGATTGATGCCGTTCGCCAGCAAATGGTATACCGTCAGTGACCACTTGCACCCGTAAATCGTCTCCACCATACGTGCAGAGCGCTCTGGAGCAGATTTGCGTGAAAAAAAGTTTTCCTGTGTTTTCATAAAGATGTACCAAAAAGTACCTACCCTACCAATTTGTACTGACTATTCAGCAGGTTAGTTGTGAACCTAAGATTAGCTTATCGTACTTAGGCAGGAGAAAACAAATGACCTTTAACCAATCAGGCAAAGCAATCATCATCGGTGGTACTAGCGGCATGGGACTGGCAACGGCCAAGCAGCTCAGCAACCAAAATATAGAAGTGGTTATCGTCGGCAATAATCCTGAAAAACTCAACCGGGCGATCAGTGAGATCAAGGCGGACGGCGGCAGGGCCAGAGGGATCCAAGCCAATCTCTATGAAACACAAGATGTCGATAGGCTGATCAACACCCTCACCCATGATGAAGACGCTATCCACTACTTGGTTAATGCGGCAGGGTACTTTAATCCCAAAGCCTTTATTGACCATTCAATGGCCGATTATGATACTTATATGGAACTCAACCGTGCAACGTTCAGACTCAGCCAAGCTGTTGCGCAGAAGATGATCAAACACGGTGGTGGCAGCATCGTCAACATTGGCTCAATGTGGGCGAAGCAGGCGATCAAAGCAACGCCATCATCCGCTTACTCAATGGCAAAAGCAGGGCTGCATGCGCTTACTCAATGGCAAAAGCAGGGCTGCATGCGCTTACCCAGCATATGGCTATGGAGCTCGCCGAGCACAACATTCGAGTGAATGCGGTCTCGCCTGCAGTTGTAAAAACGCCGATTTACGGTGCTTTTATCGAGCCAGAACACATTGATGAGGCACTTGAAGGCTTCAACGATTTCCACCCGATAGGTAGGATCGGCACCCCTGAGGACATTGCCAACAGCATTTGTTTCTTGCTGTCCGATGAGGCCAACTGGGTCACGGGGGCTATCTGGGATATCGATGGAGGGGTAATGGCTGGCCGAAACTAACCCTGCCCATAATGCAGTTAACGACGAACTAAACACAATCAACATCGGGGGCACGCATGCTCAATATGGATTTTCAGCAACGCTTGGTCATAAACACCGAAAAAATGGAGTGGCTGCCCAGCCCCGCTAGCGGGGTGTGGCGCAAGCCACTTGAACGGCAAGCCAAAGAGGCAGGCCACACCACGAGTATCGTGCGCTACGCAGCAGGCTCGTCATTTGCCCCTCATCCTCACCCTATGGGTGAGGAAATCTTTGTTCTCGACGGCGTTTTTTCGGATGAAACTGGTGATTTCGGTCCCGGAACTTATATCCGTAATCCGCCGGGGAGCCAACACGCGCCGTTCAGCAAGCAAGGCTGTACTATCTTCGTTAAACTCAACCAGTTTTTACCGCAAGACAGCCAACGAATCCGCATCGATACCAATCAAACACCTTGGCTCGCAGGTATCGGCGGTCTTCAGGTCATGCCGCTGCATGAGTTTGGCCACCAGCACACCGCCTTGGTAAAATGGCCAGCCGGTGAACGGTTCCAGCCCCACCGCCACTGGGGAGGGGAAGAAATATTGATACTCTCCGGTCAGTTTCAGGATGAGCTTGGCCAATACCCGACAGGCACCTGGCTGCGCAGTCCGCACCTGAGCGAGCACTTCCCCTTTGTCGAGCAAGAAACGGTTATCTTGGTAAAAACAGGGCATTTACCGCAGCAAGGCGGTTAAGTGTATGAGCAATGAATCTATCACGCCGAACTGTTCGCGTTCGGCGTGTAGTTGCTGTAACCATTATTGCACAACGGATAACGAGTAATAGTCCACGTCCTGCTCAGAATAATCATAAGCAAAGCCCAGTTTCTTCAACACCTTGACCGATCCTACATTGTCAGGCTCCACACCAGCAATAAACCTAGCAGCGTGCTCTTGCTCACTCAAATAAGACACCAGTCCCTGCATTGCCTCGGTTGCCAGCCCTTTGCCCCATTGGGCTTCAGCCAGCACATAGCCCAAGCGGTAACCATTATCTGATTCTGGAAAAACAAATAGATACCCCGCAACCTGCTTTTGATACGTAAGCCTCAATACGGCACCAGTTTGCGCCATGCTGTCCAGCCAACGATCCACATCATCAGTGGAGGTAAAGTTCTGACAAGAGGGCGGTAGGTAACGGCTGACAGACTCGGTAAACATGGTCATGATTTCCGCTTGGATCCCCGGCATCGATTGATCAAGCGTCACGGCATCCAATCGGTTGGTTGAGAAAGTCATCTCTATCTTCATGTTAATTTTCCTTTATTTTGCTACCGCTATCTTAATAAAATTTTTTACTGCTGAAGATAAATATTTCTCTGTTTTCATCCCCAAGCTGACTCGCTATGTTCACACTTCTTTTCCACGTCACAACTTACTTTCAACCCAACATATATGCTTAGAGGCAGTTGCCTCTAACATGAAGGAGAACCTCATGGACGTGCTTATTTTGGCCGGCCTTATTCTGCTCAATGGCGTATTTGCCATGTCAGAAATCGCTCTGGTCACTGCACGGAAAAGTCGCCTGCAAAAACTCGCAGGCAATGGAGACAAAGGCGCGGTAAGTGCCATCAAACTTGGCGAAGAACCCACTCGCTTTCTATCTACCGTGCAGATTGGTATTACCGCAATCGGGATCCTCAACGGGATTTTCGGCGAAGCCGCCCTTGCAGGCCCACTGGCTGAACATTTACAGCAGTTTGGCCTCAATGCTAAAACCAGTTCAGTTACCGCGACCACCATCGTTGTTGTTGGTATTACATACCTGTCCATAGTGATTGGCGAACTCGTTCCAAAGCGTATTGCTCAACTCAACCCAGAAAGCATAGCCCGCCTGATGGCACGCCCTCTGACCGTGTTGGCCAGCCTGTCACGGCCATTTGTTTTCTTGCTAACAGCATCGACCGAATTCACCTTAAAGCTGCTCGGAAAACACAACCAAGATAACCAAGCCGATGTGCTGACCGAAGAAGATATCAAGGCTGTGCTCGCAGAAGGCTCACAAAATGGGGTGATAGAAAAGCAGGAACACGCCATGGTCAGAAATGTCTTTCATTTTGATGATCGTAAAGTCACCTCGCTGATGACGCCGCGCAGTGAAATTGTGACGCTGGATTTAGACAAACCCAGCGAGAGCAACCTTAACTATCTGATTGCATCCAGCCACCAGCATTTCCCGGTGATCCAAGGCAATATGGATAATCCCAAAGGGGTCATTACCACCAAACAATTACTGCAATATCACATCGCCCAACCTCGCGGCCCGATAGAGCATTACCTGCTGCCGCCGGTGTTTATCCAGGAAAACTGGACCGGCAACCAATTGCTGGAACATTTCCGCCATTCCGGAGATGTGATGGTCTTTGTTGCCGATGAATACGGAGATGTTCAAGGTATCGTTACCCCGAAAGATATTTTGGAAGCCTTGGCCGGGGAATTCAAAACCCGCTCTCCGGAAGATATCTGGTCGGTAGAAAATGACGATGGCAGTTGGTCGATGGATGGACTGATCCCCATCTTGGTGATGAAAGATTTACTCGAGATCGAAATGTTACCCGACGAAACACAACACGGCTACCACACCTTGAACGGTATGTTGATGTGGAACCTGAGCAGGCTGCCTACTGTCGGTGATAGTGTTGAATGGGAAGGCTGGCATTTTGAGGTTTCCCAAGTCGATGGTAACCGGGCCGATAAAATCAATGTGACTCGACAAGAGCCTGTAGATAACGATGCTGATGTCAAAGCCGATATAACAGACGGTAACACTACCGATGCAAAAAATAACAACTGAAGACAAAACAAATAAAGAAGGCTGACAGCAATATTTTACATTACCCTGTCTTTGATGAGTAAATTCGCGGGTATATTCCGCCGACAACCGGTGAACAACCACACTCACCACAGTAATTGGCCTAACAGCATCGCTGTTATTTCTGAAGATTATCGATGAAAACACATTTCATGTTATTGGCACTGGGTCTTGGCTTGCTTGGTGCTTCTACTCTTGCCCAAGCTGACGACAAAATCACCTTGGGCAGAACTATCTTGCTAGGTAAAAGCGATCACGGCGCACAGATCCCCTTGCTAGTATGCCGTCGGGTTGATGCGATAAAAGTGAAAGCCGAGCGCGATATGCGTTTAGAGCGAATAGTGGTTACCTTCAACAATGACGACACCAAGACCATCCATTTCCATCGTAAACTGGATAAGCAT
Source organism: Photobacterium sp. DNB22_13_2 (assembly GCF_052873915.1). Classification (NCBI taxonomy): domain Bacteria; kingdom Pseudomonadati; phylum Pseudomonadota; class Gammaproteobacteria; order Vibrionales; family Vibrionaceae; genus Photobacterium; species Photobacterium sp. DNB22_13_2. The sequence goes on from NZ_JBNNXU010000005.1 coordinate 48,577, forward strand.
GACCAAACGGACTGGCGCAAGTTTGCTTACACCCGCTGCGTGAAGAACTTGGAAGTATTCGGCAAGGCCGAAGACTCATCGGCAGGTGTCAGGGTGTACGGACGGCAATAACCGCCTTCTACATCATAAAAAAGGCAACGGTATTTGCCGTTGCCTTTGCACTGTTCCATTACACTGAGGTCATTCAGTATGATAAGCCAGCTGGGTCACCTCAGAGTCGGCCTGCCACTGCTCGCTACCCTGCCACCAATATGTCGTCTGGAAAGGCTGTGACATATTCAAACTTTGACCAATCAAGGGAGTCACCAATTCCACATTATGAGTTTGCGCCTCAGCAATCAGATCATTAACCGGCTCATCCCATTTGTGCAGGAACAATTCAAACGTTGACCAATGGACAGGAAACAGTTTATCACCGCCGACGTCAAGGTGAGCCTGCATGGTATGGGCGGCCTGCATATGGCCCCAGCCTTCTACCGGGTAGCCTTTGCCATCTTTGACATTTGCCGCGACCTCGATAAAGGTCATATCAAACGGACCTAACCGCTCGCCAATTTGTTTAAAATGATCGCCATAGGCCGAATCACCACTAAAGAACACACTGCCCGCTTCAGCCTGAATTGCCCATGATGACCAAAGGGTACTGTTGCTATCGAACAAGCCACGACCTGAGTTATGGTTGGCTGGCGCCGAGGTAATACGTACTGTACCGACGGCAACGCTTTCCCACCAGTCAAACTCTTCGATATTGCTTGGTTTCACCCCCCACTTTTCAAGATGGCGACCCACGCCTAGTGGAACGAAAAACCTCACGTTTTTATCAGCATAAAAACGGGCGGTTTTCTCTTCCAAATGATCGTAGTGGTCATGGGAGATTAAAATCACATCCGGCTGAGGCAAGCTTTCACGGCTGACCGGTGCATCGACATTGCGAGAAAACATTCTGGAGAATGCTGACGGTGATGCGTAATCAAATACCGGGTCAATCAGCATGCGCATACCGTCAGCTTCAAGAAACAAAGACGAATGCCCCAACCAAGTAACACGCAAAGCGTCGCTCGGCTGCTCTAGCGATGGAGTATCTACCGCCTGGAACTGAAGACGTTGCTGGGGTTTAAGCTGATCGCGCTGCATGAAGAATTTCCACATGACCGACAGCATACCCTCTTCACTTGTGACACTGGGCATATGACTAATGGCTTTGCCATCTTTGAATTGAGGCGAGCTGGCAATACGCGCTTCCCGGATCTCCTGGCTACGCAGATAACTGCCGTCTGTATTTGCACTTCCACTGTTGTATACCACTAAGCCAAGGGCACCCATTACGGCAACCAAAGATGCTTTCAGTGTAGTTTTCATTTGTTGCTAGCCTCAAAAGTAAACGATGGTGTATACTTTTCATCATAGCCATTAAACTTAGAAAGTAAACACACCCGTTTACCTTTTAATTCTACATCATTACGTATATGGGTAATTTTTATGGGTAAAGTCGCTGAAATAAAACAGGAAAATATCGTCAGTGCTGCACTGGAAATTTTTTCAGAAAAAGGGCTAGAACAGGCGAGTATGGAAGCTATCTCGAAAAAAGCCGAAGTCTCCAAGCGAACGCTTTACAAGTATTACCCGACCAAAGAGAGCTTGTTCGAAGTCATTGTTGAGCGACTTGTGTCCAATGTGAAGGTGATCAGTGCCATTCCGTTTATCCAAGCTCAAAGCGTTGAATCGCAGTTGAATCACATCGCCCAACAGGAAGTAGAGTTACTCTGCAGCCCCTGTTTCATGGCTGTTGCCAGGGTGGTCATGAGCGAGTGTATCCGCTCCAAAGAGCTGGCGATGTTAATGGTCGAGAAGTTTCAGCCTCTCGATGGCTGCAATGGCCTCACCCACTGGATCCAAGATGGCATTGAAGCCGGCAAACTTGATGTCGCCCATCCTGATATTGCTTCAGAGCAGTTTATCGCCAGCTTGAAGGCCACTATTTTCTGGCCTCAAATCATGACCCATATGCCAGCACCAGATGCTAATGTTCAGCAGGCCACCATAAAATCGGCAGTTAAACAGTTTATCGCGGCCTATGAAGTTAAGCCTAACTAACCGACAACACAGAGATATAAGAACTTCTACACTTATTGTGAAATCCACAACAAGGAATATGCCATGTACCGTGCTTTGGCTTGCCTATTTACCCTGCTCATTAGCATGGGAGTATGTGCTGATGTGAAGATCTCTGGCGACGGGTTCGAGCTCAGTAAAGACTGCCTAAAACTAGAGTCGGACAATGTCAAAATCACCTCGGAAGAGTGTGAGCAATGGAAAAAGAACCAAGAAAACCGCAGTGTTCACGGCAATGACAACCCGGGCAAAGGTAATAAAAAAGATAAGAAACCCAAAAAAGAAACCTACTGAGCCATCACTCTCCATTGGGCGGGACAAGCACTCCGCCCGACAACCAATCCCCCCACAGTTAACTATGTATCAACATTGATTCTGACATCCAAAGTTCACAATGACAGCATACATTACCGTTAGGGCAAGTGATCGCTTACTTAGCTTTCAGCGTTAATCACAAAACACATATCACAGCGGTTAGTAATTAGGAGTATAACGATGACTCAGGAAGCATTGCTATCATTGATGAAGCGAGGACAATTCACGCCAACGATTATCAATACCGCAGACTCAACCTGCTACTTGATTGGTGGTGAAGACGACAGAGGTAACTTTTACCACTTGAAGGACCGCGATCACCATTCGGTAACTGGACAATCACTGCATGAAGCAAAAGAAAAGCTCTGTAAACTTGGTATCCACCAAGCGGTATTTGAAATGATCACGCCCTACGATGAAATGATTGGTTGTAGTGAGGGTGCAGGTGGAAAAGTTCGCTACGAAATTACATTCTAACTCACTTGCCCACCTGTAGCCGCAGTGTTGGTTATGCTGACTGACGGATCATCAGTTCAGTACCGAGCTCAATCTTTCGCTCGGTTTCTTGCTCTTCGATCACATTGACCAGCATGGTCGCTGCCTGCGATCCCAACTGAAAGATGGGGGTATCGACTGTTGTTAACCCCACCGGCAACATGTCACTGTTGGGGATATTATCAAATCCAGCAACAGCGATATCGCTCGGGATAGATAATCCTTTTTCCAACAAGGCTTTCATTGCGCCAATTGCCATCAAATCTGACGCGGCAAACACAGCGTCAAAATCAATTTCTTTCATCTCAGACACAATCCGGTAGGCATCTTCCTGATAGTAATCCGCTTTGTAAGCCCAACTCTCGTCAAATTCGATACCGTTATCCTGTAAGGCCTGACGATATCCCTCGAAACGATCCCGCGCCGCTTTAATCACATCCAATTTACCAAGGAACATGATTTTTCGGTAACCGCTCTCGACCAAGTACTGGGTCATTCGATAAGCAGACTGGTAGTGCTCGACCAGCACCGCATTGACAGCGTCATCCTTAAGATCCCTGGCAATAGAGACAATTGGCACTTTATGATCAAATAGCGAAAGAAACTGTTCGTCTGGCATTCGGGTACCCCAAATCAATAACCCGTCATAAAGATTAGAGTTCAATTCCCCATGGATAAATGTCAGTTCGTTTTCCGCCTTGGCCATACGTAAAGTCAGCTCATAACCATGCTGATTCAACGATGCTCCGATCCCATTAACCAACTTATAGATATACGGATTGGTCAGGTACTCATAATCTGGGCCCGAGATAACAAGGCAAATATGTTTGGTCGACTTGCTTGCAAGCATTTTAGCCGCACGGTTTGGCACATAATTCAGCGATTTCGCCGCTTCCATCACCTTGGCTTTGGTTGCTTCGCTCACCCGGTTTTTATTGTTCAGTACATACGACACCGTCACTGCCGAAACACCTGCCACTTTGGCAATATCTTTTAATGTCGCTGCCATTTATTACTCCATCACCTCGCCTAAACCTCTCAGCATAGACCTCAGCTTTCTCGCTAAAAAAGACTTGCTTAACGATGCCCTACGTACCATTCAGCGTATGAACATCTCAGTTGCAAGCATTATACCGAAACATGAGCCAGCGCACAGAGCGCCACTTGGCAACTTTAACAAGATCACATTTTCACAGGGAAAACGTTTTCACATCCTACTGAGCTGACTATTATCACCTCAAACCTGCTTAAACGCTTAAGCAAGCAAAAAAGCGTTCATTAAATTAAGAGTAACCGGTATGAATAACACCTTTGAAAGCCGCCAGTATGAGATTGTTGTTGTCGGTGGCGGGATCTCCGGCGTCTGTGCAGCATTGGCCGCAGCACGCCATGGGGCGAAAGTCGCACTGATCCAAAACCGCTCGGTATTAGGGGGGAATGCCAGCTCTGAAGTGCGGATGCACATCTGCGGTGCTGATTATCACGCCAGTAAACAAAATGCCCGCGAAACAGGGATCGTCGAAGAGATCTTGCTCGATAATCGCTTGATCAATCCGCAGCACTCTTTCTCCGTGCTCGATACTGTGCTGTGGGAAAAAGCCACCTTCCAAGACAATTTGGATCTGTTCCTCAATACCCATATGACAGACGTGCAAATGGAAGGTGATCGCATCGTATCGCTAAAAGCTGAACAAACGACCACAGAACGCCGCTTTGAGTTTTTCGCCAGTAACTTTGTCGATACCTCTGGTGATGCTGTGCTATCGCTGCGCGCCGGAGCGGATATCCGTACCGGCCGTGAAGCCAGCCATGAATACGATGAAGAGCTCGCACCAGAACAACCTGACAATGTGATGATGGGCAATACCCTGATGTTTGAGTCCAAGGACATGGGATATCCGGTGCCGTTCAAAAAGCCTAGCTGGGCCAATACCTATACCGAAGACGATCTGAATGATCGCAGCCACAAAGACATCACTGCCGGTTACTGGTGGATCGAGCTAGGCGGCACTGATCTCAATACCACCCGTGATGGAGAAGTGATCCGCGATGAACTGCTCAAGGCGGTCTATGGTATTTGGGATCACATCAAGAACGGCGGGGATCATGGTGCCGACAACTATGTGCTGGATTGGGTTGGTATGCTGCCGGGCAAGCGCGATAGTCGCCGGGTATTAGGTGATTACGTATTGAATGCCAACGATTTGTTTGGTGCCCGAGTCTTCAAGGATACGGTTGCCTACGGTGGCTGGCCAATGGACATGCACGTCAAAGACGGTCTGAAAAGCAAGGATTCACCTACCAAGTGGATCGAAACCAACGACATGTACGCCATCCCATACCGCAGCCTGTATTCCCGCAATATCAGTAACCTATTTGTCGGTGGTCGAAACATCAGTGCCTCACACATGGCCTTCGGTTCAACTCGGGTGATGGCAACCTGTGGCGTGATTGGTCAGGCAATCGGTACTGCCGCTGCAATGACCATCGAGAAATCGTTGACTCCGCGCGATGTGAACTCCCACATCAAAGAACTGCAATACCGCTTGCTCAAAGATGACTGTTACCTGTTCGGTGTTAAAGACACCGATCCAAACAACCTTGCCCTACAAGCAACCGCAACCGCATCTTCCGAGCAAACCGGCTTTGAAGCAAACAAGGTCATTAATGGCTTGCAGCGTAATATTGGCGATCAGCAAAACCTATGGATTTCCCAGCCGCTGACTGAAAACGGCGTAATGCTAAAACTAGACTTCGGCCGTACTATCAATACCTCGGAAATGATCCTCAACTTCGACTCCAATCTGTCGAACGAACTCATGATCACCATCTCCAAGCCCAACAAAGCAGCCCAACGAGAAGGCTTCCCGCTGGAGATTGTCAAAGACTACCGCATTGACTACCTACTGGGCGGCCAAGTCGTCCACCAACACTCTGTTACCGAAAACCACCTACGCCACAACAAGATCGCACTCGAAAAGCCCGTTGACTGTGATGCTATCCAGATCACAGTCACAGCAACCCATGGCGATCCTTGTGCCCGAATCTTCGAAGTTAAAGTATTCTAATAACGATATAGGAATGAAACGATGAGCATCTTAGACGTAATAGTCCTCATAGCTTTCCTGGCCGGCATGGTTGGGATTGGCTACTGGTCATCCAAGCGGATGACCAACAGTGCTGAAATGTTTTCTGCCGGCGGGAAATCACCGTGGTGGATGTCAGGCATTTCAGCGTATATGACCATGTTCTCTGCTGGTACCTTCGTGGTATGGGGTGGTGTCGCCTACCGCCTCGGTGTGGTCGCCATAACCGTCTGCATGAGCATGGGCGTAGCCGCTCTTATTGCCGGTTACTTCTTTGCCGGTAAATGGAAGGAATCCGGTGCGACGTCCGCCGCAGAGTTCGTGGGTAAACAATACGGGCAAGGGGTACTGCAAATGTACACCTGGCTGGGTATCGTTACCCGCATTATCGGTGTATCGGTCGCGCTTTATTCCGTTGCTGTCATTGTCAGCTCGCTGATCCCACTGTCATCAGGCAATTTCTTTGCCGATGACAATGGTTTTTTAAGTGTTAACTGGCTGATTTTTATTGTCGGTACGGTGATTATCCTCTACACCTTCCTCGGAGGGTTGTGGGCAGTATTACTAACTGACTTCACCCAGTTTATAGTGCTGATGTTGTCGGTCTGCCTGATCCTACCGATGATTTACAGCCTTGGCGGCGGTAGCGAAAACATTCTAGCCAATCTACCGGAAGGGCACCTGTCGTTCTTCAACAGCAGCTATACCCAGATCTTCATCTTCGGTTGGATCTTGGTGCATGTGTTCAAAGTCGGCGGTGAGTGGGCTTTCGTCCAGCGTCACCTGTGTGTCGAGTCGCCAAAAGATGCCCGTAAGGCCTCTTACCTGTTCGGTGCGCTCTACATCATCACACCGATACTCTGGATGCTGCCACCGATTATCTACAGCACCATCAACCCGGACGCCAACCCAGAGCAAGCCTACATTTTGTCAGCTCAAGCCGTGCTACCAGTGGGTATGCTTGGCCTTGTCGTATCATCAATGTTGGCAGCCACTGCGAGTATGGCTTCTTCCGAACTGAACGTGTTCTCCGGCGCTCTCACGACCGAGTTCTACGGCAAACGCATCAACCCGCAAGCCACTGATGAGCAGATGATGAAAGTCGGTCGTATGGTGACCATCATGCTGGGTATGCTGGTGATAGGGATCAGTATTTCCATTCCATATTTAGGTGGCGCTGAAAAGCTGATTGTCAGTATAACTAGCCTGTTTGTTGGCCCGATGGTAATGCCAACCCTGTGGGCACTGTTTGTCAGTAAAGTTACCAAACTTCATGCTTATCTGACGGTGGTTGTGACGGCTGCCACAGGCTTCCTACTACAGTTTGTACTGTCAAAAATTGACGGGGTTGCGGCCAACATGGGCGTGATGAATCAGGCGGTTGGACTTCTTGTACCCATTGCGATGCTGCTGATTGCGGATAATATAATGAAAAAAAAGCAGCTAACGGTCGCCTCAACCACTAGCTAACGAAACAATAACTTTACACGTGACAAAAAAGCCATCCCGAGGTATGGCTTTTTCATCATTAGAATACCGATTATTCTACGACAGTTTCAGGATCGACCTCTTCTTCAGAGTCCGCATCCATCGCATCGTCTACATCCGCATCCTCGTCCGCTCCTGCATTAGCGGAATTATCGACATTGAGTAACAAGCCGCCAGCAAAATCATCCGTGGCAACAACTGAATACACACCACCGTCTTCAACCATGGCTGTCGCTTCAACGGCTGGAGTAAAGGTATCATCACCTTGCAGGATGACTGCGAGCATATAAGTACCAGCAGGCACGTTGAGTACAGCACTTTCAGTAAAGTCGACACCTTCAAGTACAATGGTTGATTCACTGAACATACCATCAGCTGAAGCATGGATATCAACGAGCCCCAAACCGCCTGCGGTTGGACTGGCATGGACAACACGTACCTTGGCATAGGTTGCAACTGAACGGAGATCTTCTTCAATAACCACGGGTTCAATCGTTTCATCCGTCACATTGTCTAATTTACCCATCGCATAAATGCTAGTTGCACTACCGGCGGTAAATTCCACTCCCGGCGCTTCGATCACCACTAATGAATTATCAGATGAAGCAGCGACACCAAGATCATAACTTCCTGCATCGACATCCAAACTGCGGAACTCTTTGAATTCGATGTTAGTTAAACCATCAACCTGTGCACCTGAAGCCAGTACATCTACTGGTGGAGCATCATCAACAGCATGTACCACTCTTACTGTGGCTTTTTCTCCGGTGCTACGCAGTACTGCTACGCCTTCGCCGTCAGCGACAAGGAGGTTCACAGGCGATACAGCTCCCCCGCCGACATTAGGCACGGCAGAGATCATTAAATCACTACCACCAGCCAAATCCAGTTCGCCACTATCAAAGGCAACATCCTTCGAACCACTGACGGTGACACGAATACGATAGGTGCCAGGTTCAATAGTGACAGGCAGAATATCACTGTCGATGGCGAATCCTAGTCCGGGCACTGCAGGATCAGCATCGGTAATCGCTTCGTCGGTGGTAAGGTAAATATCGACAGGAGGCACATCGGGATGGGCATGCAGTACGTCCAAGCGCACTTCGTCACCTGTAGGGGCAATATCTTCTCGACTGAGAACAACTGGCGCGATATCCGCAGTCTGACCAACGGCAAACACGTCGTATTGCATGTCCGGCGCGAAATCGAGATTCTCATTGATCACTTCCAGGGTATCTTCGCCAGTGAGCAAGGCTTCAACAGCAACCTCGTAGGTACCACTGTCTACAGACAATAACCCGCTGGCAACTTGATAGTCGACCATCTCCAAGCCTTCAACCGTTGTTCCATTGAGATTGATAGCTACGAGCGGTGCATCACTGCTGGCATGGGTTACGCGCAACTTAGAAGTCGCGGTTGTTGTATCGTCATCATCACTGTCTAAACAACCTGAAAGTGCAATGGCAGAAATTACGGCAAGTGTTACTGGCTTGGCATTCATCAGTTCGTTCCTCAACGTTTGACTGTGACGATAAATACGCATGCCATGCTTTTATCCGATCACAAAAAATAATCTCATTTTTAAGATTTTCTCGGCCCCACTAGAAACACCTAGTCATCCAAACTCGATTTCACCGCGTAAATATTAAAAAAAGGAGATTGCATAGTGTCGCTAACCAGTAACGAATGTAAGCGTTTACCCTTTCTTAAGTGCACTGAACATTTTATGCCTATGGGTAATGGCAAAATCAGTGGTACCGGATACAGCTTCACGCATACGGTATCTGATGGCCTGCGCGCGGGCGGTCTTTGGTTAGTGATGCAAGATGATTCAGGACAAGCTGCCAACAACAACGGCGATATCATCATGTTTGCTGCTATCGAAGATGTAGATTGGCTCAGCGAAAGTCAAATTAAACTCAAGTTAGCAATTGAACACTGGGGCAGAGTCACTTCAGCAGTGACCAAACAGCAAAAACTCGAAGGACAGCTCTACCCACTATGGCAAAACAGTTATCTCCCCATGGATGATATTTTGGTTGCTCGCCTCATTGAATGTACCCATCAATTCCATCCTAGTGAACGTCACCATCCGATCAGGCTTGAACATGAAGCAGCATTTTCTGCAGCACTCCTTGAGGGCACACCCCATCAACTCAATACTAATTGGGTTTGCTGGCGTTGGCTGGAGATACTCCCTATCCCCTTAGACAAAAAGCAGCGGCTGCTTAAATCCCCAGATGCCCGACTGTGTATCAGGTATCTGAAAAAAATCATTCACCAAAGTGATCGTTTCAATTAGTTTTGGCGTTTATTGCAAACAGACATATGCTTTGCAGATAGGGTTATGATGAGAACACATGCAGTAATGCAGTCCGGGATCAGCAAGGAATCTATGATCAACGATGAAGCGCCCGCCATTGATGTGGCACAGCTACTCAACAATATTGCCGATACCCGCTGTCGTCGCAGCTACGAACAGCTGTTTACTTCCGTCGCCCCAAAATTGCTCAACTTCTCCCGCAAGCAATTACGTGATGAGTCGATGGCAATGGAAATTGTCCAGGAAACTATGCTCAAGATCTGGCTCAAAGCTCATCTTTACGATGAATCTAAAGGAGCCGCTCTGACTTGGATTTACTCAGTTGCAAGGAATGTTAAATTCGATTTACTTCGAAAATCAAAACATCAGCAAGACTGGGTACAAGGTGACGATCTCTGGCCAATCCTCCATGAGGAGCTGGATGATGACAAGCTTCCCAATGAGTTTCATGCCATTGTCAGCCACGAGCTTGAGAATGCCATTGCCGCTCTACCTCCAGCCCAAGCCGAGGTTGTTAGGATGGTCTGTATGCAGGGCGCATCACACCAAGATGTTGCCGATGCCCTTGATGTGCCACTCGGCACAGTAAAAAGCCGATTACGTCTTGCCCTGCAAAAAATGAAGGAGGCCCTAGATGGCTAATATTCGCTTTCACCCCAATCATGACCTCCTCAATCGCTACGCCTGCGGTGAGCTAGAGTCATCATCAAGTATCATGCTAAGTGCTCACCTGGAGCTTTGCCCTCATTGCCGCCAGAAACTGTCGTCCATTGAAGCCGAGCAAGCCAGACAGCTAGAGAAAAGCGAGCCCGCAACGTTATCACCTTCACTGAATGCAATGATGATGGACATCATGGCCCAAGATTCTGTCGATATTCCGGTACTCGATGAGGCTCCTGCTAGCCAATTAGCACTGGAAGACAAAACATACCCACTTCCATCGATATTACAGCGGCACAATGACAAGATAGGTCCTTGGTCCCGCTTGCCGGGCAACATCAAACGGGCTCAAGTCGACGTCAGCGGTGACAGCCAAATGAATTTCATCTATATGGACTCTGACAGCGCTTTACCAGAGCATACCCATCAAGGACAAGAGATTACCTTGGTGCTGGCGGGTGAATTCTATGACGAGGACGGTACCTATCAGACAGGTGATTTCATTGTCCAGACCCAAGAGGACAAACACCTGCCAAGAACCCGCGAAGGGCAGGATTGTTTATGCTTAACCTTGCTCAATGCACCGTTGCATTTCACCTCGGGGCTCGCTACCTTGCTCAATCCATTCAGCCAATTGTTCTTCAGGCGTTAGCAACCAAACTGAAATGGCAATAAAAAACCCCGTTGTGCAGAACGCACAACGGGGTTTGTTTTATCTCTGTCTGCCGTTTAGTTAAGCATTAACTGGTTGTTTGACGTTATAAAACAAGGCAAAAAGTACCGGCACCACAATCAAGGTTAGGATGGTGGCAAAGCCAAGGCCTGCCATGATAGTGATCGCCAATGAGTTAAAGAAGGCATCAAAGACCAGCGGGATCATACCCAGAATGGTCGTCAGTGCCGCCATGCTCACCGGGCGTACACGGCTAATGGCACTATCAACAATGGCATAATAAGGCACCTTGCCTGACTCCAGCTCGATGTTAATTTGATCCAGCAATACAATGCCGTTTTTCAAAATCATTCCGCTCAAGCTCAACAAACCGAGCAATGCGGTGAAGCTGAAAGGTATGTTGGTCGCCAGCAAGCCAAAGGCCACACCGATAATCGACAATGGTACCGTTGCCCAAATCACCAAAGGCTTCTTCACCGAATTAAACAAGAAGATGGTGATCACAAACATGAACAGATAGCCCATCGGCATTGAGGCCATCATGGATTCCTGCGCATCTTTCGATGACTCATACTCCCCGCCCCACTCGATACTATAACCAACCGGTAGTGGTAGAGCCTCTACCTGCGGAAGGATACGGTTGAACAACGTCACCGCTGTCTCATCACCTAGCACATCGTGGTCAGCCAGAACCGTTAGGGTACGCTTGCGGTCTCGGCGTTGGATTAGTGGTTCAGACCAACCAAGATCAACTCCGTCAATCACCTGCTCAATTGGTACATAAGCCTGCTGTACCGGACTCCATAGCTGGAGGTTCTGTAGCGTATCGTAATCGATTCGCTCAGATTCCGGCAGACGCGTAATGATCGGCAGCATATGAGTGCCGTCACGTAGCAAACCAATCGTGTTACCACCGTAAGCCATCTGCAGGGTATTGGACAAATCTTCCTTGGAAATCCCCAAACGACGCGCCTTGGTTTCATTAAACTGCGGCACTAACTCTTTGGTACGCTCACGCCAGTCATGACGAACATTGCGCGCGCCTGGGTCTTGCAACAATACATCCTCGACCTGCAGCGCGATATCACGCAGAGTCTGCGGATCTGGACCAATGATGCGCGCTTCAATTTTCGAAGCTGGCGATGGTCCAAATTCCATTAGCTTGAATTGGAATGTAGGTTGGTCAAACTCGGTTGGCAAACCAGCATCGAGCTTGTGCAGCAAATCAAACATATTGTCGCGGCTGGTCGTACGCACCTGCAGCTGGGCGTAAGACTCGTAGCTTTTCTCCGGCTGGTAGGTCAGCATAAATCGCTGCATACCCTGACCAACAGATGTCGTCACAAACGCCACATCTTCCTGACCACGGATATATTTCTCGACCTTTTCGGTCTGTGCCATAGTCTCACGAATATCGGTTCCTTCCGGCATCCACATATCGACATAGAACATCGGTGTGTTCGACGGCGGAAAGAATGACTGCTTCACCTGACCGAACGCGATCACAGCCGTTACCAGCAGGGCAACCATGCTGGCCATGGTCAACCAACGGAATCGCAAAGCAAATCTCAGCAAAGCACCAAAGACAGTAAACAGCACGCCTTTGTAGGGATCTTCATCATCCTGCTGGTTCTTGTCTTCTTCTTTTAGCAACAGATCCGCCAAGAACGGCGTCAACGTCAAGGCGGTAACCCAGCTCAGGAACAAGGAGTAACACAATACCCAGAACAGGGAGCCCATGAACTCGCCGGTGGCATCCGCAGACAAACCAATTGGTGCGAAGGCTGTGATGGCTATCACCGTGGCACCCAACAGCGGCCACTGAGTTTGCTTGGCAATATCCGCAGCTGCCTGCACCTTGGTCCGGCCTTTCTTCAAGCCCACCAAGATCCCTTCGACCACCACGATCGCATTATCCACCAGCATACCCAACGCAATAATCAGGGCGCCAAGGGAAATACGATGCAACTCAACATCATTGAGTTTCATCATGATAAACGTGCCGAATACGGTCAGTAGCAATACCAAACCGATGATCAGGCCACTACGAAGCCCCATGGCAAACAGCAGTACCACGATAACAATCGCTACCGCCTGGCCCAAGCTGATAACAAAGTCTTGTACCGACTTATCCACTTCCTGCGCTTGGTTATAGAAGTAATTGAGTTCTACACCTGCAGGCTTGATATTTTCCAGCTCCGCCAAGCGGGCATCAAGCTGTTTGCCTACCTCAACAACGTTGACCCCAGAGGCAAACGAGATGCCCAAGTTAATGGCTTGCTCACCATTATAAGTGACAATATTTCCCGGTTTTTCTTGGATCCCGCGAGATACGGTGCCGACGTCTTTCAAACGAATCAAGTTACCGGTGTCACGGCCATGGATAACAAGGTTTTCCAGCGATTCGACACTGTTCATTTCGCCGTTCGGACGGATGGTCAGGTTCTGGCCATCAATCATCAGCTCACCAGAAGCAATCACACTATTTTGCTGATTCAGCAAACCAACCACAGTGTTCATGTCGAGGTTCAGAGCCGCCATGCGCTCAACTGAGATCTCAACAAAGATCTGTTCTTGTTGATCACCTGCCAAGCTAACCTTGCCCACCCCGTCAACCAATTCGATTTCACGGATCAGGTAATCAGCATATTGTTTGAGCTCAACATAGGAATACCCCTTACCGGTCAGCATCATCATCACGCCATACACGTCACCGAAGTCATCGATGATCTGCAGTGAGCTAACTCCCGATGGCAAGGTCGGACGCAAATCATTGACCTTGCGGCGCATTTCATCCCAGATCTGCGGCAGCTCATCCGGGCCGTAGATCATCTCCATACTCACCGTAATCTGGGTCATCCCGGCCGACGAGGTCGAGGTAACTTTATCGATATATGGCAACTGACGTACCGCTTTTTCCAGCGGATAGGTGAGTTCTTCTTCAACCTCAGTTGAGGTCGCCCCCGGGTAAGTGGCAACAATCATTGCATCTTTGATGGTAAAAGCGGGATCTTCCAACCGCCCCAAGTCCAAAAATGAGGTTACCCCCCCCACGGCTAGAATAATAATGAACAGCCAGCTAATGACTTTATTTTTTATTGAATACTCAGCAATATTCACTGTATTGCTCCCATGGTGGCTACTGCCATAGTCAATCCCCAATCTTCTTCACCAAGCCCAGCCGATGTTATTACAACGGGCTTGGCCTGAATTGATAACTCTAAATACTGCATGCCTTCTTCAATCAGCTTCCCAGCCATCAGCTGGCCCAGCTCGGTAAAAAAAACAAGACCGGCTAACGTGATCACAAGCCAAGCAACCCAGCGAATGAGGGGTTGGCGAACGGTAGGCATGCTCAACTTCACAGGGCTTGCGCCTCTGTGGTCGCTGTTACTAACAAGGTCACGTCTATCCCATCACGCAATTTACGCAAGCTCGATGTCACCAAGCGATCCCCCTCACTGATACCGCTGCTCACGATGGCACCGTGGTTGTTGAGCTGACCAATCCCGACTTCCGTCTTGTGAACCTGGTTATTCTCAATCTTCCAGACAAAAAACTGGCCATCTTCGCGACCCGCTTCAATTGCGGTCATAGGAAGCTGGTAGCCTTGCAGGGTACTCAGGCCAGCCTTGGCCATATCAACACGCAATGACACACTGGTACCCGGTAAAATGGCAGGGGTGCGCTGAGGCATTTCAAACCACATGCGGTAGGTCTGACTTTGGGGCTCCAGCTCACTGGTGTGCTCAAGGTAATTCACCGGATAGGTTTGCGACTCTGTCCCGAAACGTGCCATTGGCTGGTAATTACGGTTAGTTTGCAGCGGGTTAAGCATGGCCAATACGTTATCGGACACGGCAATATTGATATAAAGCAGATCATCTTGGTACAGGCTGACAACGGCTTCTCCCGGAGACACCGCCTCATAGGATTCTTTCGGCACATCGGCTACCACACCATTGAACGGTGCCACCAAACGGGTGTAGCCCAAACGTCGTTCAGCCGAATCAAAATTCACTTTTGCCAACTTGTGATTAGCAGATAATTCATCAAGCTCAGCTTTGGAGACCATTTTTCGCTCAAACAACTCACGGCCACGTTTCAGCTGCTTGGTGGCCAACTGAAACTGCACCTGCGCATCATTACGCTGCTGCTCAAACTTATCAGCATCCAGTTCAGCCAGTAACTGGCCTTTTTTGACCTGTTGGCCTGATTTCACCAACACACGTTGCAGCTCACCTTCGACACGGAAAGCCAGTGGGGTGTTTTCAGCCGCTTCTACCTGTCCCTTAAAAGAGCGGAACTGGCTGGTAACCGGTTTATCAACTATCAGAGACGATACAGCAAGGGGAGCAATTTCCTGTTGCTGTGGCGGCTCTTGGCAACCAGCCAGCACCAACATAGAAAGTACGGCTAATGACATCTTCTTCAACATCTTAGATACCACCCTCGCGTTCCCAAGAGCGAACTTGCTGACCGGGCAGTAAATCTTTCGCTCCGGCAACCACGACCAAGGCACCTGGCGTCAATCCTGACGTCACTTCACCCTCATCATTGAGTACCACTTCCAAGGCATCAACAACACCGGTCGCAGGATCAAACTGCCACAGTGTCCCTTGCCCGTCTTGCTTCTCAACCCAAGCACCTTCCGGTAGACGCAATGCGTTTTCCAGTTCAGGTTTGGCAAAATGCACTTGGCCAACCATGCCTGATAGCAGATTCATGGCTTCAGGACGAGATAACGTCACTTTCGCCGTATAGCTGTTGGTATCAGCATCCGGTTTGGTAGAGAGTTCTTTGAACTGCGCTTGGATCTGCTGGGCTGGCTGGTTATCCATCTCAACCCATACCGCTGTCTTGCGGATAGATGACAGGCTCGATTGCTTCACAAACGGCACCGGCAAGCTAAAGCTAACATCCATTTCATCCACATTCTGGATATTCATCACCGGCTGGTTAGCACCGACAAACTGGTTCTGGTTAACAAATTTAAGCGAAACAACACCATTGAAAGGGGCTTTAATCAAAGTATGCTCAACATCTGTCTTCGCTTGTTGAAGATTGGCTGCCGCTGCTTTGTAAGCGGTCTCGTGTTGGTCAAACTGATCAGTACTGATCAGCTTCTTGCCATACAGTTGCTTCGCTCGCTGAAACTGACTTTGTGCCAATTCAAATTCTGCCATCTTGGCATCAAAGGCCAGCCGGTAATCCTGATCATCCAGTACAGCCAATACCTGACCCCGCTCAACACGCTGGCCAACCCTTACGGATAGCTTTTCGATTTCTCCAGGTACCTGAAATGAAAGCTGAGCGCGCTGCGTAGCCTCCAGTTTTCCAGGAAAGGCATTACTTGCCTGATTTGCTGGGACTGGAATTTCCAACAATTTCACAGGCTTGACGACCTCTTGAGTTATTTCGGAGTTGGCTTGGTTACATCCGGCTAGGATGCTTCCCAGCAACACCAACGTTGCCACCCTGACAAATGGAGTGGACGTAATGGACGTTCCTTTCACAGGCGATTCTCTCTGAGTTTTATATTACACACCCGTGCAGTATAAGTTGATCTTGCCTGAGATCAAGTATATTTTACAGGTGGACAATAAATGAATATTGTGAACACATAGATGACGTCTCCGCGTTTTTTTGGTAAAAATGGCATGGGCTATGAAACTGATATAATGATGACAGAGAGAAAACAGGGCCGTCGCAGCGCACAGGCCGCCGAAGAAACCAAGCTGCTAATCATTAAGACCGCCGCAGAAATGTTTTGCGAATTAGGTTACGAAAGGGTGTCACTGAGGAACATCAGCGAACGCGCAGGTGTGTCACACAGTTTGATCCGCCACCATTTCGGCAGCAAGGAAAAGATCTGGCACAGTATCAGTGACTGCCTGCAAGTTTACTTTCTGGGCTACATGTACAAGCTGCTGGATGAAATTCCTTCCGAGCTACCGAGCAACATTATTCTCTATCGCTTTATTACCATGTTGCTGGCCCAGCAGCTCGCTCACCCTCAACCCGTACAACTGATTGCTGATGGCGTTAGGCAAGGTGATGTGCTGATGGACTATTTCTTCGATAGCAACGGCGAACTTGAAAGTTTCGTCAATGAGCTAGTCGAGAATTGTAACCGGGACTTCCCGACCACACAGATAAAGGTCTGGGAAATGAAGTGGCAAATGATGATGTATGCCCATGGCGCCGCCAGCATGAAGCCATTCGTTTTGGATACGTGGGAAGGCGCCAGTGAAGAGCAGTGTCTACTGAACCATTGGGAGCTGTTTAACCAAACCATGGCAACCCAATTCAACATATCTCCCGAAGAAATGCTGCACCCGGAAAAACTCTCGGACATTCTTATCGATCTTCCTTGCGAGTGGGGTTGCGACAACAATACAAAAGACTAAGCACACCCGAGAGCTAAACAAAAAAGGTCAATACCAATGGTATTGACCTTTCTGTTTTTATTTATTCATTCTTGTTGGCTTAAACAGTAACCACCACAGGTAATGCTGTCTCGGCTAGCTCTTTTTCAGTATCAGCTTGTGAAGCCGGCTCTGCCTGTTCAAGCCATGTCATCAGTAATTTGTAACCCAGTCCAAGAACCACCGCACCAACGAACAAGCCAATAATACCTGACATCATCATGCCACCCAGCGCACCTAGCAAAATGACCAGCATTGGAATATCAACACCACGCCCCATCAGCATTGGCTTCAGTACGGCATCACTTGCGCTCACCAGAATACCCCACACCATGAAGAGAACAGCCACGGTTGTTGCCTCGACGGCAAACAAGTAAGCCATCACCGGACCCAGCACCAAAATCGGTGGCAACTGGATTATCGCTAAAATCAACACTGCTAACATCCATAGTCCAGTAGCCGGAACACCTGCGATACCCATGCCTAATCCAGCCAGTACCGCCTGAATAACCGCCACACCAATGACACCTTGAACAACACTACGTACGGTGGCAATAGACAAACCTACATAATCTTCACCTTTCTCACCCAGTAATCGAGCAGCCACTTTATTTGCCATGGCTTTACAGCGGCCAGAGTTGCTCATCACAACACCGGAGATAAGAATCGAGATAATAAACTGAACCACGCTGCCTCCTAAGCTACCAATCGCAGATAAGCCACTAGAAGCAAACGCTTTCACTTGAGGTGCATAGGTTTCCAACGCCCCTTCCAAATTGGTTGCAGATAGGCTCCAAGCCTTATGCAGCGGTTCACCCACAACCGGTATTTCAGCTACCGACGCCTCTGGGTGCGGAATAACTAATGTTCCGGCAGAGACCGATGTGGCAACTTCTTGGGTGGTTGTTACCACCGCACCGGAAAACCATACCGTCGGGACAATGAGTGCGGCTAGCGCGACCAAGGTGACCAGCATGCTCCCCTTTCCTAGGGAAAGGGAGAACCGACGTTGCAACCACTTAACTAACGGCATCAGGGCAATAGCAATAATGGCTCCCCAAACGATGGGTAGTAAGAATGGCTGCAGGACCTGATAGCAAAAATAAACAACCAGCAGCAATAACATTGCCTTGATAAAAGTATCCATCGAACTTTTGCCCGGGAGTGTTACTAAGAATTGTTGAGCGTTCACAATCAACCTCACAAATAGCTTTTTAATAACTAAAGGGCCCTCGCCCTGACTTGGTCAAATAGTAACCATTACTTTGTGAGAAGACTTACCATTTCACGACATAGCGCTTTTTCGCCCCTCACAGCCATTGTTCATTAATTCGTCAATTAGATTTTTTACTCTAATCAAAGGGCATACAATTCCTCTTGCATTCCTTCGGGATGTTCGTACCCATTACGTGAAATTAGCGTCCGCCATTGGTACAAAGGTCTCTTACCCTCCAACCATCACTAACCAACGACTTAAAGAGACCTTTTTTTCACTTCTCCCTCTAGCATAATCTCTGGAAAATAGTCACCCACCCCGCTATTATCTCATTTTTTGATACGAACGAATATTTATGCACAACAAAATGCTTTTAGTGGCGGTTTTATGCAGCACGCAAGTGTTAGCTGACGACGAAAGTTGGAAAGCGTTAACTCCCAATGGGTGGATGACCACCGTGACACATTGGAATCAAGATGATCCCCAAAGTGCACACGTATCGAGAATTCGAGGGTTAGACTTCAATACCCAGTACACCGTATCAGCAAACATTGCCCACTCTGAAGCCGGCGAGCAAAAACTATATTTCAACTTTTTTAGTTTAAACAGCAATTATATGTGTGATCCGCACCAGGAAACCGACACCGTCATCATCAAAGTCAATGAAAATCCAATCAGGTTTCAGCGCTGGTGCATTCAAGACGCCACCTACAATGATTTTTATTTCTCCTCACTGACAGCACTCTCTTCTGAGGATGAAGACTACGTACTTGATATCCTTCGCCAATCACCAGGTACCGTCAACTTTCAAAACCATCAATTTGAATTGGACTTTCCCGCAGCAGGTTTTACCCAGGCCTGGAAGGCATCTTTTGGCATGACGAGTGTGTGGAACCCTTCCGTTCAAGACGTACTTTAGCCAAAACCACAATACATTAAGACCCTATCGGCTTGGCCTCGCAGAAGCGGTCAAGCCCTGCAACAGCAATCCACTTAACTTCGCCTAATCCTCACCAGTGAATATATTTCGATACTGACGTCACAAATTCACTCCAAACTATGAGCTTGCTTCCAAACGCAGCATTTTTTCACTCCGCGGCGATTTTACGAATATTCATACCGTCGCTCATCTATGCAGTGCACTTACTGATTACGCAGAAAAACGTATCTACGGGCAGAATATTACAGTACCGCTTAATCACCCCCTCGTCGTATGCAATAAGCGCATAAAAAAGCAGACCTTTCGGCTGTGATCATCCTCGCAACACCATCATTGGCAAAACCCTTACCCTCATAGCATCCCAAGGGATAACAACAAGATACGATCACATACCATAAGGGATTACAATGAAAACCAATAAACGATTTCCTCTACGCCCGATTGCCCTCGCTATCATCACCATGACAGTATTGGCAGGGTGTAATGATGAAACCACCTACATTGAACAGCCAAAGCAAAGCCAAGATCCAGCAAGGCAGATGCGAACCGTCTTTACCGACTACCAAGGCGCTATCGATACCCTCGATAATACCGAGTTTGGTCAGGTTACCGACCAAATGGCCACCTCGCGCCAATCGGTAGACCGGATGTACTTGGACAAGTTGGAAAATATCGACCGTAGTGCCTTATCTGACGAAGATAAAATTTACTTCGACACTTTCCAGTTTGACCGCAATATTGACATCCGCGGCGCTTCACTGCCCAACACACGATTCGGTAACTTTGATATCCCTATTACCCATTTCTATAACTACATTGATTGGAATGCGACGACAGCAGGTGCAACACAAGAAACTCCTGATGACTACCACAAGCACATTCAGGTGATCCGCGAATTTACCGCCTGGACCAATAACCTGCACTCACAATATGCCATGGGTTTGATCGATAAGGCCCAACTACCTAAAGTCCTTATCGCTAGGCTAGTAGAAAGTACCAAGAAAGCTTTAGATCCAAACGGCGATAATTCTTATGTACTGCTAAAACAGGGCCTCAATGATATTGAAGCTCACCACGATCAATATGAAGACACCTTTATCAGTGAGTATGAAAAGGCCGTGGATGATGCAGAAAGTGCAGTCACAGAATTAGTCCAGTTTCTCGAAGGCGATTACAAGACCGATGCAAGGGGCGACGGAACCGAAACAGACACCAATATCGGCTGGGGTGACTTGCCCAACGGCCAAGCTTGGTACCAATGGCAACTCGACCGCAACAGTACCACCGGTAAACCAGCCATGGAGCTCAGCCAGCTCGGTGAAGACCTGGTAGCCGACGCCAAAGCCGAAATGGTTCGCGTTGCAGAGCTTGTTATCAATAAACGAGGAACAACGGTCAATGCCCAATGGCGTGATGCCGACGGAAACATCATCGACAGAACCTTTGTTTTAGCCGATGACAGCGGTAACATTAACCTCAATGAGTTCTTCGACTACCTCAACACAGAGCAGTTCTTCTTTGGCCGCGATGGCGAGAATGTTTCCGGTACGAAGTACGCCGAGCTTTGTAAAGCCGCCTCTTCTCAAAACGCCTGTGAAGCCGCCCTTGTTGACTACAACACGTTTAAAACCGACGCCAACGATGTCGTTGCCAAGTACTTCAAGCCAATCAAAACCGATTACACCATAGTACCGATACCAGCAAATCGTGAACTGTATGACGGGGTCGGCTCATATGGCGGCAATGAGTTCAACCTCAACACCAACCCAGACTACAGCCTGCAAAAATGGAATGTCTCGACCTTATTGCTGCACGAAGCGGCGCCGGGACACCACTTCCAGAATGCCTATTCCATTGAATATCCACCAGCCGACAAACCTGACTACATAAAAGGTGTTAGCTATACCGCCTATGCCGAAGGTTGGGCCCTTTATACCGAATGGTTGGGTTTAGAAATGGGTATTTATGGTGAGCTTAACAATGACGGTAAGCCGACATTTGTTAACGCCACAGGGATGTGCAAACTCGATCTTGACTACACCACTTTCCAAGGCGGTATCTATACCGATGCAGAAGAGTGTAATGCCCTGCAGTACTTCGGCAGTCTCAATGAAGCCCAGCTTCGTAATATGCGCTTAGCGGTCGATACCGGTATCCACGCCAAAGGTTGGAGCATCAAACAAGCCCAAGACTATATGGATGCGAACTCGGCATTGGGTGATGGCGATATCGAATCAGAGAGCTACCGTTATGCAGCCTATGTCGGGCAGGCCGTCTCTTACAAATCGGGCTACTTGGTGATCAAAGAGATGCTGGAAAAAGCCCAAAGTGAACTGGGTGGTCAATTTGATTGGGCAGCGTTCCATGATCAGCTACTGAAATACGGCGATCAGCCAATGGAAGTGGTCGAGACTAGTATTGAAAACTGGATCAAAACTCAGCAATAAAGAGAAATGAATAGCGCCTGTCCGCTTGCGGGCGGGCTGCTCAGAAAAGTGGGGAAAAGAGAAAAAAATGGGTAAGTACCAAGTTAAAGCAAAAGGTTGGCTGCCAATTGGCTACTCAAGGAACGGTGAACAATAACTATTTACCGGTAACTTACCCGAACGATTATTTGTAGTGATGTTAAACCTTACAGGTACGAAGCATGCAACCTGAATTTAACGGGGCTACTATACCCCGCTAGGAACACAAAAATGTGACGTACATCAATCTAGCTTACGTAAATCGTAGGTAGGGATAAGAGTGTGTAACAAGATGCAAATAGCGGTAAATAAATACCATAAAGCATCACTTTGTTTATATTTTAACTATTTCTCTTCATGATTTACTCACACTCCATGCCGATGGTGCCCTAACTCTAAAATTTCATCACTTGTCTCCATGCTTCGTTTCACTCCATGTCATACTGATCAAAAGCCTCTTCGAATAGTTCAGGAAAATACATGTTAAGGATCAACAGCAAAGAGCGCCCTCACTGGCGAGAGCTAGCCAAAGAGTATGGATTTGGGTTTCACACCATGTATGGTGACCCCTACTGGGACGAAACCGGCTATTACCAGTTCACCTTAGAGCAAATAGAGCGCGATCTGGAGGATCCCACTGAAGAAATTCATCAAATGTGCCTGGAGATCGTCGATGAAGTAGTGGCTGACGAATATTGGCTCCAACGATTCCAAATTCCGGAAACAATGTGGCAGCCGATCCTGGATTCTTGGCGCAGCCGAGAACCTTCACTCTATTCCCGACTCGATTTTTCCTATGACGGCACCGGCTTTGCAAAACTGTATGAAAACAATGCCGATACTCCAACCTCACTTTATGAAACCGGATTTTGGCAATGGTTGTGGCTGGAAGACATGGTCAATAGCGGGGCAATCCGCCGTGATGCTGATCAATTCAACTTGCTACAGGAGTTGTTGATAGAGCGCTTCCAAACTCTATCGCGCCAGCAACCGGGACAAACCCTGCACTTTTCCTGCTGCAAAGATACCATCGAGGACAGAGGCACGGTGCAATACATGGAGGACTGTGCCAAGGAGGCGGGGTTATCCACCGCCTTTGTATTTGTCGAAGATATCGGGCTCAACGGCAAAAAAGAATTTACCGACATGGCCGACAAACCGATTCGTTGGATGTTCAAACTCTACCCATGGGAATTCATGCTAAGGGAAGAGTATGCCAAATATCTGCCATTCAACTCAATCAACTGGCTGGAGCCGATGTGGAAGTCGGTACTGAGTAACAAGGCGTTACTGCCAATGCTGTGGCGCAAGTTCAAAGGACACCCGAATCTACTTCCAGCGTTTTTTGCCGACGATCCCGGTCTTGGCGATCTCAAGGATTACGTGATTAAGCCCATCTTCGCGCGGGAAGGAGCCAATATCACCATCGTCGAAAACGGCAAACAGACTTTACGGGTCGATGGCCCCTATGGTGATGAAGGAGTGATCTACCAAGCCTATCACCCGCTACCTAAGTTCAACAATGCTTACACCCTAATCGGCAGCTGGCTGGTTGACGATAAGGCCGGGGGGATATCAATCCGGGAAGACAGCTCAAGAGTCACGCAGGATATGTCACGTTATCTGCCGCACATAATTCTTTAAACAACTTTTTTTATAATGATAAAAATAGCCAAGGAAAATAATTTCCTTGGCTATGACAATAACAACAAGCTAGTTGTGGTTTAGCACCCTGTTGCCGATGTTGTGTCACACTCAGAGAGCAATCGTTGCTTGTAAACCCTGAGGTTATCTATCACGACACGTTCTTCCCCGATATTTTTGCTTCTTTGCCGTACCTTAAACATAACATTGAACTGTTCATTACTCGGGCGTTTACGCATTACAAAAGCAATCTCTTTCTTAGAATTACTTTCGATAGTGGCTACATACGGTCTGGCCGCCTTTTTCTCACTTTGTGGTTTAGGGTAAACATCGACATCGATATCAAACTCGGTAGCTGACTCACCGCCAAGCTCTTCCTTGCTAAGGAGAGTATTTTCTAGTAAATCAAACTTGAAGATGTACCGGGTACCATCCGGGTCTTCACTGACATCAATATTGGTTCCGGTTTCAACGATCTGCCAAGAGGTTGTCCCATTAAGCACGAATTCCAATGCATGATTGGTATATATACGGCCTTCTTCGTCTTCAGCATCCATAGTGATAATGCGAGCCTTGTTGGTATTCAGACCACCGGCCCAAAGACCTTCACTGCTAGACTCAA
Source organism: Photobacterium sp. DNB22_13_2 (assembly GCF_052873915.1). Taxonomy (NCBI): domain Bacteria; kingdom Pseudomonadati; phylum Pseudomonadota; class Gammaproteobacteria; order Vibrionales; family Vibrionaceae; genus Photobacterium; species Photobacterium sp. DNB22_13_2. The sequence continues at coordinate 73,044 of NZ_JBNNXU010000005.1, forward strand.
AGTCGCCATTATCAAGTTCTTCCAAGGTCCCTATCAGCTGCAACGACGTATTGTCGAACATGAATGAATCGGCCTTTTCAGGGTTACCATCCACGACATACTCAATATGTAGATAGCTTGCACCTTCCGGTTTATATGAAGACACGGAAACCAATCGCCCAACTTCGCCCGCGCTGACAGCATCGCTGACGTTCGCCTCGCTTAATGGAGAATGACGATCACCAGAAGCCGACCAAACGACCCGAATATATGCATTGGCACTCGTCACCTTCATTGGTTCGATGAATGCTGACACTTTGTATTGGCTGTTATCTAGCGCTACAGTTTGATCGACGGCCTGCATCAGCACTGACTCACCAGCAGAAGATGAACGAAGCTTCACCCCTTGCCCAAACACGCCCTCGATCACTCTAGCCTGACCATCACCGACGTATTGCCAGCCTTCTATACCATTTTCAAAATCGGGGTTGGAGAATCTCGGCGCCTTGCCCTCTTTCACACTGACAAAGTCATCCAATTCAATCCAGTCACCCAGTAGGTCTTCAAGCCTAAAGTGACTGAAATGTTCTCGCCCAGAAACAGTAAACGGCGAACGCTGAAAACCAAAGGATTGTTCGGATTTATCATCCCTGACCCCGATCACATGGCGTGGCGTCAGCGCCGAGAACAACACAACTTGATTACCATCCGCATCTTCGGTGAGCTCAGGGTGCGGCCTAAAGAAAGTATTACGAAGCTTATCTGCCGTTCCCGGACGAATAGTTTCTGCCAGCCCAACCGCCCCAAACCAGAAATCAGCAATACCGATGGATGGCATCTCGTAATCAGGCTTAACCATAGACCAACGCGTTAGCATCTTAATCGGGGTCTCGGGATCAGAGCTATTTAGCATGTCTTGGCGCAAACCATCGCGATAGGCAAAGTAGCCTCCGACCATGGCTCCCTGCTTACCATGCTGACCAAAACCAAGCACTGCTGGGAAGTGGATGATGTCGCCAGGGTGATCCGATGGCCCATCGTTCCAGTAGTTACCATTTTTGTTTTCTCGATCAAATGGATTATTACCTGCAGAGAATGCAGCGAAATACGGTGAGCCAAGATCATCGGTTACTGCCTGTGTAAGCGCATAATAGTTGTTATTCTGCGCTTTCCAGCCAGCGTCATCGGCATGATGCCTCAAGACTAGCGTCCCACCCATTACCACAAAGGCGGCATGGGATGGCTTGATCACGGGCTCTCCTTCAAGCCAATGGTCATAACTGAAGTTATCCCGCTCATAGACATACTGGCCATAGTTATAGCTGGCCATAGGATCCTGAGCCGCCCCCAAGTCACCGAAAATCCAACTTTCATTCGCCATGCCATTGGCATTTCTTACTGGACCAAAGTCATCGACTTCCCATGTCACGCCTTGGCGAGCACGAATGGTATCCGCAGAACGGACAAAGATCTGTTCGAGGTACTTTTTCGCTTCCGCTATTTTCTTGCTTTCAGGATAGAGCTCGGCAGCTTTAATCACCGCAGGCAGGAACTTCATACTGGTATAAACCTGCGGCTGTGGACCCGGACTTTGATCTTTAGAAAAAGGCGTACCATCACTGTTGTAGTTCCGGACAAAATGACCATCGACCGTTTTTATGCCACCCGTACCATCCGGTATCAGTCCTGCATGTCGCTCAATCAATAATTCCAATAGAGGCTGAATTTGCTGATCAGCCAGCGATTCATCAACCACACCTCCCGATGACAACATATTGGCTTCATTGGCTGCCATCAGTAAGTAAATGGCCCAACCTACAGTATCGGCAATCGGTGTCTCGTTGGCTGCCAAGCCCGCCCGCTGCAATTTCCGGTGTAAGAAACCTTCAGGAGACAGCGTTGTGCTGTTGGTACCATCAATCTCACTGCCGTTATAAGCGGTCAAACTCTTTATCGCCGCGACATATTGGGCCAACTCATCACGCAACCACTGCTGATAGGTCAACCGATAGACATCACCACCATCAGTCAAGGTGTAAGCATTGCCATATCGAGCATCAACCTCACCACCGGAAAACAAGAGCTTTCCATCAGGGGTCGTCGTTAAATCCACTAACTTACCATCAAAAGACCAAAGCTCAGTGGCGACATCCGTAAAGTCCCCACCTTGCTTAACAGCATCTTGTGGGACAAAAAACACTTGAGAGCTTTGCTTAGTATCCTTTGTGATATAAAGACCTGCCAGTGCTTTACGGCCAAACACTCGGCTATAACCAATTCTTGACAGGTTTCTCCGGTTATACACTTTTGTCAGTTGTTCCCCATCTGCAGGCAGTTTAAAGACCCCATTCTGGGTCAATACATATAAGTTACCGCCGACCATATCCAAGGCAATATCTTTAACGGGGCTAGGTACCGAAATCAGGCCGTTTTCCGGTTCAGTCCCGCCGTTATATACCATATTTCGGCTAGCATCATAGCGATATACCCCCTGCTCACTGCCGACATAAAGCTTGGATTTGAAATAAGCCATACCAAAGTGGTGTTGTGTATTACTTGGATCAGAGTGCAATTGCACCCGATCAAACACTGACAAAACGCCAGTATTCGTATTGAAGGCCAAGATCGCATCATCTTCGCTGCCCTGACTACATAGGGCTATATACAAAAACCGGCCTGAAGGAGTAAATGTCATTCCACACAATTGCCCTGCAGATGAAAGACCCGCCAGCTCAATGTCACTCGCCGTGACCGTATGAAGAAGGTTGGACGATATGTCTCGGATCTCAATGGTCGCCGAGCCACTGTCAGCCGCTGCATAGTAACCCGCAACTTTGGCCGCAGCGACCATATCCATCTGACCCAAATCAGAAAACCAAGACTCAGAAATAAAATCAGCCGCTGAAACTGATTCAACCGTCGATCTCACCGCTATATTCTGCGAGGCTAAATTTTGTGTTTCTGATTGTTCATTTTTTTTTAGGCTGTTGCTGATTGATTCGTCCTGACATCCACCAAGTGCAGCTAGTATGATTAACTTGCTAAGTAACGTCATGCCTTTATTTATTTTCATACATCCTCTACAACTTAAATAAGTCATTCTTTAATAATATTTTGATTTTAAAGTAGTTAAATTTATTTCATGCATAGCAAACACCAGAGTAAACACCTGGTGTTTGCTTATTTATAATCAATAGGGTTTATTTTATTCAGGACAAGCTTCTGGATTATTATAAATACTTGGGTCTGGTGCTTTTACCCCCCAGGTTGGAACTGGATTTTCACACTGGAAAGCAGCAAGTGCATTTTTCAACTCCTCCAGTTTTTCAGGGTTAACATCCGATACATCATAAAAATCTTTTTGAGGATTACCTTCGCTATCAAGGTATTCTTCAAACTCAGCAAAATTAACCGGTGAATCCGATTCACAAGCATCTTTACCACAATCTCTCAATCGGAATAACTGGTATTGTTTTTTCCTGGTTTTCAGCAACTTGAATTCACCATCAAATACCGCTGCCTTATTGACACGATCCCAGAATAAATAGCGGTCTTCGAGTTTGGCTGACTGGCTTGTGAGCCGAGGCAGTAAATTAACACCATGAAGGTCATACGCTTCTTTATCGCTCATATCAACCCCAGCAGCATCCAGAATAGTCGGCAAAATATCCAATGTAATAACTGGCTCATCGATTACCTGAGGTTCAATTTTACCAGGCCAAGAGATAGCAAATGGTACTCGAGTGCCTCCCTCATAAAGTTCCCCTTTATGTCCTGAAAGCGGTTTATTCGATGAGAAGTTACTCTTAGGTTTACCACCATTGTCTGACACAAAAACAATAATGGTATTTTCTAAAATCCCTTTCCTTTTAAGTTTTTTGTATATTTTTGAAACACTATTATCTAAGCTTTTCGCCATCGCGAGAGCTGTTTTACGACTTGATTTATCTTCATCTGAAATATACTCAGGGCCGACATAGTTAATTTCAGACTCATCAACATCCGTTGCTTTCAAAGGAGTGTGAACAGCATTAAAAGCAAGATAGAGCAAAAATGGTTGCTGCCCATTAGCCTGTGAGCTAATAAAATCCACCGCCTTTTCACCGAATTTATCGGTCAAGTATACACCTTCAAAATCCGGCTCAATATGAAGCCCTGCGACAGTCTCTAGCGCAGAATAATATTCAGTTCTATAGGTCGATGGATCATAGGTACTGTCATTTTCAGCTTTATTTTTATCAAATGCGGCAATTAATTGTTTCTCTGTTCTTTCCTTATCACAAACATCTGGATCATTTTCATTGGGGCTCTCACAAGCCAGCTCGCCAAGTAACTGGAAGTGTTCGGATACTAATTGATCAGCTGCGGCTATTTCTTCATCTGTAGGGGCTTGATGGCCAGCATCAAAAGTTTGCCACATTGTTGAATGGGGAGTGGTAAAAGTATTAAATTGGTTTTTATCACCTATCTCATAGGCGACAGCACCATTGTTGAAACCAAAGAAATAATCAAATCCGCGGTTATGGGGCCAAAACTTCCAGTCCTCACCATCATGATCTTTACCAATAAAAGCGGTGGTATAGCCAGCATTTTGGAAGTAATTTCCAATAGTCGGTATCTCTGTCGGAATACCCGGTTCTACTCCCTCGGCATGGTCCATTGGATCATTGTCATCGGGATCGTCTGGGGCTGGATTGCTGTAAAAGCCAAAACTCTGCTGATAGCGACCTGTTAGCATACCTGCACGAGATGGACCACAAACCGGAGCCGTCACATATCCATGATTAAAGACTGCACCATTACTCGCAATTTTACGGATATATTTGGTTGTTTGGTTACTGATTGTATCTTCGCTATTCCACTCCCCTTGGTAGAAACCAGCATCGGCATGCCCCAAATCATCAGCGACAATAATAACCACATTTGGCTGACCTTTAATGCCATCGGCTACTGAGCTGGCTGTACTCGCCACAGCTGGGTGCATAACACCAAATGTGGATATCAATGAAGACGCAAGTAAACACTTCTTGAAGCTGGGTATCGTCATGTTTCCCTCATAATCGTTGTGTTGTTCTTCCCAAACCTGATAATTTTAAAAAACTCAGATTATGAAAACGTTTCTTCGTTACTTTCTAATAACTCAATAAAACTAACGCACACAACAATTATTCATTACGACAATAAATCAACCAAGTTAAATACTTAATTCTATTAAATTAAAGCAAAAAACTGCGAGTACCATCCCAAAAAAACAGTATAGGTATACTTACGGAGGATTTAGCAAAACCCGACAGTTTAATCGAGTGGCGTCGGGGGTTTATTGGGTGATCTCTCAAAAAATAATAGAAACGTTTTTATTTAGTATCACTGTGATATTGGTTCATTCTTTATGTAAACAAGCCTGATGATAAACTGCTTAGAAATCATTTATCTATATTTAAATCAGATGCACAGAGTGTAATAGCTAAAGAGCCCCATTCCCCCACCTCTCTTCCATCAAGGAAAGCGAAACCGTATTACAAGTAATTCATCGGCCCCCGACTAGGGAGCTATACTCTAGTCCTAATACCTTGAAAAATTTGCATTACTTTATTACATACTCAGCGCGGCTGACAGCATCAGTGAGTATAACAATGGGGCAAAGGACAAGATTAAATCTGCATTGGCTCCCCTATGGATAATAAAAATAAGCAACTCCCGGTACTCGTCGTACTTTCACTAACTGGAAATGTCGACAACGCCCAAGCCGATACCGAGCAACGCTATGCCGATTATGGCCCATTAAAAACCTATGCCCAATCCCCACTTCAATCGAACGCGCTGACTCCCTTGGTCAGGAGCGGTTTTAGCCATGCGCCAGATACCGTCGAGCTTTACGCCACGGGCACCATTGCCAGTGTCTGGGCCCATACCGATGATTATAGCGCCGACTATTATCAAAATGACCTCTCGATCGGTGGCCATTGGCAACTTAACAACAAATGGGCTTTAGAGCTTGATTACACTTGGCGCTTCGCCGCCAACAACCGCCTTGATTCGCTGACTGAAGCCTTCCATGATACGTTCGGCATCGGCTTAAATGGCCGGGATGAAGTAGAAAAGCACTCCTTCGATATCTCGGTGCCGCAATACGACGTCGAAATCCATAACTTTGAAGGCGAGACCATTAGCAATGCCTTCTCTTTCTATACCAGTTACCAACTGCTGGAAAACCGTCATCACGGTTTATCGCTGGGTGGCTCGCTATATTTCAACTATGTTGGCAGCGGACCATTCAAAACCAGTAACTTCGAGCAAGCACTGCAGCTCAATTACAGCTACCAAGCAGGCAAGCACAGCGTCTATACCCTGCTCGGTGTCTCCTACCGCCATGATGATGAAGTGTTGGCACAAATCAAATACAACAAATTTGCCTTCGCCACAGGCGTCAGTTACCAATACCAGATCAGCCCTAAGCACCGCTTTCTCGCAGAAGTACATGTTTATGAAGGGGCCAGTGATGCCACATCGGATCTGAGTGAACCCTCGACCGAATTTCTGCTGGGCTACCGCTACCACACCAAAAGCGGGGTAATAGAGCTATCAATGATCGAAAATGTCTTCAATATGGATAACAGTACCGACATCGCCTTCACCGTCGGATACCGACACCGTATGTAGCTATCGTCCTTAAACAATTTACATTGTAAATAATTTAGCCAACCCGCCAATTTATTGCTCTGTTAGCATTAAGAAACATAAAATAAAAAACACTGTATTGAAGACGACATGTTTTCACCATACCATAACGGCCATCTGTCGATTGATATATGGTATTAGCCCGGTGAATAGACTTGTCTTGATCATCTGTACTTCATTGCTCTCTGCTTGTTCTTACAATGCCGCTCCGGTGGTGGGTTCCCACGACAAAACTCAGTTAGAGTACGAACAAGACTTAGCAGAATGCCGCCAAAAAACCCAGGAAGTCGATAAAGGTGAAGCCGTACGCACCAGCGCCACCAATATGGCGTTGATCGGTACCGCTGCAGGAGCCCTTGGCGGGTTGTTAGCTGATGATGTGGGCATGGGTGAGAGTATGGTATGGGGGCTCGCACTCGGAGCGGGTACCGGAGCAGCAATAGGCTCGGTCAAAGCAACACAAACCCAGTCCTTGGTCTTACGCCGTTGCATGGAGCTCAAGGGCTATGAGATCCTTGATGCTGAAGTGGATGAGCTTGCCAAGGTTGATGTCGGCTCTGATGTCGATAGCAAGGAGCAAGCAACTGACAATCCACTCAACAAATCAATTAACAAACCAAACAACAAGCCAGTCAACAAGAAAGCCGACCAGCAACAATACGCGGCAAACTGACAGCCCGCTAACGCGACTCGGCATCGATTGCGTGTTTTTTCACCCGTAGTTCAAACTGCTCAACCAAATAATCCACCAGTACCCGCAATCGCTTAGGCATGAGTTTGCGCTGTGGATAGACCAAGCTAAGCGGTACTAGAGGCATCTCCCACTCTGGTAATAACTGGATTAATTCACCCGACGAGAAATGTTCACGACAGATAAATTCAGGCAAAAGAGCAATCCCCAAGCCATCGAGGCATGCCGACAGCGATGCCGTAATAGTATTGACCCTGAGGCGGTATGGCAGATCAACACTCACCGCCCCCCCCTCGTGCATCAAGTGCCAATTGGGGATTTTCACCGCCTTGTTATGAACCTTGATTTGATGGTGTGGGGCTTTGAGATCTGCTGGGCTTTCAATCATGCCGTATTGCTCAAGATACTCAGGGCTCGCAACCAGTACCCGACGCGATTCAGTCAGCTTTCTCGACACTAAGCTTGAATCATCCAATTCGCCGACTTGGGCATATAAATCGATACCCTCCCCAATAACATCCACTTCACGGTTAGTCATTTCAACATGCAGAGAAACGTACGGGTATTGCTTCAAAAATGTATTCAATAAACCACCCAAAACTTGGTGCCCCAATTCGACTGGCATCACGACATACAGTCGGCCTCGGATCAAATCCTGATTGGCACTGACTTCAAGTTCCGCCTGCCCCATGATCTCCAGCATCTGAACGCAGGACTGATAAAACGCTTCACCTTCGGGCGTCAAAATCAAACTGCGGGTTGAGCGCGTGATCAAACGCACACCAAGGTGCTCCTCCAGCTCAGCGACTTTTCGGCTAACGGTCGACTTGGTCATATCTAAAACATCTGCCGCTTGTGTAAAGCTTCCACAATCAACAACTTGTGAAAAAATTGCTACCGAATTCAAGTCCATCACAACCCAGCCTTCTGCTTATTAGTAAGATTTGTGCAACAGTGTTTCCCTTTTTTCCTATCTTATCAACCAATCGATATCATTTACAATTTGACACACTTTCCTAAAGCCAATTCTTATAAGCCCAAATATTCCCCGCAGAGAACCTGCAGCTTGATATCACTTGGGTATAAAAACGAGGGTAAAATGACCGAACAACGCCAAGCTTCCAAAGCGGATGCGCCTAACAATTCACAAGCAGCGCCAAACACGCTTCCCAAGCGTAACAAGAAAAAAGCGCCACTGATCGCTACCTTGATCATGCTTTCGCTAGGCGCACTAGGCGGTGGCTACTGGTTTGGATATGGCCAATATTTCGAATCAACGGATAATGCCTACCTACAAGGTGATATCACCAACATCAGCCCAAAAGTCGGCGGCTATATTACTGAATCATTTGTCTCTGATAACCAGCAAGTAAAAGCCGGTGATCTGCTGGCCAAAATTGACGACCGCGACTTCGAAGCAGCATTGGATCAGGCCAAGGCGAGTTTAGCTGTCAGCCAAGCCGCTATAGACAACCTTCATGCCCAAGAGCAATTACAAAAAACCCAGATCCGTCAAGTACAAAGCCAAATTGCCTCAGCTACAGCCGAGTTCGATCGCGCCAAACAACAAGTAACCCGAACCCGCAGCCTGCTCAAACGCAATTACTCATCACAAGATGAACTCGATAGCATGACCTCGCACCAGAAGGTCACCGCAGCACAGCTCGAAGAAGCCAATGCCAGCTACCAAGGTGCTAAAGATCAACTCGTGGTGATTGCCAGTCAGGTCAAACAAGCCAAAGCGGCAATGACCGAAGCACAAGCACAGCTTGAACAGGCCGAACTCAACCTTGCCTACACCAACATCTATGCGCCTGTTGATGGCATTGTTGGCAAACGTAGCCTTCGGGTTGGCCTCTATGTTCAACCAGGAATGCCATTGATGAGTTTGGTACCTACTAGCAATGTGTGGATTGAAGCTAACTTCAAAGAGACCCAACTTGGTGGGATCCATCAGGGCCAAAGTGTCACCATAGAGTTGGACGCCTTTCCCGACCAACCTTTGCAAGGAGTAGTCGATAGCTTCTCACCGGCAACCGGAGCGAAATTTGCGCTATTACCACCAGAAAATGCAACCGGTAACTTCACCAAGATTGTTCAGCGGGTACCGGTAAAAATTACCATTCCAGACCCACAAAATCTGAAAGGCAGGTTGATCCCGGGGTTGTCTGTCGTGGCGACTGTCGATACACGAGGCTAAGTCATGGGTGCAGAGATCACAACAAGCCAACAGCCGCAGGCTGTTGAAAGCGAGGCGCTCCATGTTCCTCGCCGCCACTGGATTGCTCTGTTTGGCGGCTTAATTGGAGCCTTTATGGCGATTTTGGATATCCAAATCACCAACTCCTCGCTCAAAGATATTCAAGGGGCACTTTCTGCCACGCTGGATGAAAGCTCGTGGATTTCCACCTCCTATTTGGTGGCAGAAATGATCGCGATCCCGCTCAGTGGCTGGTTATCAAAAGCGCTGGGCAAACGTCGTTATTTAACATGGACGACAGTGATTTTCACTCTGTCATCCTTCCTCTGCTCATTGTCATGGAACATGAGCTCAATGATTGTCTTTCGTGCCATGCAGGGGTTCAGCGGCGGCGCATTGATCCCATTGGCCTTCTCGCTAGTCATACAGCTACTGCCAATCCAAAAACGAGCCGTCGGGATGGCGTTGTTCGGCGTGACTGCCACCTTCGCTCCGTCTATCGGGCCGACTTTCGGTGGCTGGCTAACTGAAAACCTATCATGGCATTACATTTTCTATATCAACATCCCACCAGCGATCTTGGTGATTTCCATGATCCGCTATGGCCTGGATGACGAACCGCTCAATCTCGGCTCCTTGCTCAAAGCCGACTGGTTCGGGATTGTTACTATGGCTCTTGGACTGGGTTGTTTAGAAGTCGTGTTGGAAGAAGGCAATCGCGAAGAATGGTTCAGCTCGAGTTTTATTGTCACTCTGGCAATCATCTCCGCTGTCAGCTTGGTCTATTTCGTGATCAACGAGCTGCAGCACAAAAAGCCGCTGGTTAACCTACGCTTGCTGCGCGAAAGACAGTTTGCGATGTCGTGTCTGGCCTATCTGATCCTCGGGATGGCGCTGCTCGGTTCGATTTATGTACTGCCGCTTTATCTCACTCAAATCCAGCGCTACAACGCGATGGAAATCGGTGAAGTATTGATGTGGATGGGCTTCCCGCAATTGCTGCTGTTCCCCATCGTGCCTAAATTGGTCCAGTTCATCAAACCTAAGTATCTGGTCACCTTTGGCTTTGCCATGTTTGGCGTGAGCTGTTACGTCAACACCCATATGACCGTAGACTTCGGCGGCCAACAGCTGATCCTATCCATGGTGCTGCGTGCCATCGGTAGCCCGTTTATCATGGTGCCTTTGTCATTGGTAGCGATGAAACACATCAGCAAAGCCGATACGCCTGATGCATCGACACTGACCAATGTAATGCGTAACCTCGGCGGGGCATTCAGCATTGCGATTATTGCCACCCTGCTGGATAACAAAACCCGGGAGCACCTCGGGCACATCAAGGAGTCGCTCCCCAGTGTTAGCACCAATGGCTGGCAACAGATGCTGCAGCAAAGTGATTTCTTTATCCAAGCCGGCAGTGATGCAGGCACCGCGATGCAACAAGCTCAGGCAACTCTGCTATCCACCATGCAGCGTGATGCAGCTATTATGGCTTACAACGATGTGTTCCTGATGATGACAGCCTTCCTGGCTTTCGCAGCCGTGCTGATCATGTGTATGGATGATTGACTATGGTCGTGTGGAGCACCAATAGTCACATTTGAAGATGGGAAATCAATCTGGGCTGAAAAGAATTTAGCCCAGATATACTCTAACAGGTACCACGTTAAAAAAGGGGTAACGCTTAAATCAGGTCTGAATTAGTAAATCTGAATAAAGGTAAACCTAGGAAATGAAGTTACCAGCACCTCTTACTTTTTTACTAAAGCCATATTTATATTAATGTTTACTTAATTTTCGTCAGACAGCTTACTTTGTAGTGTAGCGATTTGTTTCCAGCTTTGAGGGTATTTGTCCCCTAGAACAAGAAAGAAGCTCTTCATTTCCAAATTTTCTTCAATGGCTATATCTGTAATCCGTGTCAAATATATTTCGTCTGTTTCACAAGAGCGTATAGGGTTGCGCTCCAAAAAAAGCAATACTTCGTTCTTCATACACGACACCTTATTGTTAACATCATTTACAATAACACGTAATCATAGTAACAACTGAGCTATTTCTCAACAATGCAATACAGTTAAGCTCCTGCTTTAAAGGGCATTATTGCCTAAATAGGTTGAATATCGTTAAATCAGCAACTGCTCTCCCAGCTTATCCACCACCTCCAGTATGTGCAGCTGGCTCTCCCGGCTGTACAGCGAAATCCCATCAATCTGCTCTTCCAAATTCACATTGAGGTGACTGACCTGACTCAGGGTTGAACCACGCAGGCTCACCGAAAACACTTTCATGCCCTTGCGTTTGGCATTGTGGGCCATATCCACCACCGCATGGGTTTCCCCAGATTTGCTGATCAGTACCAAAATACCGGCATTGGCCATGGTTAACTGATGGATATCGGTGATCACCAAGTGGGGAATATTAGCAAGGGAGAGAAAACGGGACAGGTAATTCACGCTGACAATCGACGCGCCACGGGAATAGAGATACACCACATTAGTCGCCTTCAGTCCAGCCGCCAACTTGACAATTACAGCCTGATCCAGCCCCTCTTCTTCCGATGACGAACGCTGGCGGGCCAAATCTGCCGCCAGCTTATAACGTAACTCGGTATAGCTGGCATACCCCATTTTTTTGCACACCCGATTAACCGATGTAGTCGTCGTCAGCGCCTTGCCCGCGATCTCCTTGGCCGAGATATCGCCCAATTGCTTGGCGTGGCTAATAATAAATTCATAGATGATGCGTTCAGTGCCGCGGAAGGTATTCATTGTAATGAGTAATCGTCACGTCATAGGATAAGCGTATTTAAGCGCGAACAGCGGATGAAAATCCGTGAGACAGCTCTCAAAAGTATCGTCATACGCACCTTGTACCAAGAAACCATAACGCTTACCGGTGGCGGCTTTTTATACTGGCCGCAGTGAAGAACAATGGATATGAAACCATGGCGAAGAAAAAACTGGTCGCAGTAACGGCTTGCCCTACAGGTATCGCCCACACCTTTATGGCGGCAAAAAAAATTCAAAGCTGGGCTGAAAAGCAAGGCTATGAGGTCAAGGTAGAAACGCAGGGCAGTGACGGGGTCAAAAACAAACTGACCTCGCAAGATATTGCCAGCGCAGATGCTGTGGTACTGGCCGTTGATGTCCCTATCATGGATATGGAACGCTTCGACAATGCCAACCCATTACAGGTACGTACCCAAGAGTTGATCAAGCATGTTGATGTGCTGTTACCTGAAGCGATGAAACGGAAAAAAGACAAGTCTGACTCTGGTGCGGTATTGCCTATCCAGGAAAAACGCTCTGCCTACCAAGTATTCATCGGTCATATCATGACGGGTATCAGCTACATGCTGCCCGTTGTGGTACTCGGCGGTCTGCTGATGGCCGTGGCCAAGATCACTGGTGAATTTGTCGATATTTCAGGTACTCCAGTCGAAACCCTAGACCGCCTCGGTTTCATGACCATCAAGTTCATGTACCCGATCTTCGCCGCCTACCTCGCCTATTCCATTGCCGGAAAACCCGCTCTTGTCCCTGCCTTTATCGGTGGGGTGATGAGCGATGAAGTCTACAAACGCTTCTTTGGTATCGAACACTGGGCGCCTTCAGGCTTTTTCGGTGCTATCGCCATCGGTTTCCTGATTGGTTATCTGGTTCGCTACCTCAATGACACCATCAAGGTCAGAACTGACCTCACCACCCTGAAAACCATGTTGCTAGTCCCGCTGATCAGTGGTGTCGTCATGGTACTGACCATGGAATACGCGATTAACCCATTCTTCGGTGCGGTCAACATGACGATGGTCAAATTGTTCACCGAAGCCGGCGATGCGGGGCGAGGTATCTATTCTATGGTGATCGCAGCCGGTACCGCGTTTGACCTTGGCGGCCCAATCAACAAAGCCGCAGGTTCGGTGGCCCTTGGCCTCAACGGTATGGGGGAAAACTTCGACTTGATCGCCCGTGAACTCGGTATCGTCATCCCGCCTATCGGAGTCGGTATCGCGGCGTTATTGGACGGAAAATTCCGCCCTCGCGTATTTAGCCGAGAAGAGCAAACCGTCGGTAAAACATCCCTGATGCTGGGCCTGATCGGTATCTCCGAAGGTGCTATCCCATTCATATTGAAGAACCCGAAAATGATCCCGATTATGATCCTTGGCTCCATTATCGGTACCCAGCTGGCCGTCGTCCTCAACGTATGGCAGAGCCTACCACTGCCTGCAGTATGGGGCTGGTTCCTGTCCTCCGATCCGCTGAGCTACACCCTCTCGGTGATTGTCGGCTCAAGCTTTATCGCTATCGCCTTGCTGCTCTGTACCAAACCGCAGCCTCAAGGTAGCCATTAAGCAAGGCTGAAAAAAACATTCCGGAAATACAGGTTAACCCATACCCGATTTGGGGCAGCAAACACTGCCCCAGTAATACCCAATTAATACGAAAGAAGAGAAGTCAGCATGGCCAAAGTACATGTCATTCCCCACACTCACTGGGATCGTGAGTGGTACTTCACCCAACAAGATAGCGATGTCCTCGCTACTTACAATTTCACCAAGGTGATTGAGACGCTGGAAAGCCAAACGAGCTACAGCTGTTACCACCTTGATGGCCAATCTGCCATCGTTGAAGACTACCTCAAAGTCATGCCGCATATGCGCGAGCGTATGGCCACATTAGTTAACAACAAGCGCCTGTTCATCGGCCCTTGGTACACCCAAACCGACACCTTCAACGTGGCGGGCGAATCCATTATCCGCAACCTGAAATACGGCATGCATGTCGCCGAACAACTTGGCCACAGCATGACCGTGGGTTACCTGCCGGACACCTTCGGCCACAATGCCCAAATGCCAACCCTGTTTAAGGGCTGCGGCATCGACAACATCATTTTCTGGCGCGGCATCGACTACGACCAACAGGTCGAGCGATCCAATTTCTTCTGGCAATCACCAGGCGGCGATAACATCATTGCCTACAACCTTGTCCACGGTTATGGCGCAGCGAAAAATATCGTGGCCGAGCCTGCACATCTCGACAACAAAATCTTTCCAATGGTCGAAAAAATCAAAGCCCTGTCTGGCCTTGATGAAGTCCTGATCCCATCCGGTGGCGATCAGGTCAATATCGACCCTAACCTGCCAGAAACCCTGACCAAGGCGACAGAACGCAGCAGCACCGGTGACACCTATGTGATCTCGTCAATGGAAGACTATGTCGACTACCTGCGCAACAACAGCCGTGATTTCGACACATTTGAAGGTGAATTCAAGATCCCGCGCTATACCCGTATTCACAAAACCATTGGCTCGGTGCGCTACGACATCAAGAAGCTCAACTTCGACATCGAGCAGTTTCTACTGAAAAAGCTTGAACCAATCACCGCGATTGCCAAGGCACATAGCATTACCGTTCATACCGAACTTGTTGATATCGCTTGGAAGAAAATCATCGAATGCCATGCCCACGACAGCATGGGCGGCTGTAACAGCGATGCGACCAACGCCGATATCATGCACCGCCTCAAGCAAGCGGAAGAGATCTGCCACGGCCTGTATAACCTGATCGTCAAAGACATCGCGAGCCAAGTCTGTGATGAAGGGGAGATCATGGTGTTCAACAACCGCATCAAACCTTATTCCGGCATTGTTGATGTTGTGGTATTCAGCACCTTTACCAACATAACGCTGGAACATAACGGCCAACCCGTCATTGCTGAGCAGATCAAACGCGACACCCTTGATGGCGGTAAGGTAATTGAAGTGACCAAAGACGGCGAGAAGGAAGTACCGGTACCACCATATTACCGCTTCGAGCTCAAAGCCAAGATCAACGATATCCCAGCTCTTGGCTACCTGACGCTACAGGTCAGCGAAGCCGACTCAATGAACAAGGCACAAAACGGCACATCGACGCAAATTGAAAATGATCGTCTTCAACTTTCTTTGCACAAAGGTGAACTGGTACTAACCGACAAACAAAGCGGCCGTAGTATCAACAACGTGATCCAGTTTGAAAACCAAGCCGATGACGGCGATTCTTATGATTTCTCACCACTGGAAGGCGATACGCCACTTTACTCGCAGCCGCTATCACTGCTTAGCAGCCAGCGCGGTGAGCTGATGCAGCAAATGACCCTGCAAAGCCGGATTTTGGTTCCGCAAGACCTGGAAGACCGCCGCCAAGGCGATACCAACAGCGAAATCGTGTTCAAACTGACATTCACCCTGCACCATGGCGAGCATAATCTGCAGGTCGATATCGATACAGTCAATCACATCAAGGACCACCGTGTTCGGGTGTTAATCAACAGCGATATCAGTACAGAGACATCAGTCAGCACCCTGCCGTTTGCCACCATAGAACGTCCAGTTGCTCCGGTACTGTTCAACGGGGACGAAAGCTGGCGCGAGCGCTTCCGCGAGTGCCCGATAGATATTGAAACCACCGAGGGAGCTGTCGCAATAGCCAATGCACCTGACACTGAGCAAGATAACAAGGCATTGATTATTAATGGCCGCGGGATCAAGGAATACCAAATCCTCAAAGCAGCTCACAAGAACCAACATGACCGAATTGCACTGACCCTGTTCAAGGCTGTTGGTTTCCTTGGTAAAGATGACCTGCTCTGGCGCCCGGGACGCGCATCGGGGATCAATAACACCGTCGTTCATACCCCAGACGCCCAGTTACAGCAATCCATGCGTTTCAGCTTTGCCATTGCTATGGCAGAGAGTGCATCGCATCAAGTGATCCGTCAGTTGGAGATGGAATACCTCAACCAGGCATTCAGTTACCAGCGTCAATGCCTCAACAGCTTCGAAAATCGGCTGGAACGCTTTCAAGTCCGCTTCGAAGAAAAGCCAATGTCCAAACAGTTCAGTCTATTAGCTATCAAGGAAGAGCTGGAGCTGTCGAGCGTGTCTCACTCTTTCTACGATAACAATGCCGTTGTGCTACGTCTGTTCAACGCAGCAGAACAGCCTATCGCGTTGGATATGAGCCAATTCAGCCACTTTGCCGGCGTCACCATCGTCAACTACCGCGAGCAGGAAATTGCCGATGCCGAGCCTGTTGTCACGCCGAACAACACTCTCGACCTGCGGTTGATCTGCGCTGCCACTGCGCCGTTTGATAAGGAAAATTGCTAATGTTTGCCCAAGCTATTACCCAGAAAGTGGCCGAGATCTACGGCCGAGAGCAGGCGTCGCACATCACCGAACAGATCCTTGCCCTTATCGACAAATGGCAAGGCAAAGCCCCTGCCTATCCGGCGTGGGTTGACCAAACGACCAGCTACCTAATCACCTACGGCGACAGCATCAGCGAAAATGGCAAACCAACACTGGTCACCATGAAAGCTTTCGCCGATAAGTACCTAAAAGGGACAATCAGCAATATTCATATCTTGCCGATGTTTCCTTATACCTCGGACGATGGCTTCAGTGTGGTTGACTATCGCAAGGTCGACCCGAACTTAGGAGATTGGGGTGAGCTCAATGCCTTGGCTGAACATTTCAACCTGATGTACGACTGTGTCATCAACCATATTTCTAAGAGCAGTGATTGGTTCCAGGGTTACCTGGCGGGCGACGAACGCTACCAGAACTACTTCGTCGAATCCGATCCCTGCTTGGACTACAGCAGTGTCACCCGCCCGAGGGCATTGCCGCTGCTAACGCCGTTCACCAAAGCCAACGGTGAAACCGCCCATGTCTGGACCACCTTCTCGGACGACCAGATCGATATCAACTTTGCCAATCCGCAAATATTGCTGGAAAGCATTGATATCCTGCTAATGTATGCAGCCAACGGTGGACGCTCTATCCGTCTTGATGCTATTGGCTTTATTTGGAAAGTGCTTGGGAGCAGCTGTATTCACTTGCCACAAGCTCATGACATTATCAAACTGTGGCGTTTGGTGTTGGATATCGCCGCCAACGGCACCTTGCTGATCACCGAAACCAATGTGCCCCACCCAGAAAACGTAGCGTATTTCGGCGATGGTGATGAAGCTCACATGGTCTACCAGTTCCCACTGCCACCTTTGACCCTGCATGCTTTTCTTTCCGAGGACAGCACTGTGCTAACCCAATGGGCCGAAGGACTCACTCGCGAGGCAATGGACAACCTCAGCGCCGGACGCCAGACCACCTATTTCAACTTTCTTGCCAGCCATGATGGCATCGGGGTTCGCCCGACAGAAGGCATTTTGTGCGATGAAGATCGCCAGTTTATGTGTAGTGAAGTCGAGCGCAAAGGCGGACGAGTGAATTACAAAGACAACGGTGATGGCACCCAGTCTCCGTATGAGCTCAATATCAACTACCTCAGTGCCATCACCGAGCCTAACGACAGCACCGATAACAAGGCGCGTAAGTTCCTTGCGGCGCAGTCACTACTGCTGTCGTTTATCGGTGTACCGGCCATCTACTACCACAGCTTCCTCGGCAGTGAAAATGACATATCAGGCATGGAAGAATCCGGTATCAACCGGCGTATTAATCGCGAGAAGTTCAGCCTGGGTGAGCTAGAGCGAGCATTGAACACTGAAGGTTCTTTGCGCCAACAGGTATACAGTAAAATGATCAAACTACTGAATTTGCGCCAGCAGCACGCCGCGTTTTCACCAAGTTCGGCGCAGACAGTACTGAACTTGGGCGAAGGCCTCTTTGGCCTGATCCGTGGCGAGGGTAAAGAGCGCATTACCTATATCCTCAACCTTACCAACCAACCCCAAGCCGTAACCTTAACGCAGGGCGGTACGGATTTGATCAGCGGCGAAACCTTCGCACCGCAAGCGACTTTAGCACCGTATCAATTTACTTGGCTCAAGCATGAACAATAAGGAGCAAGACCATGAAACTGGCCCAACTAACCTCACATAATTTGATCATGCTGGATGCGGTTTTCGATGATCGTATTACCGCAATCGAAACCCTGACCGATAGAATCGATCAGGCGGGTAAACTGACTGATCGCCAGATGTTCTTTGATGCCGTGCTCAAAAGGGAAGAAGAAGGCCCGACCGCTCTTGGCGAATATCTGGCAGTGCCTCACGGTAAATCCGAAGCGGTTATTGAACCGGTTTTTGCCTGCGCTTTTGTCAAAGGTGAAATGCCATGGCAAGGGATTGATGGTGACGAGCCGGTCAATATGATTTTCCTGTTGGCGATCCCGCCTGCTGAAGCAGGTTCAACCCATATGGAAGTACTCACCACTCTCACCTCGTCGCTGGTTGATGACGATTTCAGAGAGCAACTCCAGACAGCCAAAAGCGAAGCTGAGGTGATGGCACTATTTGGATCAGAAGGAGATGGCACCAAAAACGGTACTGAGCCGGCCTCAAAAACCAAGAATGAAGCCGAACCAATTGCTGCCGCCGCGAAGCAAGAACCACCACAGGAAGAGCCGCACAACAGCAAGGCCTATCCACTGGTTCTGCTGGTTGGCTGCGCCATTGTATTTCTGCTATTGGCGATGATGTAGTTTCTCGAAATCCAGTTTCTAACGGCGACAAAACTGACTCTGCATTCATGCAGAGTCAGCACTACTGCAGGTACTCCCATTCACCCAATTTTTGTTTTCCTTTGTCCCAAATTCACTTCGGTATATGCTTTACGGAGAAACCGTGAAAAGGACTCATCCCATGGAAATGCTCACTATCGCCCAGCTTGGTAACCCTGTCTTACGCGAACACGCCTTGCCACTTTCGGCTGGCCAATATCAGGATTTCGCCCCTTTTTTCAATGCATTGCAGCAAAAGATGCTTGAGAGTAATGGGGTGGGTATTGCAGCCCCCCAGGTCAGCGAGTCTATCCGGGCCTTCATTGTGGCGTCTCGCCCCAATCCACGCTACCCCGACGCACCGATGATGGAGCCGACCTTAATGCTCAACCCAGAAATTATCTGGGCGAGCGATAGCATGGAAAAAGATTGGGAAGGCTGCTTGAGTATTCCGGGGATCCGAGCACTGGTGAACCGCCACACCCACATTGAGGTTCGCTACCAAACGCTTGAGGGCAAGGAAGTCAGAACCCAGATGGAAGGGTTTATCGCTCGCATCTTCCAGCATGAACTGGATCACATCAACGGTTTGGTGTTCCTAGATAGGGCCGAAAAGGCCGATTACTACACTGAGGCCGAATACCTCAAGCTAATCGCCCAAGCTTAGGCAACCAGCTTTCATCGAACATAAAAAAACACCCAAGTGGTAAGGCACTTGGGTGTTTTTGGTTTCTAATAGACTGTTTTTACTGCTTTACTTTAGAACCTACCGAAAGAGAACTTACCCGCAAATGGGTCTTCAATCTTTGGCTCTTCATATGGCTTGTCGTCACTGTCGCCATGCTTCAAGCGTTTTGGATCGTAAATATGTAGCTTATAGCGAGAAGGAGCTTTAACTGTACTTTCATCGCTTAGTGTTTTCATATATGCAACAAGATCTGCTTCATCTTCAGCTGATAGTTTTAAGTCACCAACAATATTTGATGGAGGCAAATTATTTACATCTTTCTCAGGCTTAGGCCAACAATTATTCGCTATAGCTTCTTCAACATTCGCGTCGAAAACTCCAATATCCTCACACCTATCTTTAGCTAGTGAAGTGTTATAAAAGTGTACTAGCTGCTCGAGAGTCTTGAAATAGCCATTGTGAGTATAAGCTTTAACAAAACCACTGTGAGGACGTTTATCTACATTTCGTAGCGTCGGCACTTTGTGCTTACCGATATGGTCACCGACAGTGTGTGGTATATTATTTTCAAAAGCGAATTTAGCAGCTGTGATTTCAACTCCATCATCTACCGCTGGATTTGGAATATCATTGTTTCTAGGGATACCAAGATTAAAGTACTGATCATTAGTATAACGCTCAAACTTACTTGTACCTTGATCTGGCCCACTTGCATGGCAGAAGAAACACCGAGCACCTACTCCAGGTCTTGGATTATAAAATAATGCACGGCCTCGGTTTTCTTGTTCAGTAAAACCTTCAAAATTAAAAATATTATTGGGGTCACTAAGATCTGTTTTTGCTAAAGATACATCTCTTTTCGAATCAAAACGGTTATTATCACTCGACATTTGCCAAGCAGAAAGAGCGACTGCAAAGTGGGCAAAGGTTTGATTGACATGTTTTTTACCACATTTTAGATCTTTCCCCCAAGCAAACTTGAATAGCTGTTTGCCCCATTCAGTTTGATCTCGAACCTGAACACATACGGCTTTCTTATTTGGCTCAGCTTGCTCTAATGGGTTTATGAAAGGACTGGCATGTGCTTGATCAGCTAGAGGACCAAGGTATTTACGATACATTTCTTCATATTCGCTACTAAGGCCAGCAAAAACATCAACGCCATGCTCTACCTCAATTCTGTCCCCTCTGGCTCTCCCATTCCAAAATGCCCCTCCACATGGCACGAGTGCGAATCCGGCATCACACAAATCAAAATTTTTCAATCCGTCAATTTTACCATCATCATCTAAAAACTGAACATATTGGTTCCCTGGCGGCTTAAGGTTACCAACACTGACACCATCCGAACCAGTAACAGCCACATCCGTATTATTTACATGAGAGTCACCATTAGTCCCCCCAGTGCCACCTGTATGACACGTAGCACAAGACATATTGTCATTTATCGAAATTTTTTCAAAAAACAACCTCTTACCCAGCTCTTCCATATATGTCATGTCTTCAGCTACTGCCTGACTTGAAAAAGCACTTGCCCCCATAATACCTAAAACGAGAGGAATGGAGAGCTTGGCTCCCACCGCATTAGTCAACCTAGTCGTATTCTTACTCATCAAAAATGCTCCAACTTTTTTTATAATTAGGAATAATCGATCTACACAAAACCATCCATCGTGAATTAATAAAAAATGAATGAGAAAGCGATCCTTTTCTCTTTCCAATTCGTTCATGTATAAATTTAATACAAGTAATTTTAAGCCGTGAGGGAATATCATTTTTTCTCAACAACAATAACATGATCATAAAAATGACTATCTCAATAATTAAAAATTAGATATTATTTCATTTTTAATATCTCCCTCCTAAGAGGTATATATTTCACCTACATCAATGTAAAGATTACTATTAATAAATTATGTTTTTTAAAATTAATATTTATTATTCACTTTTAAGAAATGTATTTAATATTTGACTATGATTAATATATAGATAGATAAACAAGGAAATTATTATTGAAATATCATGTTCATACATTTAGAAACGCCTTAGTCTCGATTATTGAAACCCAGTCGCATCAATACTGCCATCTACCTCGCTGGCAAGAACTCAATGCCTTCCCATTTGGCTCCTGCGATTTAGCCAACAACATGCTGGCGATGTATTTAAGAGAGCAAAGCTATCATCCGAAAGTGGTATGGCATCGAAAATAACCTAGCTAGCTACTCGGATATTCTTAGTCATGTTTGGCTCGAGGTGGACGATTAATTTATCGATATCACTATCAATCAATTCCCGGGTCTTATTCGTGAACGCGTCCATATCCTGAATAAATATGATATCAGAATTCTAAATGAAATTTATTTTCATTGCCGAGAAAGTAATCAATTTGAAGAACGGGAAGTCGATTTACGTAACCATGCCGGATGCGGAGATAAAATATATCAAGCAGTCGCTACGCTCGCCAGAAATCTACCACTCATTCACTCTAAAAATGAATAGCGCTTCATTTATCACACAAATGTGGAAGCGAGACATCATTTTGTGATCTCATACGCATAAGGATATGAATAATTATTGCTAGATCACAAATCTCATACTAGCAATGCAATATATTGCTGCCCACCTTGTGATATATGTAAAACATAAATAATGAAAAAGAATCTTATTGCGATTGCCCTTAGTGGCCTATTAAGCCTTTCCTCGACGTCTTTATTGGCAGCAGACACAGCCCCACAACAAAGTATCCAATCCGATGCTGAATACAGCCAATTTATCACTAAACGCCAAGTCGTCGATCAGCTACTGACCGATGCGGTTACGGCGTTTAAATCTCCAGCACGTATTTCCCACGCTGGATTTACCGCAAAAATGCCAAGTAACATGGAGATTGTGACTAACCGTTTACTTGAAGCGTACCAGCTAGAACCTTACCGCACTGACTTGCTGATCTCGGCGGCAAATGCCCAGATCTACAACAAAAACGTCGACCGAGCGATTGAGCTTTTCGAGCAAGTACTAACAGTTGCCCCTCAAGATGTCGATGCCCATGCCTACCTTGCCGTTTGGCAGCAATTCAAAGGCAACAGCCAAGCATCACTTGAACATATGAACGCCCTGAAAGATCTCAATGCCGGGCGTGCCAACGATATCCAGCGCATCTTCGATACCGTAAACCGCATCGTCGCAACGCCGCTCAAAGAGCAACAAGATAAAACATATGAAGGCAACACTGCCATCATCACACTGGGCTACGCCCTGAATCCTGACGGTAGCATGCACGACATTTTGGTCCATCGCCTCGAAATGACATTGGCGATGGCCAAGAAACAGCCTAATTCGATGATCGTATTAACTGGTGGCGTGCCAAGAAACCACAAAACAGAAGGCAAGCTGATGGCCGACTGGTTGGTTGAAAAAGGCATTGCTCGCGATCGCATTATCGAAGACAACTATGCCCGCAGTACGGTAGAAAATGCACTGTACAGCAGCTATGCTCTTGCCCGTCATGATATCGACCATGCCACTATTATCAGTTCAGCCAGCCACGTCCGTCGCGGCCAATCACTGTTCGAAATTGCAACATGGCAGACCGGACCAAAAGATATCACCTTCGACACGGTTTCAGCGGCCGATAAACCACTGGAAGAATTGAAGGTGCCTTCTGAAGGGGAACTACTAGGTATCTACCGCGATGCACTACGTACTTACGGTATGTGGAGCTACCGCTCTTACCCGCTAGAGCAGCGTTAATAGACGGCTTAACCGCGTACATACAACTAAGGCAGCCTGCGGGCTGCCTTTTTGTTTCCTTAATTCAGGAAGCATGATCAAGAGGAGGTAATGACATCCCCCCTTTATTTCACCATCTGCTGTAATGCCTTCATATAGAACGCCAAAGGACCAGACATCATATCGACCTTGAGTTCATCGCCAGATTGACAGCTCATCGCCAAGGCATAGCCATGAAGGTAATCCACCAGCATCGAAAGCGCATTGTTACGTAGCTCATCACTCAGCGCTAAGTCAGCTATCGCCAAATCAAACCGCTCAGTAAATACCGTTGCCGGGCCGTGCGATGTCATACCAAGTAAGGTTTCCAGCAATCCCGGATATTGCGCTAACAGGTTAAGGTAACTTTCGCATAAGTTCGCCAGCTCGTACTGCCAATCCCCAGTGCTATCAGGACAATAGATATTCTCGATAAGCGACACGGTTACCGCTTCAAGCAGCGCCTGTTTGTTGGTGAAATAGTAATAAATCGCCATTGGATCGACTTCAAGGCTAGCGGCCAATTTACGGATACTCGGGATCTTTCCGTCGTTTGCCATCAATGTGTTAGCGCACTCAATAATCCGATCTTTACTTAAGGTGACAGCCAACGTCGTTGGCCTGCCCCGCTTTTTACCCTTGACAGTCATCATCGATCCTCAATAAACTCACCATTATTCTACAGTGTAGAATATTATATACGAATCGTCTTTGACCTTCCAAGCCGATCAACTAAGCAACCCCAATGAGGAGATCACCATGACAAACATTGTCTATATCGCAACCAGTCTTGACGGGTATATCGCCGATAAAAACGGCAACCTTGATTGGCTACACAGTGTTCCTAACCCAGAAGGAAGTGACTTCGGATTCAATGATTTCATGGAACGGGTAGATGCCTTAGTGATGGGGCGTAATACCTTCGAAACAGTATGCGGATTTGACTGTGAATGGCCGTACAGCAAACCTGTATTTGTTATCAGCAACCGTCTTAAGGCTATCCCCAAGGAATATCAAGACAAAGCTTTTTTAGTTAAGGGCGATCTGAAAAATATCGTTTCAGAACTAAACGGGAAAGGCTTCAAGGAGCTGTATATCGATGGTGGGATCACCGTACAAAACTTCTTGGCCCAAGATCTCATCGACGAAATGATCATCACAACTATCCCAGTTGTATTGGGTGGGGGCAGCTCGCTATTTGGCGATTTACTATCACCGATTAACTTTAAGTTGAAGCAAAGTGAAGTACTGGTAAACGCTATAGTGAAGTCTCACTATGAACGTATTTAGACACTAGCATTTTAATGCCTCCAACAAAAATCGATGATTAGATGGAAAGAGGATCTTGGCAGAACATGGCAAACTTGATATCGAGAAGAAAGTAACCACTTACATTCCCGAAATCAGAGGCATCGCCATGGTATATCTATTACCCAGCCCAACTAGAAAATTAAAGGATCACGCTCGGACCTTGAACTCAAAGTTATAATAGTCACTACGGCAAATTGCCGAGCCATACTCCAATACCAGCCCATGATTATCCTGACTTTTCAGAACAATTTTCATCAAAGGAGATTCTGGAGGGATTTCAAGCATTCGCGCTTCTTCTGGGGTTGGCGCATAGATACTTAACGAGTAATCCTGATCGTAAGGCTTGATCCCTTGAGCGCGCCAATGGGCGTAAAGTGAACCCTCCAATAAATCCGGACGGGGTAAGAAACACTCCGGGATATACATGGTTTCGATTGATACCGGCATCCCATCAACCAATCTGACCCGCTTAATCTTCGAGATCATATCGCCTTCGACAATGCCCAATTCGCTGGCAATAAATAATGGTGCCTCCATCAATTCTCTCGCCAACCAACGGTTTGATACCTCACCTTTACGCTGTAGTTGAGAAGAAAAGCCACCACCCGACAAGTTGTAATGCACAGGTAAATTAACCAAAGTTCCCTTACCGTGCTTTTTCACCACCACACCTTGTTCATGTAATAACGCTAAAGCTTTGACCACCGTAACCCGGGACACTCCGAGCGCTTGGGACATTTTGCGCTCGGAAGGCAATGCAGTGCCATGGGTGAGCAACTTATCTGCAATCGCTTTTTCAATGGCCTGTTGCAGCTGTAGGTATAAAGGGGTTGAGACGCTGGCATCCAATGCCTCTTTCATCTGAGTAAGAAATAGCTGTTCCAATCCATACCGCCTAAATCAAGATGCTGACATAACTAAAATCATGATGATAGTACCAAAGTGTGAGGCCCAAATCACATTGGTAACTAAAAGGAATTTAACTGGACTTAAAGTGGACTTATGATAGTTATCAAATCATATCCCATTACCGTGATACTCCGGAGAAAACACCATGAGCCACACAGGCCAACTACCAACGGCAACGATTGAAGATCGCATTTTAGGCTGCCTCTACGGCCAGGCAATCGGCGATGCGATGGGCATGCCGTCTGAACTGTGGACGAAAAATAAAGTGGTCGATTATTTTGGATGGATCGATGATTTCCTTCCTGGACCTGAAGAAAACATTGCGGCCAATGAGTTTAGCGCCGGTGAGTTTACCGACGATACCAGCCAGTGTGTCGCCTTAATGGATGCTGTAATCGAAGCCGATGGCAAGCTAGACCCACAACTGATTGCCAAGCACATTATGGTGTGGGCGAAAAGAATCAATGCGTTTGAAAAAAACATTTTAGGCCCAACTTCCAAAGCTGCGCTAACAGCCATTGATCAAGGTTGTACGTTTGACCAAATTGAGGCCAATGGTGTGACCAATGGCTCCGCGATGCGTATCTCACCTGTGGGTTGTCTATTACCAACCCACAACAAAGCGCACTTTATCGAGGGTATCCGGCTATCATGCCTTCCCACTCATAAATCCGATATCGCCATTGCTGGTGCGGCAGTGGTGGGTTGGGCGATCAGCCGAGCGATAGAAGGCACCCCTTGGCACATCATCAAAGAAGAAATAGTAACCCTAGCAAATGAAACACAGCGCCACAATGAGTCCACTTTCAGTCCACTTTTAGGTAAAAGAATCCAATACGCCCTCTATGTGGTTGAAAGTCAACATGATCCAAAACAAGCCCTCAATGACCTCTATGAGATGATTGGCTCAGGCATGGATATTATCGAGTCAATTCCAAGTGCAATCGCCCTTGTCGAACTCGCTGATACTCAACCAATGCGCTGTGCCGAGCTTGCAGCCAATTTGGGGGGAGATACAGACACCATCGGAGCCATGGCTACAGCAATATGCGGTGCTCTCAATGGTATCGAAGCCTTCAGCCCACAGCATCTCACGCTGATCAACCGCGCCAACCACATAGACTTTGCACCATATGCCAAAGCGTTAACAACATTCCGCCACCGTCAATAACAGATCGGAACTCTAAATACTTCAACACTAAGGACTGCAGCATGAGTAACAGAGATGTACTAACAGGACATACACCGCACGCCCTCAGCCACGATGCCAACATCGAAGATCTGGGGATAGCCAAAGTCCCTGCTAACCAGCAAACAAAGAAACCTGCTGAACTATTTTTCGTCTGGTGCGCAGCAAACATCGGAATTTTAGGTGTGGTTTACGGCGCGATTATCGTTTCTTTTGGATTATCATTCTTTCAGTCGTTGCTAGCTGCTATCGTTGGTGTCGCATCCTTTACACTGGTTGGTATGTCAAGCATTGCCGGTAAAATAGGACGAACCACAACCCTAACCCTTTCCCGCTCAAGTTTTGGTATAAAAGGGAATATAGCTCCTACATCATTCTGTTGGATCAACCTCATGGGGTGGGAAGCCGTCAACATTATCACCGGTACGTTAACCCTCGCCGCCCTATTTAGCGCGCTAGGGTTTGCTGAAACGACAATGACAACAGCCATTTCATTAGTCCTATTTGGTGGCATGACCGTCTTTGTCAGTGTACTTGGGCAAAACACAGTACTGTTAATGCAAAAGTGGATCACCCGCACTTTCGGCGCGATGACCTTCTTTGTTGTTCTTTACTTAGTAGCTACTGCAGACTGGGAAACCATCATGGCTCTACCTTCCGGTAGCTGGGTCACCGGATTCTTGCCTGCGGTTTCAATCATTGCAGCAGGCACCGGTATCAGCTGGGCAATTGCTGGCGCAGACTACAGCCGAGATCAAAGCCCTAAATCAAGCCATCGTGGTATTTTCAATGCGGTGGTAGGTGGTGCTGCACTCCCGCTGATTTTATTGATGCTAACAGGGATCCTACTGACTGCTCAAATCCCGGATCTCGCTTCGCACGAAAACCCTATTTCTGCCATTGGCCGACTACTACCATCATGGATGGCAATACCGTACCTAGCCGCCGCAGTTGCAGGTATTGTTACCATTGCAGTCTTAAGCCTCTACTCAGCGAGTCTTAACCTATTGAGCATGGGGATCAAACTGAAACAACGTACTGCCGTTGCGCTCGATGCGGTCTTGGTCCTTGGTGTGGCACTTTATGTATTGTTCGTTTCCGGTGATTTCCTCGGTCCATTCATCTCCTTCCTTGTCTTCTGCGGTGTTTTCCTTGCCGCCTGGGCTGCCATTTTCATGACCGACTTCTTCACCAAGCATCGCCAATCTGGCTACAGTGATGAAGAGTTATTTGGTGACACAGGGATCAAGAAACCAACGTTGATTTGCTGGGTTATAGGTTCACTGTCTGGCTTAATGGTAACGAATACTGGTTTCATCGACGGTCCATTTGCCATCGGTATCTTTGCCGATTCTAGTTTGGGGCTTTTTGTATCTTTCTTGGTCAGCATGGTGTTGTATCGCCTTATCCTGAAAAAGAACGCATAGGGTACGACAATGATAGATATCTCAGCACTTTCACAACAGCGGCCAATCATTGTGCTCGGCGCCGCCTTTGGCGATGTCATGCTTGGGCTCGATAACCTGCCTACCAGCGGTGGTGATGTTGTAGCCCAAGAGCAGGATAGGCAAATCGGTGGCTGTGCCTTCAATGTTGCCAGAGCCTTGAGTCGACTTTCACTGTCGCCAGTCAATGCGATCCCTGTTGGTAATGGAGCATGGGGACAGGCTGTCGAGAAAGAAATGGATAAAGAGGCGCTACCGGTTCTGCTTCGTCATCCAAGCCATGACAATGGGTGGTGTATTGCCATGGTCGAGCCTAGCAAAGAGCGAACGTTCATCACTGTTGACGGCTGCGAGCAATATTGGAATAAAGAGCTATTGGAGCAAATTCCGACTCCCGAAAATGCTATCGTCTATGTATCTGGTTATGAGCTTGTCAGTCCGCAAAGCGAACCACTGCGTCAATGGCTGCTCAGACTCGGGGATGATAAAACCTTGTTTGTCGACTTTGGCCCACGGTTGTCTGATATCGACCCCGCTTTTATCAAACAGTTACTGGCCAAGCAGGCTACCCTAACGCTTAACCGAGAGGAGCTGAACCTACTAAATGGCTCACAGTCCTCACTAGAAGAGGCTGTCAGCACCGCGCAGTCTTTCGCTCAACAACGCCAACTAGCAATGATCTGCCGCTTTGACAAAGACGGGGCGTATGTTTGCGAACCTGGCAAAACGGCAGCCTATATTTCGGCCTGTCAGGTCACGGTTGCCGATACCATTGCAGCAGGTGACAGTCACTGCGCCGGAGTCATCGCTGGGCTAGCCTGTGGGCTAACACTCGGCACTGCGACCGAGTTAGGAAATATGGTAGCGGCCGTTGTGGTCAGCAAAGCAGGCTCAAACGGAGCCCCAACCCGACAGGAGCTTACGGCTTTCCAGGCGGGGCAACAAACCTGATAGCGACCGCTTCATACTCTCTGAATCAAACTTAAGCCAGCAGGCAGCCTGCTGGCTTTTTTATTTGGGCTTTTTCACTGCCCACGACTTGTCGCACGATAGCTTTCCGGTGTCTGTCCCGTCCAACTGGCAAATGTTCGATAGAAATAGAATAGTGAAAGCCGGCAAAATCACACTGTCCGATCGGGCCATACCAATAGCAGAAAGTGCCAACTAGTTAGCTTCTTACGCCAATGCCCTTTGTTTCACCCGTTATTTGCAAGTGATGCTCAAGATCCACTAATGAAATAAAGCTACCATTAGCCACAGCAAAACGTGGATCATCGATACTGTCAGGTACTACAAAAGTGGTCATTCCCGCGGCTAATCCAGCAATCATGCCTGTCACACTGTCTTCAATCACCACACATTGACTAGCAGACACACCCAATTGATGGGCCGCCGTCAGGTACACCGACGGATGAGGCTTGCCATACTCTTCATTATCGGCACTGCACACAACCGAAAAATACTGACGGATATTCAAGCTATCAAGCACCGCATCAATGATCGGCATACTGGATGAGGTTGCCAATGCTATTTTCACTCCGGCGCGCTGCAATGTGTCTAGTAAAGCATTAACCCCAAGCTTAGCCTCTCCCTGTTGGCGGATAAGTGCTACCACCCCCGACATGATGGCAAGTTGCAGTTCTACCAGTGAGATCTGAAAGTTAAAGTGCTGACACCAAATCTTGGCAATATCTTCCAATCGCCGACCCATAGTCAGGCGAATACAGTCATCAAACGTAGCGGTCATGCCATAGCCAGCGAGTACTTCCACCTGCGCCTGACGCCAATAAGGTTCGGAGTCGATGAGCACCCCATCCATATCAAAGATAACAGCATCTTTTTTCATCATAATTACCTGCTTAAATCATTAGTGCCTGAATCCTAGAACGGTATCAAACGCCGATAAAGAGAAGAGTTGCTCCCCAAAGCTTTCCTCTTTTCATCTAGGTGGAGCATTTATTTACAGCAACCAACGGATGATTTCACTACCCAGTCTTGGCAATTCCCGATATGATTTAGGAATAAGCCCAAAGGTAATACAATATGACCATTATGAATTTTGAACAGGCAGCGACAGAGCTGCTAAACCGTCGTGTACCTGGTACTAAAGCACCACGCCTTGACGAGCAGCAACGTCCAGCCAATGTGGATGATGCCCTGCAAATCCAATCATCAATGATTGACCAGCACAGCGACAAAGTGGGTGGATGGAAGTGCTTACTACCGCTTTCAGACGACAATTTTGTGGTTGCACCAATTTTTGCTGAGACAATTCAACAAGGCGAAAGCTGTGAGTTGTTTGCCGATAACAACGCAGTGCGCATTGAGCCTGAAATTGCTTTTATCCTAAACGCTGATCTGCCTGCTAATCCAGAAGGTTACAGCGAAGAGCAAATCAACGCGGCAATTGGCCCATGCCATATGGCACTTGAGTTGATGCAAGCTCGCTTTGCCGATGACAGCGGTGCGGAATTCTTTGAAAAACTGGCAGACTGTCTAGTTAACCAAGGCATGTTTATCGGCCCTGAAATCGACCGTGAAAAAGCGTTTACTGCTGCCAAGATTGACATCACTGTAACGCAAGGTGAGCAAGTACAAACTTTCGCAGGCGTGCATCCTAATACTATGCCGCAGAACCCAGTGTATTGGCTGATCAACTATATGACCCGCCGTGGCATGCACTTCTCAGCAGGCGAAGCTATTATCACAGGTTCGTACTGCGGTATCGTCGAGGTAGAATTCGATAAGCCGACCACCATCAGTTACGGCGCCATTGGTGAGTATCAAGTGACGTTCGTCGAGAAGAAGTAAGCGCTTACTGAAAAGATAAACAGACCCGACTTCCTCCACTATTGCAATATGTGCAATCAAGCTTTCATCAATGATCTGATAGAGCTTTGAATACCGAAAAAAAGCGGGAGCTAGGCTCCCGCAGATTATTGAATTCAAAGCTTGCCGAGATAGTTAGTGTTAACTAACCTGCAGTTCAGCTGCTTGAGACTTTACCAAGCGATACTTCTTCAATGTAATAGTGATTAAGCATGTCACAATAGCACCAACCAACATACACATCACCGCCACCACTGGTTTGTTCATCGCGCCAAGCAGAGCAACAATCGGGCCACCGTGGGCAACCGTGTTGGTAATACCGAACAAGAAGGCCATCACACACGCAACCATACTACCAATGACGTTGGCCGGGATCACAGTAAGTGGATCGCGTACCGCAAACGGAATCGCGCCTTCGCCAATCCCAACAAAGCCCATCGCACCAGCTGCTTTACCCGCTTCGATTTCAGTCTGATCAAACAGTCCCATCTTGCGGCCAACTACTGTCGACAACCACATCGCCAACGGCGGTACCGGGAAAGCACACGCCAATGCGCCCATAAATTGAGTCTGACCGCTGGCAATCATGCCAACACCGAACAAGAAAGCCACCTTATTAACCGGTCCGCCCATATCAAAGCCCGACATCGCCCCGAGGATCATGCCAAGAATAATGATATTACCGCCACTCATGTTCACCAGCATGGCGTTCATCGAGTCAATCATCCCTGATACCGGTGCACCGATGAGGGTAATGAAAATAACGGCAATGAAGAAAGTACCCGACAATGGCGCGATGATAATCGGCACCAGAGGCTGCATTACCTTCGGGTAGTTCAGGCTGGTTAGCCAGCGAATGAAGTAACCTACTAACAAGCCGGCAATTATGGCGCCGATAAAGCCGGTGCCTACTTCCGAACCGTAGAAAGAGCCATTGTTGGCAATCCAGCCCCCAATAAGGCCCGGAGCCAACGCCGGACGGTCACCGACCGCATAGGCAATATAACCAGCCAAAATCGGGATCATTAATGTGAACGCAACCACACCGACATCCAGCACCGGTTGCCAAAAGCTGCCTTCCGGGATCTGCATGCCCTGCTCGGTCGGCACCCCACCAATCGCCAGCGACAAGGCAATCAGCAAACCGCCGGTCACCACAAACGGGATCATGTATGACACACCGTTCATCAAGTAGGTATAAAGTGCTGAAGTCGCTTTGGTTTTTTGAACAGAGGAATCATCAGCCTCACCGCCGCCTTGGGCTTGATAAACCGGAGCTTCAAGGGCATTCTCAATCAGCTGTTTACCTCGCTTGATGGGCTCTTTCACCCCCGTCTTAACCAGCTTCTTGCCCGCAAAGCGGTGCATGTCGACCTGTTTGTCACAGGCCACTATTATGGCATCGGCACGGGCAATCTCCTCCGCGCTCGGGCTGTTCTTCACCCCTATCGAGCCATTGGTTTCCACCTTGATCTCATAGCCCAGCTCTGCCGCCGCTTGTTCCAGAGACTCCGCAGCCAGATAAGTGTGCGCAACACCAGCCGGACAACCGGTGACACCAATAACGAACCCTTTGCTTGTCTTACCCGCTGAAAGATCTGACATTTCAGGCACCTGTTTTTGTTCCAACAGCAAAGCCAACGCTTCCTTGGGGGTGTTAGCTGCCAGCATGGCTTCGACAAAACCGTCTTCAATCAGCTTGCTAGATAGCTCGGCCAGTACCTCTATATGGTGATCGGCACCGCCATCAGGGGAGGCAATCATAAAGAACAGCTTGGACGGTAAACCATCTTCCGAGCCGTAGTCGATTCCCTCACGACAGATACCTATCGCTACCGCAGGTTCAACCACTGCCTTACTTTTGGCATGGGGGATCGCAATACCATCTTCAAAGCCGGTACTACCTTGGGTTTCGCGGGCCTGCAAGTCAGCCACAAATTGGGCTTTATCATTGATTTTGCCCTCGCGCAACAAGCACTCGGACAGGGTATCAAACACGTCGTCTTTGCTGGTGACCTTCAAATCAAGGTACATCAAGTTTTCATTTATAAGAGATGTGATCATGGCAAACTCTCTTTTTGTTGTAATGAGCGGCTTTGCCAACAAAGCCGCTGAGCTGTAGGAACAGAATGATTCGATCTAATTGCGAACGTAGGCCTTGATAGTGGCAATTTCCTGACCTTCGCTTTCGCCATATGGACGGATGACATACTCGTCAACCGAGGCAGGAATAACGAAGGTTTCTGCGTAATGCACCACATAAGGTTCAAAGGCATCCGTCGGGCTCTCGACAATCGCCGCACGACCCTCGATCAGATTTAGTACGTTGACGTTACCACCGGTCTGATGGGTCACGCCTTTCGTGAACCAATGTCGGCGGGTTTCGATAAACTCACGCTCGTGCAAACCGGTGCGCTCTTCGCGCCACCCATCCCCCTCGGCAATGAAATCGACCCGGTTGACTAGGTTCTTTTCGGTCCAGTCAGTATCGCGATCCCACTGAATCACTTCTTTACCGTGATCCAGATGTACTGGACGTGGTTGGCCATCCATGCCTAAGCGTTCCCAATCCCACAGCTTAAAGGTAAAGATATACGGCGTAGCACTGATTTCCAGCACCATTGCATTGGTCCCCGAACAGTGGATGGTGCCGGCAGGGATCAGGAAGTGATCATGCTTCTTGGCGGGGAATTTATTGATGAAACGTTCGTCATCGAAGGGCTTTTCGCCACGCTGGGCGGCCTGAAGGTCA
Organism: Photobacterium sp. DNB22_13_2; assembly: GCF_052873915.1. Lineage (NCBI taxonomy): Bacteria > Pseudomonadati > Pseudomonadota > Gammaproteobacteria > Vibrionales > Vibrionaceae > Photobacterium > Photobacterium sp. DNB22_13_2. The sequence goes on from NZ_JBNNXU010000005.1 coordinate 106,995, forward strand.
GCCATCATGACATCAGGGTCAACATCATTTTTCACCCCGAGATATACAGTGGCATCATCACCCGCATCAAGCATGTAATAGCTCTCGTCCTGGGTATAATGCATTCCAAATTCCTGCTGGATGTATTCCGTCAGTGGGTGTACCTGCAGGCTGAGGTTCTGTCCTTGCATCGTATCGAGGAAGTCAAAACGGATCGGGAATTCGGCCCCGAAGCGGGCGTGTACTTCTTCACCCAGAAGAGCCTGAGGCTGGAGCATGACCAAATCCTGTGATGGGATTTCAACGCGGATTCCATCGACCATCAGATAAAGGCTATTCTCTTCCGGCACACAGTCAAAACACCATGCGTAGTTTGGCTTGTCAGGATCAAGATCACAGACTTCCTTCATCCACTGGCCGCCCCATACTCCCGGGTCAAAAAACGGGACTAGACGGAAAGGCTGGCTGGTCGCCAGCTCAAGACCGGTACGAAAAGCATCACCGCTGATTAATTTCGGGCTATCGACAACATTGGTATCCAGCAAGAAGTCAGTGCGCTTGAGCAATGGGGTCTTGTAGCGATCAAACACCCGCCACTCAATGAAGAAAGCACGCTTGTAACGGCGTAATACATCTTCATCGGTATTATCCACCCCCCAGTTACCCACCTCGCCACGGCGATAACGTTGTTGAATTTCCCATCGTGCCAAATCGGCATAAACATGGACATCACCATCATGGATCAGTGATGCGCCGGGGCCGTAGACCACCACTAGCTTCGACTGATTTTCATGTACAGAGCGCTTCAGATCACAAACTTGTTCATCATCGAAAAACTCGGTCAGTTTATGCGGTGCAATCACGCCAAACACCCGATCATCGGTCACGTGACGCTCAATCATGGCGAAAATCGTCTCTTCCGGATATTTGGCTTGTTCAGAGCACAACAGCGAAGCATTAGGGAACGCCGCAATCAATGCCTGCTCCAAATCCTTCAGATTCACGCCTGGATAACAGTCGACCACCAGCACGGTCTTGTCCTTGGCCAGAGCATGAATCTTGCTATCAACGGCATCAAACAGATTCTCCCACCCCTGCCAGCTATGCCCGGCAAAACCCGTGACATCGACATGGGGAAATTTGTCGTAGTTTGCTTTTTGATTATTCAAATAGCTCATGATTGCACCTCATCAATTCGTTGAGGTGAAGATATATCGTTTAACCAGGTCTCATCAATCTGGTTAATATGTTTAACCACTCAGTTATGGTTTAAACGATTAACCTTGCTGAACTGACGTGATATCAATCACAAAAAGCCTGCTTTTCAACCATTACCATTAGATTAAACGATTAACCTAGGTTCAAATTATTCATGGCTACCATTGTAGATGTCGCCAAACACTGTGGTGTTTCAACCGCCACCGTGTCTATGGTATTGAGAGATAAAGGCAGAATTTCCGACAAGACTCGCCAGCGAGTGCTTCAGGCTATCGACGAGCTGGGCTATGTCTACAACCAAACAGCTGCCAATTTGCGTAACCAGCACAGTAATCAGATAGGCCTGCTGCTCAATGACATCACCAACCCCTTCTACAGCGAAATGACGGCAGGGCTAAGCCAAGAGATGGAAGACAATGATCTGATGCTGTTTCTGGCCAACAGCGAAGATACGGTTGCGCGTCAAAAGAAATTCATCGAGTCGTTGCTGAGCCAAAAAGCAGGCGGCCTTATTCTGTGCCCGGCAAAAGGTACCGATAAGCAGTTTCTTGCCACCCTCAAGCGACGCCAATTACCGGTGATTTTAGCGGTTCGTGATATAGAAGGAGCCGATTACGACTACGTCGGTACCGATAACTTCTATGGCGGCCAACTGGTCACGCAACATTTGCTGGACCTCGGTCATCGCTATATTGCTTTTATCGGCGGTGATCAAAGCTCAAAAAACCGCGCTAGCCGGATGGGGGGCTACATGAGCAAACTACTCGAACACCAAATCACCCCAAAGATTGGCTGGATGGCCACCTGCCCAGCTACCCGCAACGGCGGCGCCGAGGCAATGGAAAATCTGCTGGAACATCATCCGGAAATCACCGCCGTGGTGTGTTACCACGATATCGTTGCCTTCGGTGCAATCCGAACCTTGCGCCAACACCAGCTAGAGCCGGGCAAGGACATCGCCATCACCGGGTTTGATGACGTACCGGAAGCCGCTGACACCTATCCAGCCCTAACAACGATTTCGGTCTCGGCCAGAGAAATCGGGCGCCGAGCTGGCGAGGCCCTGCTTGATCGTATCCGCGGCAATACAGAGCCCCCTAAACGGATCATTATTCCGCCCAAGTTGATGATCCGCCAATCTTGTGGAATCAGTGATCCTCATAAAATCAGCGATTAATAACACGGAACAATGATCAAGTGGAGATCCAATAAACACCTTGATCATTGTTCCACAGGCTGGAATTGTGCCTTGATCATATTGCTTTAATATTACTATGGCTGCGCCAGATTAGACTTGAACAGCGGTTCCACTTAAAATTGAACTAGCGTTCACAAATTAGATTGGAAACAGATCATGGCGAACCATGCAAAATTTGACCGTCAGCAAGTCATCGACAAAGCCACTAACCTTTACTGGGAAAAAGGATTTCATGCCACCTCGATGCGCAACCTGCAAGACGTGATAGATATGCGCCCGGGCAGCATCTATGCCGCCTTTGGCAGTAAAGAAGGGCTATTCAAAGAAGCCTTGCAACGCTATACCGAGCTTGGTGTCGCCCAGTTAGCGGCATGCCGCGCAGAGAGCACATCGCCAATCGATGCCCTAAAACTGTTTATGAAGCAGCTGGTGATCAATACTCAGAGCGAGGCGCCGAATGGCATGTGCATGCTAGCCAAAACCGTGGCTGAACTTACCGATGAACATGCCGAACTGCTACAAGAAGCGAAGGACTCATTTCGCAAGATGGAAGGGGAATTCGAAAAGCTGATCACCGAAGCTCAAGAGTTGGGTGAGGTAGGCAAAGACAAAAATCCGCAACAACTGGCCCGCCATGTCCAGGTTCAGATTTCAGGGCTTCGCACCTATGCTCGTGCCAATGGTGACGATGCACCGCTTGAACAGATGGTCGAAGATGTGTTTCGTCATTATCCGTTTTAAGCCAGCCAAAACCCCAATGCTAGAGAGTCAGCTGTGGTTGGATGAAATCAATAAAGGCTGAAATCCGCCTTGCGACAGACGATGATTTATAGAATACGGCGTTGACCTGCTCGCGCCCCGTATTCACTAATTTTTCTGACTCCAGCAATGAAACCAGCCTCCCCTCTTCCAGATCCTTATTCACCATAAAGCCTGACAGGCACGATATCCCATTGCCTGCTAGTACCAACTGACGCACCGTCTCACCATTACTTGAAATCAACGTCGGCGAAATGGCATCCAGCCCTTTGAGTGGCCAGCGGTTGAGAACTTTGGCCCCGGCAAAGCCGATCAATTCATGCTGCTGGAGTTGACTCACCAAGTTGGGGATCCCACGTCGTGCAAGGTATTCTGGCGAGGCAACGATATACAACGGGCTTCTGCCCAAAGGGCGGGCGTGCAAGGTCGAATCATCCAACTTACCGATGCGGATCGCCACATCGGTGCGCTTTTCCAGCAAATCAACAAAGCCTTCATTCGAGGTCAGCTCCAATTCGATTTCCGGGTAAGCCGCTTTAAATGGCTGGATCAACGGGACGAGTTGATGAAACACAAATGGGCTGGCAGCATCGACCCGCAAACGCCCTTTCGGCAACTCACCGCGCTGCATAATGTCTTCCTCGGCCTGCTGGATATGCTGCAGGCCGACTCTCACAGCTTCAATAAACTGGCGCCCTTCATCGGTCAGCTCAACCCGCCGAGTCGTCCGGTTGAGGATAGATACCCCCAGCTGCTTCTCGACCTTGCTGACTGCCCGTGAAACCCGGGCAACCTGAATATCAAGGGCCTCGGCAGCCGCAGAGAAGCCGCCGCTATCGACCACCGTCAGTAAAATTTCCAGATCATCCGATCGCGTCAGCATTATTCATCCCGCTTTAGATTCTATTTTTTCATTTATAGCAAAAATCATTTGTAAAGGGTGCTGTTTTTCACAATAGATTTTTTATTAATAATGCCTGCCAACAGAGAGTCACCGCCAGCACCTCTCGCTGTATCGATAGATGTTTGACGGGTTTATTTACTCAATTATTCAGAGATAAAGATTATGCCTTTAGCACTACTGGCATTGACGCTAAGCGCCTTTGCTATCGGAACCACCGAATTTGTTATTGTTGGATTGATCCCAACCATGGCAGCCGACCTCAATGTTTCCTTACCTTCAGCCGGTTTGCTCGTCAGTTTATATGCCCTTGGTGTTGCTGTTGGCGCGCCGGTACTGACGGCCCTGACAGGTAAGTGGAACCGAAAGGTTGTACTACTGTCGGTGATGAGCCTGTTTGTTGCTGGTAACCTGTTGGCATGGCAAGCACCCGGCTATAACACCTTGGTCTTGGCCCGTATTCTGACCGGCTTGGCACACGGGGTATTCTTCTCCATTGGTACAACCATCGCGACCGGTTTAGTATCCAAAGAAAAAGCTGCCAGCGCTATTGCGATTATGTTTACCGGCCTGACCGTCGCTTTAGTCACCGGTGTACCGCTAGGTACCTATATCGGCCAGACATTTGGCTGGCAGGCCACTTTCTTGATTGTTGCACTTCTTGGCCTAGTCGCCTTGATTGGCAGCGCTATCTTGGTTCCGGGCAACTTGAAGCAGCCACCAGCCGCCAAGTTGTCATCGCAGCTCAAGGTTCTGGCCCAACCACGTTTACTCTTGGTTTACGCCATCACCGCACTGGGCTACGGCGGTACCTTCACCGCATTTACCTATCTGGCACCTATCTTGGAAGATGTGTCGGGTTTCAACTCCGGTGCTATCGGCCTTATCATGCTGGTATACGGTGTCTCTGTCGCTATCGGTAATATCTGGGGCGGTAAAATGGCCGACAAAATGGGGCCAATCAAAGCGCTGACCATTATTTTCAGTGGTTTGGCTGCAACCCTGTTGGTATTCAATGTCACCGCCTATAACTCGATTGCGGCGGTAGCGACTATCTTGGTGTGGGGTGCCTTCGCTTTCGGTAACGTACCGGGCCTGCAGGTCTATGTGGTAAAACTGGCAGAGAAAGTCAGCCCGGATACGGTCGACGTTGCCTCTGGCCTTAACATTGCAGCCTTCAACATCGGTATCGCACTGGGTTCATGGGGTGGCGGCCACATCGTTGCCAACGCCGGCTTAATGCATACCCCTTGGGTTGGTGCCGTCATCGTTATCGTTGCCTTGCTACTGACTCGCCTTAGCGGCCGGTTGGATAACAAAGCCACTACCAATGAATCTAAGAGCAACAAAGTAGAATCCAATACCACGCAAGCAGTATAGCGACGAAGCGACCCTACAATTAGTTGACTCAAAAAGATAGGCCAGTAGCTATTGCTACTGGCCTGATTTTAATCCTACATATCAATTCACAGCAGAGATCTATGGCAATACCATCTACTGGTTAACTTGCACCCGTTTTTTACCTAATTGAATCGCTTCCATCAGCTCAATACGGGCCTCCTCTTCACTAATACTGCTTTCACGCAGCTCGACCTCCATCAACAAAAAAGAGGTCTTGTTGTTTTTATTATCCTGAACACCTTTTTCGACAACATCGAGGTTGGTATAGACACGCTCTAATACACACGCGCCTATCGCTGCAGTTCCTGCCGGTAGCTGTTGGCTAGAAACTAGCTTTGCCGCCGCAGCGGTCCCTTCGGGGATTTCAACTTCTTGTGGATTGAAGCCCGTTTTCCATGCATTGATTTGTTTCAACGCCGCTGGGTGCGAGGCTATCGTGCTGATGCTGATGTCTTTCGCTATATCGTGATGGTTCATCAGGACACACATTTCGATAGGGGTCGAAATAAAAGCTTTTGCTTCTATTAATCGGTATTGCTGGAATGCCTCAACGGATGCTTGTACTAACCGGCCGTCAATAGTGCTATTTTCGACCGCACTAAATGCGAGCGCATCATTGTCTACTGCTTGCTTGAATGTATTTGTTGGCGTGCCGGCAAAAACAACTTCTGCCGTTAAATCAGGCTGCTTTTCAAATAGCTTAACGATTGCAGCATCGTTAAAGCTCCCTTTCGATGCTTGAGCAAAAATTTGTTCATTTGCAATTGTCGCATTTGAAATAAAAAGCGTGGCTGCCGTTATAGCAATACCCAGTGGTCTGAACATCCGTAATTCCTTTACAGTTTATTGAGAATGATCTTTTAGTATGACAATTTCACCGATTAATTTTTATTAACCCTATCACTAATTACGGTCTGAACAGTGGGTATTGGCACAGCAATTAGAAGTTAAGGTACAGAAAAATTTCCCCAGAAAATAACAGCCTGACAGTAATATGTTAGGCAGTATCCTCTTGAAAATGGCCTCCCCTTCTTTGTTTCCAACCAAAATCACATCCGGCTACCCAAGGCAGCAATCAGCAATTTTGCAGCAGCTTTTAACTAGTTTATTCCCCCGTAACCGCCAATATATTGAGTAATCAGTATATATCTGCCGGCGATGTATCGATTTCATCCACATTAATCAGGGGAAAAATAATGCTTACGGGTTACTGGTCCATTGATGCTTTTATTATCGCGATGGTGCTGTTATGCGTCATTGTCGCCGTAATTTTTGGTCATTTTGAGTGGACGGGTAAAGGCAGCTTAACCTCACCTAGCCGTAACCATGGCCCCAAGGAGTGAACATGAATACTAAGATGTTAGGATATAGCACCATGATCGTCTCAGCGACGCTAATGGGCTTTGTCGGCTTATTTGCCCGAAACATCAATACAAGTGGTGACGTCATTGCTTTTACCCGGATGACGGTTGGTGCTATTTGTATCCTGGCCATTTTGCTATACCAACGAAAGGTACCACTGCTTTCTAAAACCAAACTGACCCCGAGCGTTATCGCCAGTGGGGCAAGCTTAGGTCTATGCCTAGCAGCCTATGTATCAGCGACTCAATACACCACGTTGGCCAATGCCGTCTTCTTGATCTATTCAGGCCCCGTTTTCTCGACCATCCTGGCCGCCATCTTTCTTAAAGAACGAATATCTCGGCTCACAGCCATGCTGTTGACTGCCGTGTTCATCGGCTGTCTCTTTGTCATTGGCATAATTAGCTATGACAGCCAAACCGGATTGATGATCACCCTCTCCTTCTCCCGTGAAACGTTTCTTGGCGACATGCTCGGCCTTGCGTCTGGCGTTGGCTATGGTCTTTATCTGTTCCTCAGTCGTTACCGCTCTGATGTCAGTTCTGATGTCCGTTCGTTCTTCAACTTCCTGTTCGGTGCCGTCGCCATTGGTATCTACTTCCTGATCAGCCCGCCATCTTTAGCAGAGATGGATAGCTCCTCCTGGGTCTGGTTAATTGCGATGGGTTTCTTTATTGGCTTTGGTGCCCTGTCACTGCTCACTATTGCTGCTAAGCACCTGAAAGCCGCAGAGCTGGCCTGTGTTTCTTACCTCGAAACCGTGGTCGGTGCCGGTATTGGGATCTTACTGTTTAGTGAATCACTGACTTCGCTCCAAGCCATCGGCGGGATCTTAGTCATAGGGGGAGGAATGGGTGAGGTCGTCATAGGTATGAGCAAAAAAAGACAGCTTCTCAAACAAGCACAATTAGAACACTAGGAGGCGGAAATGAATGCCTGGCTAAACTGGAGTCTTTTGTTCATCACCGTCATTGTGATGGCCGGGCTCGCACTCTACAGTGATAAAATTGTCCGCACGGGAAACGGTGAGGGGGGCTTCCTGTTAGCCTCCAATACCCTTGGCCCCTTTGTGGGCGCAGCAACAATTGTTGCAACTGGCTTCTCTGGCTGGGGATTCATGGGGTCCCCAGGTGTGGCCTATAAATATGGTGCTATTGAATTGCTGGGTAATTTTTTCTTTGCCCCAGCGATGGTCTTAGCCGTTTTGTTCTGCGCTCGCTTTTTGCATCAACGGGCAAGCAAGATTGGAAGTTTGACCATCCCTGAGTACGTGGCCACCAGCCATGAAGGGCCCGAGCCGATCAAGCGACTAACACAAGGGATCACAGCTGTCATTACAGTCATGCTACTGCTCGTTTTCCTTGTTGGTCAGATCAAAGCACTCGGTTTATTAGCAGGACAATGGCTCGGGATCGATGTTACCACCGCATCATTACTCATGGTGGCCATCATTATCCTCTACACCTCAATAGGCGGGCTCGCTGCCGTGGCTTTCACCGATTGCTTCATGGTCATCGGTATGTGTGTCTCGGCTCTGATAATTGTTATTACCATTTTCGCTGACTTGTCACCCAGCCAACTGCTTGAGGGACTCAATGCAATAGATCCAAGCTTGCTCGCTCCCAAGGACTCTGGCCCCTACGGCACGTCAGTCTGGCATGTCTTTTTGGTTCTGCCTTATGCGTTCATCTACAGTGCTACACTGCCCTATATGTCTGTCCGTTTTATGGCGCTAGCCAAAACAACGAAGTTGCATCATGTGGCAGCCTATATGACACCTATCGCTTGCCTGTTGAGCCTAGTTCCCCTCGCAGGGCTATATGTCAGAATAAAGGTGCCCCATTTAGCCGTTGCAGATGAAGCAATGCCAACATTCTTGATGATGTTTCTATCACCAACAGTATCAGCTTTTGTCACCCTCTTTATCTTATTTGCAATGAAATCTACCGCCAATTCGGTCCTGCACGCGATTGCGAGTGCCGTCTCCCATGATCTACGCCAAGCCATTTGGCCTGACTGCGCTCTTAACCAACGCCAACTCTTGCGTCTCAACCGACTTGCAGTCGTTGTTCTGGGGTCGACCGGCTTTATATTGATGATCGTGGCACCACCTTTTATGTTATCTATGCTAGCTATTCTTGGCTCTGGTACTTTGATGGCCGCGCTGGTGGCACCAACCCTGTTTGCCCACTTCATCAAAGCCAATATTTATGCCGCACTTACCTCAATACTGGTTGGCTTTGGTTCGGGTTGTTTTTTGTTTTGGAAATTCAGCTTAGGTTGGGTGGAAGCTCCGCTTTATGCTTCATTGCTTGCCTGCGGCAGCTACTGGTTTGTTGCTCTCGTTTCTCAGCGCCATCACCAAGCCCATATTCTCCGGCTACGGTAGGCATACTGACAGGGGAATACGCGTAATTGCGATTCCCCTTCTTATTCACATAACTTGTTCAAGAAACTGTTTTGTAACCTGACCAGCAACCGAACGAGACGTATCGACCCCCTTTCTCATATCTAAATGTTTAGCCCGGTATTCTCGCGGTGTCGCTTTGAGTAACCCCTTAAACTTAGAGTTAAAATTAGATAAAGATGAAAAACCCACCTCCGCTCCGATATGAGCAATACTCCAGTCTGTCGTCACTAAATAGCGCGCAGCTTGCCTCACCCGCTGCTCAATTAAATACTGCCGGAAAGTAATTCCCATATTTGCGTGGAAAAAACGCGAAAAGGTACTGTCGGCCATATGAAGTTGATCGGCTACTTTGGCGACTGATATTGGCTCACCAAGATGTTGGTCTATATACGTTAAAGCCATATGAACCCGGTCTTCTGTCCGTTTAGTATTTGAAAGCTCAACACAATTATTTATTAAACAGCATTGTGGTTCTTTGGCTGATAAATAATTCAATAGCCCAAGCAAATTTAATACTTGGACAAAGTCGAAAGTGTTTTCCATGGGGTCAATATATTTTTTGATCCCTTCACTATTAGGATCATCAAACAACAGCCCGCTTCGGGAATCATCCAACATTTGTTTTATTGCATGGAACTGGACACTATCAACAAATGTCTGCCCTAATGCATTTAACCTAAAGTGCAAAACATCACAATCCGCCGAACCTTGGACCACAGATGATAACAAAGACAACCGAAAGGGGTTAAAGGGCGCTAATAATACCAGTTGCCCCACTTTAAGCCGGTATTGGGTGGAGGCCAAATGCAAGGTGCACCCAGCCGTTCGTGGTGCGACAAGAATATAGTCAGCCCCAAATATCATATGTTTGGTTTCGTTAACTTTCTGTAGGTCAAACATCAGAAATTTCGGGGTATTGGCAATAACACGTGGACACATAGCCTTCACCTCCCACAATAGAAGCTGTTATCTATACCACCGATTAAATAAATCTCCAGAGCATACTCACTAAATCGTGATATACACCTAACCAATAATTACATCTAAAAAGATTCATAAAACAAGCAATAAAACCAATACATACTCAGCCAAAAACGTACATTTGAAAAACTATTCTATTTTCATGAAATATATTTCACGCTATTTAAAGCAGCAGAAAAACACCAGTTTCAGGCACTATTTGGCTATTAGAAAATACCGATTATCGCAAAATAGGACTCATTGGATAGCAAGAATTGTTATTCAACCTAACAGTATAATTCCGTTTATTTTGTGGAGTGTTTGTCATGAGTATTTCCAATGATCTATACCCTAATGCCTCTCAACCGCTAGAAAGAAAAGAGTCTGGTGTACCCTATATCCGCGAAGGTCTACATGTAGAATCCTACAATGATTTTGACCCACTCCGTCATGTCATCGTTGGCATTGCTGATAACCAGCACATTCCAGAAGCTTGCCCAGCCAGCAATGAAAAAATCCCAGCAGACTCGCCAATGAGAGGGAGTAAAGCCGGCCGTAGAACTCAGGAAAGTATCGATCGCGCTAACGAATGCCTAAATGGTTTTGCTAAAACCTTAGAAGATCGAGGGATCATCGTTGACCGTCCAGGAGCCGTTGATTGGCACCAGCAAATTACGACCCCAGACTTTAGCATTAGCTCAGGTTTCGGTTGTATGCCTCCACGCGACTGCCTACTGACTATGGGTAAAAGCATGCTGATGGCACCAATGAGTTTCAGAAGCCGCTATTTCGAGTACTTGGCTTATGTCGACCTATTGCGCGAGTACTTTGAATCAGATCCCAACTGCTTGATTGAACAAGCACCTCGTCCGCGCCTTGCCGATGAGAGCTTCCGCATGGATTACGTTGCCGCTTATGAATATTTATCCGATGAAGAAACCATGGCACGCTCCCTTCGCAAGGAATACAGCACGAAAGAAACGGATATCTTATTCGATGCAGCGGATGTCATGCGATTAGGCAAAGATATTTTTATCCAGCACGGCCTAACGACCAACCTCGCAGGGATCCATTGGCTAAAACGTAAATACGAACCACAAGGATACCGTATCCACACCCTTAGCTTTGAGGACAACCACCCTATACACATCGATGCGACGTTCTGCCCATTGCGTCCTGGGCTGATGCTGCTCAACCCACACCGCCCACTATTTAAAGGTCAGCGTGATATCTTTGAGAAGAATGGCTGGGAAATTGTTGAAGCGGTAGCCCCTGCATGGGATAACCCACCACCACTGTGTTATTCAAGCACCTGGCTATCAATGAATACCTTGATCCTTGACCACAAGACGGTTTGTGTCGAAGCCTCAGAACATCCACAAATGGAGCAGTTTGATAAGCTTGGCTTCGAGGTCGTTCCTGTTGACCTGCGTGATGCTTACGCCTTTGGTGGTGGCTTACACTGTGCAACTGCCGATGTATGGCGTGAAGGCACCTGCGAAGATTACTTCAGCAACCAGTTCTTCGGGGCGCACAGTCTCGAATTTTGGGAATACTAAGTATCAACTGATCTCATACAGCTGAAAACGAAAAAGCCTGACGCTGCTGCGTCAGGCTTTTCCTTTATCAGGACGGGTAACCGCAATCAAATGCTACCCACATCATCAATGCAAGAAGGTACTGCCTTCACTGGCACTGGTAGCGGTCAAGTCACCGGCCGGGTTGATCAGGTGCGGGAGGATTTTCGGCAGATTCAATTCAATGTCTTGGTCTTCAACAGGATTAATGTTGATGTGGTACCAACCCAACAAACCCAATACAGCATAGCCAATCGCATCATCACTGTCGCGATGCTCAATGATGATTTGCAAGAAGCGTAAAATCGTCTTGTCTTTGGTTTTAGCCTGCTCGAAGGTTTCGTTATAAATGGCTACTGACTCTTCAGTCAGTCCTGCAAATTCAGTTTCGATTGCGACTTTAAATGAGCCGCCATCAACAGAAATTTTCATATCAATATCACCAGATTAAGTCTTGTTGTGATTCCTGTCGTGATAGTAGCGAAAAGGCGGGAAATTGTCGTATCAGACACATCAAATTCAGCATTAATTCGCACTTTTATTGATGTATTCGATGCCTTTTCTACATTGTAGCGTACTTCACCTATCTTCCATCTGCCGTGCCAGTTGCCGCGACACATGTTCGGGGCTGTGGGTGTGACGAGCCAGCAAACGATACATCACCGGGATCACTATCAAGGTAAACAGGGTGGCCACTGTGATGCCACACAGCACTACAATACCGATAACAATGCGGTTTTCAGCCCCTGCACCGGTCGCCATAATTAGTGGGATAGCCCCTGCGATAGTGGTTATTGCGGTCATCAAGATCGGACGCAAACGTTCAGAGGCTGCTTCAAGCAAAGCCTCATCAAACGTCATCCCCTGATCACGCAGCTGGTTGGCAAATTCGACAATCAGGATCCCGTTCTTGGCCGACAAACCAATGAGCATGATAAGGCCAATCTGGGAGTAGATATTGAGGGTTTGGTCAGTGAAGTACAGCCCAAGCAAAGCCCCCATTGTTGCCAACGGCACAGTAAGCATAATGACCAAAGGGTGGATATAGCTTTCAAATTGCGCGGCAAGCACCAGAAAAACCACCACCAGTGCCAAGGCAAAGATAAACACAATCGACGTACTGGAGTCTTGATAGTCTTTGGACGCACCTTTGTAATTGACCACCGCATCAGCAGGTAGCAACTCATCAACCAAGCCATTGAGGTAACCCAACGCCTCGCCCAAGGTATAACCATCGGCCAAATTAGCTTCGAGGGTGATCGCCCGAACCCGATTGTAGCGATTAAGCTGCGGTGCACCGGCATATTCATCGACTCGGATCAGGCTCGATAGCGGAACCAATGCCTCGGCCTGCTCAGCCCTAACATACAAGTTTGCCAAATCGGCGGCGGTATTTTGCCGTTCGCGCTGGCCTTCGATGACCACATCGTATTCTTCGCCACGCCATGTATAAGTCGTTACCTGACGGGAGCCGAGCATAGATTCAAGCGTCTGACCTATCGTCTTTAACGACACTCCGAGATCGCCGGCCCTATCACGATCGACCACGATCCTAAGCTGAGGTTTGGTTTCTTTGTAATCATGATCCAATCCAACAATCTTGGGATTACTGGCCGCCGCATCAAGCAAGAGATCCCGCCATTGAGCCAGCTCTTCATAGCTGCCGCCACCCAGCACGAACTGCACAGGTTTACCGACTCCACGACCGAACGGCTGACGCATAACCGGAAAAGCGGTGATCCCTGCCAAGTCACCCAACCGCCTACGAATATCACCAATAATCGCTCCGGCAGGGCGGCGCTCGGCCCAATCTTCCAGCACCACAATCGCAAAACCATTGGAAAAGTCGGCAATCCGCCCCCATCCACGCGGTGCACGGATCAGCAAGCGCTTGATCTCGCCAGCTTCCACCAGTGGCATCAGGCGATGCTCGACCTCGTTCATATAAGGCTGGATAAAATCAAAGCTTGCCCCCTGAGGTCCATTGATAATGATAAACATCGCGCCCCTGTCCTCTCGCGGGGCAAACTCAGAGGGAAGGCGCTGCTGCAACCACCCACAAGTAACCAACACCAGCACCAAAACCACAATAACTCTGCGCGGGCGTTCTATCGCATGGGTTAGCATACCTTTGTAGCTCGCTGTCAGCGCGGCCATTGCACGACCACTGAGCCTAACCAAGCCGCTTTCCTTATCAACCGGCTGCATCAGTTTCGAAGCCATCATAGGGCTCAGCGTCAACGCCACCAAGGATGACAGTATTACCGCGGCACTGATAGCAATGGAGAACTCACGGAATAATTTGCCCAGATCCCCTTCAAGAAAGCCAATTGGCAGGAAGACCGCCACCAGCACCACGGTGGTGGCAATTATGGCAAAACTGACCTGTTTCGCACCAAGAAACGCCGCTTTGAGCGGTGGCTCACCAGTACTGATACGTCGGTGGATATTCTCCAGCATCACAATCGCATCATCGACCACAATACCGATAGCCAAGATCAGTGCCAGCAAGGTCAATAGATTTAGGGTAAAACCCAAGGCATAGAGCACCGTAAAGGCACCGATCAGCGAGACCGGCAAGGTCAAGGCGGGGATCAACATGGCACGGACACTACCAAGGAAAAGGTAAATCACCACCACCACCAGCCCGAGGGCGATCAACAGGGTTTTGTAGACCTCGTCAATCGAGGCCTGGATGAACACCGAGGAATCATAGGAGCGCTTGATTTCCATTCCTGGTGGCAAGGTAGGATTGAGCCTATCGACCAAACTATTGGCCGCTTTGGCCACATCCAAGGTGTTGGCCTTTGACTGGCGGGTGATCCCTATTCCTATCATATCCTGCGTATTTCCGCGGAAAGTGATCCGCTCTTCTTCGGCAGCTAATTCGACCTTGGCTACATCGCCAAGCCTTATCAAATAACCATCATCGCCAGTGCCAACCACCAAGCGAACAAAATCTTCAGGAGCAACAAAGCTGCGCTGGGTACGCACCGTAAATTGGCGACTCTCCGACTCCACCGAGCCTGCGGGCAATTCGATATTATCATCGCGCAGCGCATCTTCGATATCGGTAACCGTCAGCTCCCTAGCCGCTAATTTCTGCCGGTCGATCCAGATCCTCAAGGCGTAGGATTTGCCGCCGCCAAGGCGGATCCCCGCTACCCCATCGAGCACCGAGAATCGATCGACCAAATAGCGACGGGCATAATCCGTTAGCGCCAGCGTGTCCATTCTGTCCGAGACCAAGTTAAGCCACATGATCACTTCCGAGCCAGCGGCAGCCTTCTGTACTTCAGGCGGATCGGATTCATCGGGTAAGTTATTGAGAATACCTGCAATGCGGTCACGGACGTCGTTAGCCGCGGCATCGATGTCACGGCCAATGGAAAATTCCAAGGTCACACTAGAGCGACCATCCCGACTCGTGGAACTGATAGAGCGGATCCCTTCGAGTCCTGCGATCCTATCTTCAACCAGCTGAGTGATCCGCGTTTCGACAATGGCCGCCGACGCGCCCCGATAGCTGGTGGATATCGTCACCACCGGCGGGTCGATATCGGGATACTCTCGCAGCGGCAGCCGCTCGAACGCGACCAAGCCAAAGACCACCAGCAAGAGGCTGATCACCGAGCCCAACACCGGACGGGTGACAGAAATATCTGACAGCCACATCAGTCAGCCTCCTTGAAGGTAAATCGCTCCTGCTCGCGGATCTCCACTTTTTGCCCCGGCCTCACCCGCTGAATTCCTCGGGTGATCACCCGTTCACCTTCCTCGATGCCGACCAGCACTTCAGCCTCACCCCGGCGCCGAAAGCCCAGTTCTACCTCTCGCTGCTCGACAGTGCCATCTTCACTCACTACAAACAAAAAGTGCTGCTGCTGGCGAGAAACCAAGGCTTCTTCCGGCACCACCAATCCTTGGTGTTCGCCGACAATCAAAGACAGGGTCATCAGCATGCCGGGGCGTAACCGTAAATCACGGTTGGCAATATCAGCCCTTACCACCATTGCACGGGTCTGCGGGTTGATCCGGCTACCAATACTGGCAACCTGACCACGAAATATCTCATCGGGATATGCCGCGGCGCTGGCCTCGATCACCGCACCTTGGGCTATCAGACCGAGAAAGGCCTCGGGAATAGAGAAATCGAGTTTTACCGTGGCAATATCATCAAGGGTGGTGATCACTACACCCGGTGTCACCAATGCCCCAGGGCTGATCTGCCGAAACCCCAATACACCGGAAAACGGCGCATGAATATACCTCGCCGCCAATTCGGCCTCAATCTGGGCCAGCACCGCCTTGGCCACTTCGATATCGGTATAAATGGCATCCAGCTCAGAGCGAGCAATGGTATTGCGCTTGACCAGCCCTTCAATACGCTTGTATTCACGACGCTGCTCTTTGAGATTGGCTTTGGCTGCCCGTACTTTGGCTTGCTGCTCATCGGCATACAAAGTGATGAGTAACTGGCCGGCTGAAATGGACTGGCCATCCTCAAAAATGACTCGCTCAACTTTCTCGGTCACCTTGGCGGTAAGCACCACTGATTCGCGCGACTTTACGGTGCCCAGCGCCTCCACTTCACGCCGGACCACCTTTTTTTGCACCTCAGCCACCACCACCGTTGGCGTCGGCATTGAACGTACGGCGGACACACCAGCAGACAAGTATTCCTTGTAGGCAATACCCGCTACCAGCAAAATGAGGAGCAATAAACTGATCAGAGTCCCTTTCAAACGCACGCAGTATCCTTCTGAGGGGAATGGGAAAATTACAGCGATATAGTCAGTATAGAAAGGGAGAAGCAGGTGAGTGGTTTGTTACAGACAAAAAAAAGCGAGCCGGTCGATGGCTCGCAAAATAACTCATATATTGCATTTCGAGAGGGTGACTAGGTAAGCCCAGTATCCATACCAGTGAAAACCTAACTCATCGAAAGGGACAAAGGTTATATCCGTAAAGTATTTTGCCTCAGCCCCACGCCAAATTGTCAATAAAATGTCAGGAATAACAAAGCAATGATTGCCTATGAGGCTGTGGTTCCAATTTTCATGAAACCGCCAAGGGATCCCCTATCAAATCAGGAAGCAGCTTCCAACTAGCGAGATGCCAGCCGCAAAGAAACGCCGCTAAATGACTAATCGAATGTCGTGCCCAGTGATAGGTAAAAGGAATTTTGTCCCCCTTCAGCGATGCCATAAGCAAGGTATACCGGCCCTAACGGTGTATCCAATCCCAAGAACAAACTACCAGCCGTCAAGCTGGAGTCAAAATCAATATCCGACTGATCATCCCATACCCCGCCTTGCTCCAACGAGCCACCGATATATACAGGAATAGACACGGCACCGAAATTGTTGTCCAACAGTCGGTAGCTATACACCAGCGAACCAAACAACTTGTAACGGCCATTGAGCTCGTAGCGATGGTAGCCCGACAGATTGAACAACCCCCCTAGATCCTGCACATAAACCGGCAAGACATCATCGCCATCATAACCACCCGCTTGCATGGTCGCGATCAAGCTATGCCTGTCATAGCTAAACGGTTTAAGTAATTTCATTTGCGCGTAAAGACTGTCGCTCGATATCGTATCGTCATTGTTGAGCGAACTGCGGCTCGAGCCAAGCCCAACTTCGGTACGGACCATAAAGCCTTCGCGCGGGAAAAACATGCTGTCCAGATCATCATAGACAAATGACACATAGGGTCCATGGACCGAATAGTTCTGATTATTAGTGATATTGATTTCACTAACCTCCCCGACACCACCACGGTAACCCACCGCTAATGAACTCCATGGTTGCAGGTTCCACCCCAGCTCGGCATAGCCATTGAAAACACTGTATTCGGTTTCGACCACAGTGCCCGGATCACGGTCAATCATGCCTGCTTGCTCATCCGACAAAATAAACTCACGCACTTCGCGGTTCCAGTTGATACCGAATGAGGTATAGGAATTTTTTTGGTAATCAAGCGGAAAATAGAAACTGGTATCAATTTTCTTCCAGCTCCCCAGCAGCCATTCGAACTGCCACTCCCCCCCCTTATCAGTCAGGTTGGTATAGATATATTGGGTGCCGAAGGCAAAATCCGAGCGGTTGGCAAAGTCATCCTCAAAAGCAAACTTCAGGTTAAGGTAACCCGGTCCCCAGGATTTCTCACGGACATCCATTACCAAGGTACTAGCATCGTCCTGCTGCTCTATTTGATAGGTAACACGCTCGAAAATATCTTGCCGACTAAGCCTTTTTACCGCTTCGTCCATCTCTTCGTTAGTGATCACCCGACCAGCCTTGAGGTCCATTATTTCAAGCAGCGCCAAGTCAGAACGCTTAGTATGATTGTTCACCTCAATCTTATCGATATAGTAAGCAGGGCTGGCCAGTACTTGTGAACGACGGTCGAGTTTTGCACGCACATAGGCCTCGTAGTCTTGCTCTGGCAGTTGGTAGCGCTTGAGCTGCGGCAGTGCATCCAATGCTATCTTTCGACCGGCAACATAGGCCTGTTCCATTTTGTCAAAGTCAGGAGCCAACATGAAAGAGACATCTGGCTGGAGATAAACATCCCCCTCCCCCATCAACGCCATTTGCTGGTCAGAACTGGTATTGGTCATAAACGTGGTGAGCTGGCCGATAATATTGAATGCACTATTCAGATCTTGTTCACCAAACAGGGCATCGCGCAGATCAACCGCGATGATCACTTCGGCGCCCAGCGCCTGAGCCGAATCGATGGGCATATTGTTGACGATCCCGCCATCCACCAAGATTTTGTTGTCTATCCGCACCGGCTGAAGAGCACCTGGTACCGTCATCGAAGCCTGCATCGCCGTTGCCAAATGCCCACTTTCAAGCACTACGGGCTGGACATGAACGATGTCCGTTGCCACAGCTCGGTAAGGGATCGCCAAATCGTCAAAACTGTCGAGCGCGGGGAGATTGTCGGTCAGGCGACCTAGTAAAATAGCCATCCCCTGCCCTTGGAAGGCGCCAGGCTTAGATTGGTAGTTTCCTTGAAGATCTATACCGATGTCGGTATAGATTTGATAATTATCGTTTTGCTGCTTGCGTCGCAACTCCAGATCATTGCGACCCACACGATCGTCATAGCCGCTCTGCCAATCGGCAGCCATCGTTTTTTGCTGCACTTCCCGGGCAGACAGGCCCATGGCATACATGCCCCCCACATAGGCGCCCATGCTGGTGCCAGTGATCACATCAACCGGGATCCGATTTTCCTCCAGTACCGACAACACGCCAATGTGAGCAGCCCCCTTAGCTCCACCGCCGCTCAGTACCACACCTATTTGCGGGCGAGGCTCGGCCGCCACAACGCTGAAGGTTCCCGAGACCACCCCGACAACAACGAGCAACACCCCGCCCTGCCAACGCCGACATACTTTCCGCCACTCCATGACACATCCTATGAATTGGATTAATAGTAATACCAAACTCACCAATCTTCTGGCCTATCAGCGAGGATTAAAAGGGACAGATACAAGGCACTTGATTACAGGTCTATTCATATCCATCAAAATCATGTAACACAGTAGCTGCTCCTTTTAAACTCGCCCTTCGGGAGCCTCTCTGCCGCTCGATATCTACCCCAAATTGCTTTGATCTAGAGCGACTATATCTTCATCAATTTGGGTTGAACTCAAACGGCAGAGATGACTCTGATATGATCAGAATATTGCTGAGCTTGGTATAATATACCCAAGTTAGCTGAACAGCAGGCATAAAAAATCCGGTCTGCTCTTCACTGACCGGATTTTTTTATGATTCATGACGAGGACTTAGCTACCGCTGGCAATATCGCTCAGCGCATGCATTACCTGATCATTAACGTGCCCTTCATAAACCAGCTTACAGACTTTGCGCCTTACAGCCAGACCAGAAATAAGCCGTTCAATCGACAAATGGCCTTGGTCGTGCTGGCCATTGTATAACTCAATGGTTTTACTCAGGGTTTCGTAAGGAACGACATCCCCCCCCACCCGAAGCCAATCGAGCTTCTCCAGCAAGCTGTGGCACTCTTCACTGATTGAGGCAACAGAGTGTCCACTCATTGCCGATAACGCCGTTATACTGCGTTGCAGAGCTTCTGAGGAAGTATACTTGGACAAGGTAATGGTCAATTCATCCGCATTAATTTCAACCAAGTGTTTGCGAAGCTTCACGCGGCGCCCTAAACGTCCCTTCGGACGGCTTTCTTTGCGCTGGATCGGTTCAAATTCACCATCAATGATCTCGGAAAGCTGATCAAGCTCCTTCTTAGGCAAAATTTCATTGCGCAGCGGGTTAGGCATAGTCGGTGCCATGGTGCGCTTGCCTTCGTTGGTCGTTTTCGCCCGAGAGTAGCGGATCACTTCATCGACATCACAACGGATATCGATCTGGTAATCGCAATAACGCTTGCCTTCCTCGTGAGGTGTGATCGTCAAATGATAACCCCACAAGTTAACCGCAAAAACCTGATCGGTGATTTTATCTTCTGCCAGTTTGCTCAACTCGCGGATCAAGTCGGTTGAAAAACGGCGCCACTCAATGTTGCGGGCCAGTTTTTGGTTCAACTCACTCAGCATCATCGAGTCAGTGTAGCGGCGTGACATCCGGCTCCGGAAGAAAGAATACAGCTGGAACACTAAGGTATGCTGGCGCAGGATCTCTGGCGGGAACAGGAAGAAATAATCCCGGGTTAGTAGCTCATCGAAGAATGATGGCTCCCATACCAAGATATACAAATTCGGCTTGATCCTGATCTCACCGTCATCACCTTCCGTCGGTGCTTCTTCGGATGCTGTGATGGTTCGGGCCAGGAAACGGAAACGGTCACTCTTGAACCCTTCCGGCATATTTTCGCTCATCCAGCGGCCCGTCAATTCATGCAGCTGGAAATCTGTAAATTCAATGCGATCAATACTTTCGCGAATAGAGTCACGAGCCGGTCCACTGTCTTTCTTGCCCCTTAGAGCAAGAATATCTGTGATATATACCGGGGTTTTGTTACCCATGCTGCGTGATTGAATTTCATAATCGGCAATGTGGTGATCGTGGTATTGCACTGTCAGTGTGAACAAGGCAAACAAGGTCATCAGATCATCAACCGTCATGATCGACTTCGATGATCGTGTTTCAATGATTGCTTTGGTGCCACTGATCGCCACCATGGATTTTTGATAGCTCTTTTTGGTTCGGGGCGGAGCCAATGCCTGATCAATGATCCCCGCCCAGCTGGTGGGAGAGATCACAATCTGATCCGCTTCGTCCGGCATGCTTGGCGGTGTACCCAAGCCATGTTCGCTAAGCAATTGGCGGTTTACATGGTTTTGTGCCAGCGCCTTTGAACGTTTTTGTTTTTCTTTGGCTTTGGATTGTTCTGAATTCAAACTACCAGTACCAAGCTGTGAAATCAGCATGGCCGGGTTGATGAAATGATGCAACATGGTTTTGCCCGCAAGGCCTTCTTCAAATCGTACGGGTTGTTGTTTGAACAGACCGATATTAACCGCTGCCCTTAAGCGCTGCTGAATCGCCGCCCGAGTCAAGTGACCTTCTGTTGCTTCAACCAATTCTGTGGTCGATACCATACCATCATGAGTGGATAAGCCACGCAACGAAATCAAGTTGAGTAACTCGATAATGCTTTTGGTGACACCTTTGAAGTGTTGATATTGTGGAAGCCAGTCGATCAAGTTTGCTGGGATCGAGAACAAATGCCCATCTTTGTGGGATCGTGGAGCGAGGATCAATATCTTCTCAGGATTGTTGTTCTTTGATGAAAGCGCGGAGTTCATTTGTCATTAGCCGTAGATGCATCATTTTTCCGTGAAAGATTAATAGAAATATGACAAGAAAGAAAGATCTTTTATTGGCTTTTTTTAAACTGATCTTATTGTTTATTTTGATCTTACTGATTATATGATCTTATGATCTGGGCGTCTAAATGCTCGTAACCAATTGAAAATGAAGGAGATAAAAAACACCCAGATCGAAAGCATGATCATGAGGGCTCTGGAAGTATGATCAACGTTTGATGGAAACGATGATCATCAAGCGGCTGGAAATATGATCATCATCAATCTGCAAACATGATCAACGAGAGTAAGAAAGCATGATCATGGCAGACCCACAGGTTATCCACAGGTGGAATTGAACATCAGCCTTAAAATGGGTTCTTTCGGTATATCAGAGAAGCCCAAGTCTTCCATTTCACCCTTTTTGGCACCGGAAAGATGATCACGTAGGTGTCATTCAACATGATTTTAAGTGTTCTTTGGCCTGGTGCACCCTGTAGCGAAGAAATATTAACCATCGTTGATTTGACACTGCCCGTATTCTACATGAGATTTATCATGTGTCCGTAGCGGATGTATGATCAAGCCATTGTTCGTGCATTTCAATTTTAACCCCAAAGGCCAATTTACAACCTTTGAGGCGGCAAAAGAAGACTATTCATGTTTGCTAAGCCCTTATCAGACCTACATCTACCGTAATTTATCCGGTTATCTCCATGCTTTCGGGCGTCGTCGTTCTAAGAACGATTTACACCGTCAATCACTTGATCATTTTTCCGATCATACTTGCGTGCAGTATAGACTCTCGTGTGGCTGAATTTTCCCTTGATCATGCTTCGTGATCTTGTTGGAGATACAGGAACAATGATCAAGTCTATGTACATTCAAACTAGGTTGGATCAAGTGAGATTACTAATTTCATGCTGATCGTCGTGAATGTGTTCAGGCTGTATTTGGTTGATCATAATGAAATTGCACGATTTCATTATCATTTTTGACAATTTTCGTAGGTGGCTATTCAGAGTAGCGATTTGGTATGAAATTTAGTCAAAGTGACAGCGCCCGTAAACTAGCCACAAAAAGGCACGCTTCCGGAGGTATTGTCTCTAAATTGGATTTACATTGTAAAATAGTGACGCTGTAACACTTTAAATGTTTATCTCTTTCCAAGTTAATCACTCTTGTTTGTTCTCAGAATTCAACAGAAATACGTCTGTTTTTTGCTTTCTTTTACGCTTTATGCTGAGATAAATATCACATGTCTCTGTTCAGCTTTTTATTGTTTTGGTGTTTTTTTGTTGTACAATAAAGCAAAATGTTTCAAGGTGAATAAAGACAATGAACAGGGAACAAACCATAGACAATTTGCTCAATATCGCCGAGCAGACGAAGCAGGTCCAAGCTGACCGAATTGAGATCGTGTTGGAGGAGCGCCGGGAAGAAGCATTCCCTCCAATGTCGAAAGCATTGATGGAAAGTCGTTCGGGTCTTACCCGTCGCAAACTTGATGATGCAATTTCACGCATGGAAGCGAATGGCCATCAATTTACCAAAAATAATGCCAATCATTACTCTATCAGCTTGGAAGAAGCCCATCAGTTGATGGATGCGACAAAAAAGCCGGCTTTTTACGAGCGTGAAGGTGCCGGACGTAAACCATGGATTGTTAATGTCCAGAACCAGAAAGGTGGCACTGGCAAGTCGATGACTGCTGTACACCTGGCGGCATGCCTTGCTCTGGACTTGGACAAGCGCTACCGAATTTGTCTGATTGACCTTGATCCACAGGGATCGCTACGTTTGTTCCTTAACCCGCAGATCAGTGTTGGCGATCAGGAAACCATTTATTCAGCAGTTGATGTGATGTTGGAAAATGTGCCTGAAGGACAGGAAATTGATAAGGAATTCGTGATGGGTAATGTGGTAATGCCCACTCAGTACCCGAACTTAAAAACCATTGCTGCCTTCCCTGAAGATGCCATGTTTAATGCCGATGCATGGCAGGATCTGGCAGAAAACCAAGACTTAAACATTGTTCGCCTGCTTAAAGAAAAGGTTATCGATCCGATTGCTGATGAGTTTGATATCATCATGATCGATACGGGGCCGCACATTGATCCGTTGGTGTGGAATGCCATGTATGCTTCCAATGCCCTGATCATTCCTTGTGCGGCAAAGCGTCTCGACTGGGCTTCCACCGTTAACTTTTTCCAGCATTTACCTACAGTTTATGAGATGTTCCCGGAAGATTGGCACGGTTTGGAGTTTATCCGCCTGATGCCGACCATGTTCGAGGATGACAACAAGAAGCAGGTTTCGGTGCTTACTGAAATGAATTACCTGCTTCGTGAGCAAGTTATGATGGCAACGGTACCGCGAAGCCGTGCCTTCGAAACTTGTGCCGATACCTATAGCACTGTGTTCGACCTGACGGCGGCCGAATTTGAAGGGGGCAAAAAGACCCTTTCAACAGCGCAAGATGCGATCCAACGTGTTGGCCTAGAGTTAGAGCGTGTGATGCACTCTCACTGGGCTAACCTGAACCGGGAGTAAATAGTGGATGGCGATTAAAACCAAAGATCTTAATGCGCGCTTGTTCGGTAAAGCCGACAAACGACGCGCAACAACGCCAACAGAAGCCCAAACTGCGGCACGTGACAAAGCATCAGTGATTGAACTGGCCGTAGCTGGCGAGGAAACCGTTGCGTTTGAATTAATCAAAATCCAAGCCAACCAAGTTGCTGAGAAAACGCGTGTATTTGCTGAAAATGCCCGTGAACAAGCTTTCCTTAATGAGCATGCGCTGGCTGATATCCTAAACACGCTTAAAGAGCGTGGCCAGCAATATCCAGCGGTGGGTCGCTGGTTGGAAGATGGGCGGATTGAGGTGCTTGATGGCAGCCGTCGCCGCATGTCATGCATCTTGGCTGAGAAAGATTTCCTTATCTATGTAGGTAAGGGGATCAACGGAGAGCATGCCAAATTCCTTTCTGATGTCGCTAATGCGCATAAACCGCTGTCATTGTTTGAGCGTGGTAAGGAAATGCAGGCGCTGCTTGAAACCGGTAAAGTTGCCGATCAAAAAGAGCTCGCGAGGTATTGTCAGTGTAGCGAAGCCTTGGTTAGTGGGGCATTGAAGGCCGCATCATTGCCAATGGAATTGTTGATGGCATATCCGAGTGTTGGAGAACTTGGCCGACCGACGATTGTTAAGCTTCACCGCTTGTTCTTCGGCCTCAATAACGATCAGCAACAGACATTTGTTACCGAAATTTCTACCGGTGATGAAGCTATGTGGAAGTCGATCGATGCTGCTGGCATCACCCGCATTACCCGTGAAGTGACCAGTAAACTTGAGCAGATTGGTGAGACTCTTCAGCCCAAAGTCGAGATCGCGAAGCCTAAGCCACAGGAGTTGGTGAAGGGTAAAATCAGTTATTTGCGTGATGGCGATAAGCTTCAGCTTAAGCTGAAAAAATTGACCGAACGACAAGCTGATGAAATCCTCAACTACCTTGCCGATTATTTGAAATAGGTTTCCAGCTGATCTTCTATATTAAAACCACGCCATTGAGCGTGGTTTTTTTTCGCACCACCATCGGCATATTGGTATTATCGGGTTGTTGTTTGCCATTGAGTCATAGCATGTCCCAACTTTTTGAATTCTGCCGTTCACTCTCTTCGATTGCGGCTGCACGTAATATCCGGTACCTCGTTGTTGCAAAGGGGGGGACCGACTGGGCTGCGCAAGTTATAGATGCGTTTGCACCTCTGTATCCTAATCAGCTTTTTTGCGGGGATCCGCTTAGCGCCGGAATGGATGCCATTCCTTTCAATAAAGCTAGGCTATGGTTAGGCAGAGAATGTCAGATGTTGACTTTCAACGGACACAAGGGCCTTGATGCACAAGCTCTCGGTGCTTTATCTGGCACTGTGGTCGGCGGTGGGATCTTGCTGTTGTTATTGCCTGCGGAGTGGTTCGAGAATAGTGATTCGAATTTTAATAAGCGCTTGAGCCAATTATTGCTGCAACCCGAAGTCGTGATACTGGAACCTGACACGTCTTTGCCAACATTACCTACTCCTAATTTGGAGGAAGTGGATAGTGTTGTTAATGAAGAATCTAATTTACCTTTCGGCTCTTTGACCGCTTGCCAAGCGAGTGCTGTTGAAGCTGTCCGTCGGGTTGTGACTGGTCACCGAAAACGCCCTTTGGTTTTAACGGCTGATCGTGGACGGGGCAAGTCGGCATCATTGGGGCTTGCTGCAGCCAGTTTGCTGGCAGAGCGTAACATTAAGATTGTTATAACGGCCCCGTCTTTTTTAGCCTGCCAGACGGTATTTCGCCATGCTGCTGATCAGTTCGGGGTGTCGTTTTCCAATCAAAAGTTTCTTGAGCTTGGCAAAGGTTCGATTGCATTTATCGCCCCGGATGTGTTGTTGTCAGAAATGCCATCGGCAGATCTCGTGATGGTTGATGAAGCTGCGGCTATCCCAGCTCCTCTTCTTCAGGCATTACTCAGTAACTTTGGTCGCTTGGTATTTTCCAGTACTGTACACGGTTATGAGGGAACAGGGCGTGGTTTTGCCGTGAAGTTTCGCCAACAGCTGGATAAGGTCATGCCGCAGTGGCGTTCGTTGGAGATAAAGCAAGCGATCCGTTGGGCGGACAATGATCCGTTGGAAAACTGGATCTTCAATGCCTTGCTGTTAGATGCCGAGACGGCCACATCTGGACTTGAGCCCAATACAGCACAGTTCGAGCACCTTGATAAAGTCCAGCTGTTAGATTCGAAACAGCTTCTTTCTTCATTATTCGGTTTATTGATCAATGCACACTATCAAACGTCGCCTGCCGATTTGGTGAGTTTACTCGATGATGACAGCTTACATATTTGGGTATGCCGTAATGGTGACAATGTGTTGGGGTGTTGTTTGATTGTCGATGAAGGTGGTTTTTCTGCTGAACTTGCTGAGCAAATCCAACTTGGTACCAGGAGACCGCGGGGTCATTTACTTGCCCAATCTCTTGCTGCTCATCTCGGAATTTCTGAAGCTGCAATGCAACGTTCTGGCCGTATACTGAGAATAGCGGTTCACCCCGAATTTCAGCAGCAAGGAATTGGTCAGCAATTATTGTCTTCTGTCAGAGTCTGGTCTGAGGGACGTTACGATTTCCTAGGCACAAGTTTTGGCTATGTCTCCGAGCTTTTGCATTTTTGGCAGCAAGCAGAATACCAGCCTGTTCGCTTGGGTTTACAAAAAGATGCCTCGAGTGGTTATCCTTCCCTACTGTGTGTTCAACCGATCAGTGAGTTGAGTCAGCAGTGGTTTGTACAGGCGAGAGTATTATTTGCGATAGGTTTGACGAGCAATGCTTGTGAAGCTTTTAGCGTCATGGCAACGGATGAGTTTCTGCCGTTGTTGGTTGAGTCATTAACGCTTCAACAAATCCCCCAAGCTCTTCCGAGCGAATGGGTTGAACATCAACTTTCTATATATAGCCAAGGCGGCTTGGGGTACGAATTAGTGTTACCTGCGCTGCAGCAATATTTGTATCACCGTTTGATGCATGTCGGACAGTCTTGCGAGTTTGCTACGTTTCATCTCGCAGTGGCAAAAGTTATTCAGCGCAAATCTTGGCAAGACATTGTTCAACAATTCCAGCTGACGGGTCGTAAGCAAGCTGAGCAAGCTTTACGTGATTTTGTCAGTTCAGACTTTCAAAAAATACTTTAGCAAGGAGCGAGTAATGAAATTTGTTGTCGACACCCATAGCCATACAGTCTCTAGTGGGCATGCATATAGCACGGTATTAGAGAATGCGGCTGCGGCTGCAGATAAAGGACTGCAATTACTGTGCGTCACTGATCATGCTTCCTCAATGCCGGGCGCACCTCATTTTTGGCATTTTGCCAATCAGAAAATCTTGCCTCGTTTTCTTCACGGGGTTGGTATCTTGCGGGGTGTTGAAGCAAACATTATGAATGTTGACGGTGAGATTGATATATCGGCCAAAGTGGAAGGTCATCTTGATTGGATTCTGGCGAGTTTCCATGAGCCTGTCTTTGCTCCGTCTTCGTCGGCGCTACATACAGAAGCCCTGCTCAATGTTATTCAGTCTGGACGCGTTGATGCGCTGGGTCATTTAGGCAACCCTAATTTTGATTTCGACTTTGAACGTGTTTTGGCGGCAGCCGCTGAGGCCAACGTATTGGTTGAGATCAATAACTCTTCGTTATCAGGTTCTCGGATAGGAAGCCAGCCTAGGTGTGAACGTATTGCTGAAATTGGTAAAGAGGTTGGTGTGACGTTCACTACAGGATCTGATGCACACTTTGCTTATGACATTGGAAAGTTTGATTCTGCTTTAGCGTTGTTCGAGAAAGTTAACATCGACGAATCTTCCATTGCTACAACCAGTGCATTTCGTTTTATTGAATTTCTTCAGTCTCGGGGCCATGCTCCAATCGAGGAGTTTCAATCACTTCGCTAAATTAATTTACACTGTAAATTTCAGCTCAGCGATATTCAATATGTGTTGTTGATAAATAGAGGTGGCTCATGCCGCCTTTTTTGTTGTTCAAATTTACACTGTAAATTTCATGAACAGCTGCTTTGTGATTTTGATTTGTATTTTTTTGTCTCGTTGTCTACGTTTATAGAATCCCGCTAACTTTTTGCTTGGACTTTTTGCCGTATACAAAGTCAAAATATTTAAGGTAGTTTGGTAAAAATATAATAATAAGGAGTCAGCATGAGCTTAATAAAAGATGTTCCTCCAGCGCTAAAAGAGATGACTCATTCCTCTGTTTACCAAGATTCAGATATCGAAAAGTGCTACTCCGTTGGTCGTGGCGGTATCGCTGGTCGTCTGTTTGGCCACCTATTAAGTAGTGGTGAAACCATCGACAGTCATGATTATGGAGTAAAGGTGACTGTAAACAGAATTACCCGCCAAATGATTTATTTTGAATCATCTATCCCCCTCCCGTTGACGGCCTGCTATCAGCTTTATCTCCAACCGGTAGGCATGCTGGAAGGCTATCTGCGCCAAGATAAAATTTCCGTTAATAAAAAGCACCCGAATAATGGCAGCTATATGTTTGTTACAGATCAATGGCTGACGAATCACCAGTTACGCTCTATTGCCCTGGTCTGACCTGTATTAGTTACTGTTGCTAAAATACATATGCAATCTATTGTTTATGTTTGAGGTATTGATATATTTCACATAAATTTGTGACTGAACAAATACTAGGTAACTGATTTGTTACTGTAATATTGAGGAGTACTATTACTTTATTGTTCGCTAATAGCAGAAAAAGGAGTTGATATGGCAGAGCTTTTTCTGCGTATCTCTGATGATGGACAATCAGTGTTATTTGCGGCAACCGCAGACCAGCAAACGGCGCCAACGCGCGAGTTGTTACTCGAGCAACTTGATAGCGTTGGGGCTGAAAATTTCTATTTGTTCGAAAAAGCGATAGATTCAGCGCTCGCTGTCACCAGCCAGGGCGATGATATCGACCCACAAACTGCTCACCCTGACCCCATTGTTATTGCAGAGCGGCGTAACGCAAGCCTTGTGGTGAAAGCGGATCCTGATTTTATGCGTGCTGCTATTACCTTAACAGCACCTTATGGGGGATCTCATACGACCGGGCCTGACATTCTAGAAGCGCTAAAGCAGAACAGAATCATCAAAGGGATCCGCAAATCTCAACTTCATCAACTTTTGCAGAAAGCCCATAACCTTTTGCCTGGTGAAAAGATCACCTTGCCCGTGGCTTTCGGTCGCTTACCCGAAAACGGTGTTGATGTCCGGTTTGAATCATTGGTCGATGATGCCAGTCACCGTATTTTGAAGCCTCAAGCGACCGATGACGGCAAGGTAGATATGCGCGATTTGGGCGAACTGATCACAGTTAAAGCTGGTCAGGCATTGATGCGGCGCATTCCTGCGACGGAAGGTGTTGTGGGCTATACCGTAGAGGGGAAGGCTTTACCTGCTAAACCGGGTAAGGACAAAGAGTTTCAACCCGGAGAAGGGACACTTATCAGTGTGCAGGATCCTAACTTGTTACTGGCTGAGAAATCTGGGATCCCTGTTGCTAAACCACGTGGAATGCAAGTTGATGAGGCACTAACCCTAAAAGGGGTAAATGTCGCAACGGGACACATTAACTTTGATGGGAGTATCCTGATCACCGGTGATGTAACACCAGGTATGAAGGTAACAGCCTCGGGGAATATTACTGTCGCTGGTTTTGTTGAATTGGCTGAATTGAAAGCTGGCGGCGATATATCGATTATTAAGGGGATCATTGGGCGTAAGCTCGAAGGTAATAAGCTTGGTTGTTCTATCGAAGCCAAAGGTAGTGTTACGAGTAAGTTTGCTCAGTTTGCTGACATTTCCTGCGGCCAGAATGCGATGTTTACCCTACATGTCCTTCATAGTGTCATTCATGCGGAGGGGGAAGTCGTTGTGATGGATCAGTTCAAGCGGCAAGGTAGCTTAAGCGGTGGAATTACTGAAGCGGGTTATAGTATCCGTGCGGTCAACATTGGTGCGCTTTCTGGTGTTCCTACTGTGCTATGCGCTTTTACCAAGTTTGGATACCTATTACAGCAACTGCAAGACAAGCATCATGACTATCAGGTTGAGCTAAAAAACGTCAATAAAATTAAGCAAGCACAGTTTAAGTTACTTAAACTCCCAGAGCATAAGCGCCCTGTCGAATTAAGTGAACGGATTCACTATGCCGCTGAGCAACATAAATCACAGATTGGTTTGCTGCAATCTGACTATCAACAGCTGCGTGATGAGTATGACGAGCTTCGCTCTCGGGTAATGATTACTGCGGTTAATCGGCTCTATGCAGGGGTTCAAAGTCAGTTGGAAAAAGAAAAATTGCTTATCACACAAGACCACGGTCCTTCCAAACTTCATATCTTCGATCACGTTTTTCAGTGTTCGCCGCTTTAAACAGGTTATTCAAATTTACAGTGTAAATCTAATTTACACTGTAAATTATAAAATTACTCACCGAGCTTTTGAATGTAGATGCGGCAGTGTTGGTAATCGCTTCTCTTTAACTTTATGTTCAGTAAAGAAGCCTTGGAAGCCACTAACAAATAATTCAGAGAGCCTCTCAAGCTGTGTTTCTGTTTCTACCCGGGTAGCAATGGTCATGATATTGAGACTGTGAGCCGTTCTACATATTGATGACAGTAGTTGTTTCTTAAAATCATCGTTGAGCTGATGGGTATACGAAAAATCAACTTTCACATAGTCGGGGCGGAATTCATCAAGATAGGACAGTGATTTGAAATAGCGGCCATAGCCGTCTACTCCATAGCGGAATTTATAGAAGCGAATGGCTGAGCATAATAAGCCACAAGCATCGGGAGTTCGAATGAAGCACGATTCCGGTATTTCGAAATGCAAACGCTGAGAAAGATGTTGGTTACGCGATAGCATCTGATCAAGCCAGCGGTTGAACGCAGGATCCGTGATGCTGTTTGTCGTGAGGTTGATGGCGAATGGTCCACGATTCTGGTCACCATTCAAGACATTCACATGGTGGGCGATAACGTGTTTGTCGAGCACTCCACCCGCACCGACATCTTCAATCGCCCCGAGAAACTGATTAGCATTGTAGCGTGACTGTTCAGCTTTAAGTGATGAAAAAACCTCGAAGTGGAGTGGTTGTTGATGCTCATTGACAACCGGTTGGTACTGATAGCTCATTGCGTTATTGTCGATGGCATCGAGTAATAACGACTTCCACTGCTGCTTACCAAAACTCGGTACTTGGTGCTGGTTGTCTGCCAACTGTATAGGCTCTGCTGGGTTACGTAATGCTTGGGCCAAGATGTTATCGAGTTGACCTAGAATGTGGCTGGAACTATTAGCCTGCTCAATCATCAGTAAACCTAGAAATGCGCTGTCTGTGGTTTCACCTCGGTACGCTTTTTCTTGTTGTCGATGCACGTCAATCATCGCTTCGGCAACTTGGAGCAACTTGTGTGTGGCGATATTGGGCAGTAGAACAGCAAACTCATCATAGGACAACCGAGCAAGATAAACTTGGGCATGGATGATGTTGGCATTGAATTCGTCGGCTAACTTGCGGGTGAAGGTATCTCCTTTTTCGAAATCATATTGTTGATACACTTCATCGAGTAAGGTTGATTTAAGCAAGATCAGACCACCTTGCTGTGAGTTCTCAAGCCAGGCATTGAGTTGATTAATAAAGTAGTGGCGGTTACCAAGGCCTGATACTTTGTCTTGATAGGCTTGGGCTTTCAGTTTGTTGGCTTCATCTGCTTGTTGTTGAAAAATGTCATCGAGCTGTTTTTTAAAACGCCCGGACATTTTCACCCAAGCCCTTGCCTCAATGCTGTTTAATGTTACCGATGAAAGTGAGTTATGACCAATAGTGGAAGACTGCAGTGCTAATTGCGTAAGTGGTTGGAGTTTTCGCTTAAGCAAAATAAACAAAAGCAACAAGATGAGCAGATAGATGCCAGTGCCAATCACTACCCCGGGCAAAAATCGCAGCCAAAAGGATGTTGTGATTGTGTCGATAGGGACTACAGCCGTAAACTGGATTGCTTGTTCACTGTTGCCGAACAAGATACGTTGCAACGAGATTGTCGGCCAAAAAAGAGTGGGGTGTGGAGCAACCTGTCTTGACTGGCTTAATGCAGGAGAGGAAAAATGATGGTTGGAGGCTAGCACCTGTACGTGCGACTGCACCTGCGGGGTGATTTGGCTGAGTTGCTCAAGCAGCATAGGGTAGTCCGCTTTGGCGGGGTTATCTTGTATATTCAATAGTCCCAAGCGCTGTTCAATATATGAAGTACTCGAGTGCAGTTGTTGCTGAGCATCCTTGATGAGTTCGCCACGTATACTCAGAGAATGTATAGCGACAAAACACAACAACAGGGCGGTGAAAGTACTCGCGATCCAAGAAAAAGTGTAGCGGAATAAGTTCATAATGTATCTCAGCAAGCTTGAAGAGAAATTGGTTGATGGGAAGCGTTCAGGCGACTGAGGTTGTCAATTCTAGCGCTCTGATTAAGGTATCAAAATTTTCAGCATGCTAGACGGCAAGGGCTGATTAACATCTTGTTTTCTGGAGATAGTTCGAAAAAAAGTGTAAATCAGCCATGGATTTCATTTGGCTCTGCTTTACGGTCCGGCTGTGGGGGGACTAGGCTTTAAATTCTTTTTTATCAATATGATACTTTCTTAACTTGTCATATAAGGTTTTACGCGCGAGACCCAGTTCTTGTTGTACTTCCTTAAGCCTTCCCTGATGACGATTGAGCGCGTCGTGAAGCACCTTACATTCAAAATCAGCCACTCTTGTCGCCAGTGTTGCTGCCGGTGTTTGCTCACTGCCATGTTGAGGTTGGGGGCCGATAGCCTTGGCACCTAATAATGCGTAACGCTCGGCAAACTGTCGCAGTTCTCGGACATTTCCCTGCCAATCTTGTTCTGCCAACCACTGCTCAAGTCGCGAGTCGATGTGAGGTGGTTCAATGCCAAATCGGCTGCAGTCCGTACGAAGAAAGTTATGGAACAGCAAGCCAATATCGTCCCGCCGTTTATGAAGTGGTGGCAGATCTAATGTGATGAAATCTAACTTGAAATATAGACTGTGCAGAAGTCCTGTTTGGCTTTGTTGATGTTGGTCGGTATCGGCGCTGACAATAACTCGAACAGGCTCACACCCAGTCATTAGCGTTTTAATGAAATCTTCCAGCGCAGGTTGAATGTGCGGAGGTGTTTGGTTGATGTTTTTGAGATATAGGGTGGCAAAGTGTGGTGACATTTGAGCCTCTGCAACACATCTCTGCTCTGTGTGACTAGCGATAAGCTCAGCCAGCTGCGTTTCGGCGCCAGTTGCGCTGCAATCTATGGTGATAAATGGCCGTTGTGGCTGTAAACCATGGTCATGGACAAAACGGGCAACGAGGGCTTTGCCACAACCACTGGGGCCATGGATGAATAGTGGCGTATGAGTCTTAGACTGGTGAGATAAAATCCGCCTCAACTGTTTGATGGACGGGGTATTGCCTAAAATTCGTGGTCCTGGTCCACTTTGTACTTCAAGCTCACGGCGCAGTTCCCGGTTTTCAAGGACCAGCTCACGTTTCTCGGCTGCCCGTTTGACGACATCGAGCAAGTGGTCCGTTGAAAAAGGTTTTTCTAGAAAGTCATAAGCGCCGAGCCGCATAGCTTCAACGGCTATGGATATATCCCCATGGCCAGTGAGCATAATAATGGTCAGCTCTGGATCTAACGTTAATGCCTGTTTGAGAAAGGTGAGACCATCTATGCCTGGCATGTTGATATCGGAAATTATGACGCCTTGGAACTGATTGGTGATTTGCTCCAGAGCGGATTTGGCGCTGGCAAAAAGAGCAACGTCGTAATCCTCTAACTCGAGTGTTTGACCAAGGGCATGTCGGATTGACTTTTCGTCATCGATAAAGATAACAGGGGTGTTCATGGTTTGCTCTCGCTCTCTAATGGTAAGCAGAGGGTAAATTCAGCACCTCCGCCATGGTGATCACTGACGCTGAGTGTGCCATGGTATGCATCGATGATACGTTTTGAAATTGTCATTCCAAGCCCTAAGCCGTCCTCCTTGGTGGTGTAAAATGGCGAGAAAACCTGCTCTTTTTGCTCTGGATTTAATCCGGGACCATTATCCCATATTCGGCATTCGACCTGGTCTGAATGGACAGCTAGCGTGATACCAACTTGAGGTTCGGAGTGATCCTTGAGTGCTTGAAGGCTATTTTGCAACAAGTTAATTAACACTTGTTCAAATTGTACTGCATCGATATTGATGATCACATTGTCTGGAAAGTCCTCTGCCCGAATGATGACCCCGTGCTTGATCAGCGCGTTACGCATTAACGACAAGGAAGAGCGGATAGAATCTGCGACATTGGTCCGAGGCGAGGCTTGGTGAAAATTTCGTTTGCGGGCAAACACTTTGAATCGGGCAATGATGTCAGTGATCAGCTGGTTAAGCTGGATGATTTCATCAATATTGCCACTGACCATATCATATCGTTGTTTTGCCAATAGCTTCTGGCAGTTTTCGGCATAGGTCCGAATGGCTGCGAGTGGCTGGTTTATTTCATGATTGATGCTGGCAGAAAGCTCACCCAGCATCGCGAGCTTGGCGGCTTGCAACAGCTCATCCTGGGTTTGCTTTAACTCCGCTTGGCTGTGCTCATATTGGCTTAGAGTGATTTTTAACTGCTGGTTGGTTTCTTGCAACCGTCGGGTACGCTGGCTTACCCGCTTTTCCAATCGACTGTTGAGGTTGGCCAACTCGATCCTCGCTCGGTAGGTTTGCCACCAAGAATGGACCGCGATACATAGCAAGGTATAGATCAGGATAAACAACAGCAGCACTTGCCCCATATATTCAAATGCTTTTGTTTTCGGTGTAAAGCCGAAGATGTACCAACCCGCTTTATCCATATCATGCTGCGCTGTGATATAGGTCTGCGACGAAGCTGCATTTGATTGGTGAAATGGGATGATAGGCTGTTGGGTTAATGAGGCAAGGTTCTCTGCTTGAGTAAGCGTGGCAATATCAACATGGCCATACTGCCGTGACTGTTTGATCTTTTGCTTAGTGGTTTCGCTCAGCGGCGTTAGCGAATGATAAAGCCACTGGGACTCTGAGCTATAGAAAATGATCCCTAGGCGATCGGTTATCGCATACTCTATATCGTCGTACTGCCATATGTCGGCCAGTAATGAAAGATCCACCTTGATGGTGAGTACACCGACAGGTTGTTGGTTTATCGTGACGGGCGCAGAAAAATAATACCCTCGCTTATCTGACCGTGCACCCAACGCAAAGTACTGTCCGTTGTGCCCCATGGCGGCCTGTTGGAAATAGGGACGATAACTGAAATTTTGTCCTACAAATGAGTCTGGTTGTTGCCAGTTACTGGAAGCGAGCGTGGTTCCATCCATATCAATGAGGTACAAGGTGTCTGCACCTAAGGTTTGGGCCCATTGCTCAAGCAACTCGCTTACGGTTTGGTATTGATCGCCAACAGTTGCAACCAGTTTATGGTTGGGGTTAAGGGGAGGGAGTAACCGCGGATCACTGGCAAGGACTTCAGGTAACTGGCTGTAACGCTCGAGTTGAGTGTCAATTTTAGTGCCAAGCTGAGTGACACCTAACTCGAGCTTTTCGCTTAAGTGGCGTTGGATTTGCGACAAAGTGATCCAACTGATGAGCATCGTACCTACGCAGCCTATTAGCAGGGCAATGCAGAAAAAATTTTTTTTACTCGACATAGGGAGGCCTTTTTCTGCCAATGTAGCAAATCCATTGGTTGGAAACGTCGAGCTTGGTTGCATAGTCGCGCGCTGACTTGGACCGTTGGGCAATTTACTTGTGTTTCAATCAGACAAAGCGCACAATTTCATCGTTGTAAGAAACATCCAGAGAATGAGCGGAGATAACAATGGAATTGTCTGATATTCGTCGCGACTATACGCAGGGTGGTTTGCGTCGTCATGATTTGCCGGAGCAGCCAGAACAACTTTTCAATACCTGGCTTGAGCAGGCGATAGAAGCAAAGCTGACTGATCCCACTGCGATGACGGTGGCCACTGTTGATGAACACGGGCAGCCTTATCAGCGTATTGTGTTATTGAAGCATTTTGATAAAGATGGGTTTGTCTTTTATACCAATTTAGGCAGCCGCAAGGCGTTGCACCTGGCTGACAACAGCAAAATAAGCCTGCATTTTCCATGGCACCCCCTTGAGCGTCAGGTTCACATTACCGGCTGTGCGGAGAAATTGTCCAAATTGGAAGTGCTAAAGTATTTCTCGTCACGACCAAAAGAAAGCCAGATTGCTGCATGGGCGAGTAAACAAAGCGAGCGGATTTCGGCTAGACAAGCGTTGGAGAGTAAATTTTTCGAGCTAAAAGATAAATTTGCCAAAGGCGATGTGCCTGTGCCGACGTTTTGGGGTGGGTACCGGGTCAAAATCAATTCGATTGAATTTTGGCAGGGCGGTGCTAACCGTTTGCACGACCGTTTTTTGTATACCCGGGCGCAAGACGAATCCCTGTCATGGGATATTGAGCGTCTGGCACCAT
The DNA here is from genome assembly GCF_052873915.1 of Photobacterium sp. DNB22_13_2. Classification (NCBI taxonomy): domain Bacteria; kingdom Pseudomonadati; phylum Pseudomonadota; class Gammaproteobacteria; order Vibrionales; family Vibrionaceae; genus Photobacterium; species Photobacterium sp. DNB22_13_2. Next base: position 143,734 of record NZ_JBNNXU010000005.1, read on the forward strand.
GATGATATCAATCTGTATGAAGGTTTGAGCAACGACTTATTCAGATTTTCACCTCTTGGTAAGAACAAAAAAAGAGCAGCTATTCGCTGCTCTTTTTTTATGCCGCCAACTGCTGTTGGCTAGTGACGATACTCACCCCTTCAGGGTGGCGCACTTTAAGGGCTTTTTCAGCACTGGTGATGGATTCGATTTCACTCACCGCTTGGATTTGGTATTTGCAAGGGATATTGAAATGCGGATGTACAACGTAGGTGATCGTAAATTGCTTCATAGTCTTTCCAGCATATCGTTGGCACTTAGGCCGATAAATTTAAGAACTGGGCGAATTATAGGTAATCAGCCCAGTACAAAAATTGATCTGGAAACAGGCTTTGGATTGCAAAAAGGCAAACTAAGTCTGCGTCTTTTGCGGTTACAAATTACAAAAATGATCCGGTTATTCTTTCAAGATCACCGATAGCTGGCGTTTGAGCATACTTTCTGGGATATGCGAGCCAAAGCCGAGATCGAGCGCAATGTCGATCAGTTCGTTCTTCGAACGGGCATTGAACTTTTCGCGCAGTCGAATGACATAATTCTCCACTGTTTTAACCGAAACACCGAGCACCTTGGCCATGTACTGTGGTTTTTTGCCATATAGAAGCAAAAAGAGAACTTCAGATTCGCGGGTGTTAAGGTTGATGGCGTTGTGGTTTAGATCAAGATTGAAAGAGGCTTGTTCTTTCGGGTCTATACCGGCTGCCCGGCAAATCCAGTGACCAACTTCTAATACTGCCGTATCCTTGAGTTCGACACCTGAAAAAATGGTTCCGACGATGTCGTTTTCTTCATTTTTCCAAGGCGTTTTAGTGAATAAGTGTGCACGCCAGCTGCCATCGGAATAAGGGTGGATATCCAGTACCCGCATTCTTTTTCCTGATGTCACCACAAGATTATCTTGTTCCCGGAATGCTTCTGCACATTCAACTGTTGGGCTTGGCATGTCGAAATCGGTACGGCCGATACAATCTAAATGATGATCAACACCAATTATGTTTCCGTACTCGGAATTAGCATAAACGAAGACTGAATCCTTATCTTTACATCCCCAACACCCTGGGAGCTGATTAAATATATGTAGTAAAGAGGGATCGACTTTATTTTTCACTACGTGTGGCCTGAGTTAATAGAATAGAGCAGCTGCAACAGTGAAGTTTAATTGAATAGACAGAGGTTACAATATCTGAATGACGGGTTTTTGGACACATTTGTAAAAAAGGATAAAAAAAAGCCGACCTAATAGGTCGGCAAAGACAAGAGTTAGACTCCGAAGAGCACAATCCTGTACGACGTGTAGAAGAGGTATCCAATCAGATTCATATTCTTTGGTATGAGGGTGTATACCAAAGTAAACCCGCTTGGCATGTATCCAAAGCTGGATACTGTAGACAGAAAGCGGTAAAAACCGTCTCCCTGTCGACGGAAAGAACTATAACAATAGTGCGATAAGCAAGTAAGGGGGGAAATCACCTATTGACTCTGGGTTTGTTATGTGGTTTTGGTTTTTAAGGTGTGCTATAAAACATTGAGCATAAAAATGCTTATTGGGTAAAACGCACAATCGTTAGCGAGAGCATTTTTTGCGGATGTGTGGAGAAACGAGAGATTATTCAGATGCTTTGAATAACATTGTTCCTTTATTTACTCGCTTTTTCGGTTAAGAAACAGCCGTAATGTGTCGTGAAAGTCGGGCTGCCTAGATATGCATGCACCTGCAATCATTCGGTTTTATATTCAAAAGAAACAATGTGAAATAAAACTATATTTATTTGCTCAAGCAGGCAGTTGTTGATTGGAATATTCTTTTTTTTAAAAAAAAAACGGCTAATTAGGTAAGGTAATTAGCCGTTCGTAGCACTGTAATACCCTCTTAATTTTTGAGGGTAAATAATGTTGCCTTAGCGTGAGATTTAATTGACTAAATTAAACGTTCTAAGCAAAGTGATCCCTAAGCTACTGGTGAATATGGATCCTAGTGTCGTTACGGCAATAATATTTGCGGCAAGATAGGCGTTACCTCCCATATTTCTCGCCATTACATAGCTTGCAGCAGCTGTTGGGGCTGCGCTCATTAAGAAGATAAGCCCGAGCTCCAATTCTCTAAAGCCAAGCCCAATACCGGCAAGAGTAATCAGCAGTGGAGCAATCACGAGCTTGCCTATACTGGCAAATTGGGTATTTGTTGGTTCTTGTCGCAACTGGTTGAAATTCAGACTTGCGCCGGTACAGAGCAATGCCAGTGGGAGAGTCATCCCTGCAAAGTACCCACCGGATTTAGTGATTATCTCTGGTAGCGGAATTGCAAAAATAGAGAATGGTAGCGCGCAAAGTATGCTGATAATCAGCGGGTTTTTAATAATGGAGCGAATCAAGAAGCTAGCATTGAGTTTTGGTAAGTTTGGATTAGCGCGAGATAAGGTGATTACGGCAAGGATGTTGTATACCACAGTGATAACGGCAACGTATAACGAGCCAAGAGCAAGACCGGTATCCCCGAAGGCATTACTGGCATAGGCAAGACCGATGATGCCGGTATTGGCACGAAAAGCCCCTTGTATAACGACGCCGCGGTCCTTTTTCTGCTTGATTGCTCGCTTTGCCAATAATTCGAACAGTAAATAAGTGAGAATATTCGCTGTTAGTGCAAAGAGTAATAAATCAGGGTTTCCTATTTCAGATATGTTGGAGCGGGAAACACTCAAGAACAGCATTGCCGGTAAGGTCAGGTTGAAAACCAGCTTGGAGCCGGTTTCAATAAAATCTTCCGTTAACATGCCGATGCGTTTGAGATAAATCCCAAGTCCCAACATGAGAAAAATGGGGCCTGTGATGGAAAATGAGTAATGTAATTGTGCTAGCAGCTCTGTCATGATCGCCTATTCCTATTAAGAGCGCTATTTGTAACACAATTTGCATTGAGATAGGAACGATGATCAAGGATCATTGTTTCGATCTATTTCTTTTCAGCAATCAAAGAGCAGCAACCTACTGAAAGTAGGCGGAACGATGATCAAGAGACGCGTAATAACGGTCAATGTAGTTCCGACTGGAACGATGATCAAGTGAGATCTTGATCTTGGTCTTTTTCCCAGAACGATGATCAAGAGAGCCGCCTTTCCTGACTGTTCAAAGTGTCGACAGCTCTTAGGGAGATCTGTGCCAATATTATTCATAATCAGTTAAGAGGTTGAAAAAAAGCCCTTTTATATAAAGGAGGAATGAATTGGTGCTTTTGGCTTTTATTGAGCATTGGTTTTAAAATCAACAAACGAACATCAGAATGACATCGGCCGTAAAAACTCCCCACTTGATCATAGTTCCGATAGCTCTCATGGCGGTAATTGACACGGTCATGATTGCTGGGTAGATATGGGCTGGGTATAGCTATTGGGGGAATTATGGTATTATCTGTCTACGAATCACCGTCATATTCTTCGGTTATTTAGCATGAAAGAAAAGCTGAACACGTCAATATTTAAACCTTCTGAAATTGTCAAATTGCCTGAGCTGATGGATCATCATAACCATGGTTATAATCAGGTAGTAATTGGTTTATCGGGACAAACGGAATTTGATATCGAAGGGGCGGGTAATCTGGTATGCCCCGGGCAGGGGTGTTTGGTCACGGCAGATTCAGAGCATGCCTTTTCTGGCATCGGTAATAATGAAATTTTGGTACTCAATGTTGCCACTGAACAATATCAGGCTTCTTATACCCAAGATCATATTTCCCTGCTGTTTGATCATTCGAGTTATTTCCATCTTGATCGCCAGGCGCAGCATCTCATTCAGGCGCTGACGGCTGAAATGGCTGCCCATCCTGATGACCTGTTGCTTAGCAGAGCGTGTACCGATACCTTGATGTGTGTGTTGCATCGCCACTTCAAGCCGCTGAAGTTTGATCGCCAAACCTACCGGCTGAACATGGATGTGATCGATCAATATATCCTCCAGCACCTGACTCGAAAAATCAGCGTTTCCCAGTTGGCTGGCTTGGTCTTTTTGGGGGAAAGCCAATTTCATCATCTGTTCAAAGAGCAGACCGGTGCCACGCCTCACCAGTATGTATTAAAAAAGCGCTTAGAGCTGGCAAGGGATCTTATTGAAGAATCTAAACTGAGTGTTGCTCAAGTGGCTCAGAGTACAGGATTTGCTAGTCAGAGCAGCTTCACTCAAGCCTTTACCCGGTTATACGGTAAACCACCGGCTCGCTATCGCCGCGACAATCCTGCAAATTAACCTGATCATTAACACCAGTCTTTTTGTTGAAAACTTGTAGCAGTCCGTATCTAGGCTGACAGCTTTCCCTGTTTAATATTCCTTTTAAGCTACATATCATACCGATGAGTAGCTTCTTTGTACGCCTTCACCGTCTGATCTTAGTTGATCATTGTATCGCTTCCCCTTGATCATCGTTCTATGTTTGCATGAATTTCCAACAATATTTGTCTCGTGGTTACGGATAAATGCACATCTTTTAAAGAATCTCTGTCTATTTTTGTTAAAAGCCGGACTTTTACTAAAAAGTATCGGAGAATATGGCAAGACTATCGGAGTGGTGGAAAATAAAATCCCCTCAATGGTAACACTGATGTAACATTTTTCTTGGTTAGGGGCAGTCAGTAACGAAAAATGCTGTTTACCTGATCCGGTACACTATTGAGGGAATCACTATGTTCAATGCGGCAGAAGTACTTCAGCCTGGTTTTATTGAGCGTCCACTGGATGAGCTCTGGTCTAAGATTTCACCACTGTACAGCGTGGATGAATCGCAATGGCTGGCGCAGTTGATGCCGTTGGCCGAGCCAACAGTGCAAGAGCGGCAGTTTACATCTGAGCAAGCCACCAGCCTGATCGAGCGGGTTCGAGCCGATCAGAACGCAATCCAGATGATTGATGCCCTGCTGCTTGAATACAGCTTGGATACTAAAGAAGGGATCTTGTTGATGTGTCTGGCTGAAGCGCTGATGCGTATTCCAGATGCCGCAACTGCCGATGCTCTGATCCGTGACAAACTCAGTGTGGCAGACTGGAAGTCGCACCTGAAAAACTCGGATTCGCTATTTGTTAATGCCTCTACCTGGGGACTAATGCTGACCGGTAAGGTGGTTAGTTTAGATGCTAAAGAAGATGGCGCACCAAGCCATGTTATCAATCGCCTCGTTAACAAGATGTCTGAGCCGGTGATCCGCCAAGCCATGAATCAGGCGATGAAGATCATGGGTCACCAGTTTGTTCTTGGCCGTACTATTGCCGAAGCAATGAAGAATGGCAAAGACAAGCGTGACCAAGGCTTTACCTATTCTTTTGATATGTTGGGCGAAGCAGCCCTAACCGCCCAAGACGCTCAGAAATATTTCAAAGATTACGTGATGGCTGTTGAAGCGGTCGGTCGTGACAGCTATGCCAGCGAAAGTGGCAGCAACACCCGCTCGCCTGACCCAACTGTTTCTATCAAGCTTTCTGCTTTGCATCCTCGTTATGACGTGGCTAACGAAGGCCGTGTGCTGGATGAAATGTACGAATCGGTGCTGTCGCTGCTCAAGCGTGCCCGCGAACTCAATGTCGGCATTACCATTGATGCCGAGGAAGCTGATCGCCTAGAGCTGTCACTGAAGCTATTCGAAAAACTCTACCGTTCTGATGAAGTGAAAGGATGGGGACGCTTTGGCTTGGTCATACAGGCTTACTCGAAACGCGCTTTGCCGGTGCTGGCTTGGTTAGCTGCATTGGCTAAAGAGCAGGGCGATGTTATCCCTATGCGCTTGGTAAAAGGGGCTTATTGGGATAGCGAATTGAAACTGTCCCAGCAAAGTGGCTTTAGTGGCTATCCTGTATTTACCCGTAAGGAAGCGACCGATGCGTCTTATCTGGCTTGTGCCCGATTCTTGCTTTCCCCTCCTCTTAATGGCCTGATTTATCCGCAGTTTGCCAGTCATAATGCCCACACGGTGTCTGCGGTGATGGCGATGGCTCAATCGCACCGCAATTTCGAATTCCAGCGTCTGCATGGTATGGGGGATGCTCTGTATAACCATGTGATGGAGATGCACCAGACCAACGTCCGGATCTATGCCCCTGTTGGCAGCCATAAAGATTTATTACCGTACTTGGTACGCCGTCTATTGGAAAATGGTGCCAACAGCTCATTCGTCCACCGTTTGGTTGATGCCAATTGCCCGGTAGAAAGCCTGATCCAGCACCCGGTTGATACCTTGAAGTCACGTCCTACCCTGCACAACGGGCTGATCCCGTTACCGCCGAAAATATTTGGTGACGAGCGTAAGAACTCCGCTGGGATCAATATTGAGATCGCCTCGCAATGGCAGCCATTTAGTGAATCTGTTCAGGCGTTTTCTAATCACCAATGGCAGGCCGGCCCGATTATCAATGGGGTTGCTGTGACGGATAGTAGCAGCACTCTGGCCGTAACTGCCCCTTATGATCGCCGAGAGAGCGTGGGATCGGTGGCCTTTGCCAATCAAGAGCAAGTTAAACAGGCGATTGCTATCGCAGCACAGGCCTTCCCGCAGTGGTCGACTCGCCCTGCTTCCGAGCGTGCAGAGTGCTTGCTGCGTCTGGCTGATTTGCTGGAAGCGCATACCGGTGAACTGGTGGCTTTATGCCATCGCGAAGCGGGTAAAACCATTCAGGACGGCATTGATGAAATTCGCGAGGCGGTGGATTTCTGCCGCTTTTATGCCAATCAAGCATCGGAAGAGTTTGCCCAGCCAAAAACTGTGATGGGGTTTGACGGTACAACCCGTCAGCTTAGCTATCAGGGGCGTGGCGTCTTCGCTTGTATCAGCCCATGGAACTTCCCATTGGCGATTTTTCTTGGTCAGGTGTCTGCGGCACTGGCTGCGGGTAATACCGTGGTTGCCAAACCGGCAGAGCAGACTTCGCTGATTGCTTTCAGAGCGATTGAGCTGATGCTTGAGGCCGGTGTACCTGCTGGCGCTATCCAGTTGTTGCCGGGGACCGGTGCGGAGGTAGGGGCACCACTGACCGCTGATACCCGTATCGCCGGGGTGGCGTTCACTGGTTCGACTGAAACGGCCCAGCGAATCAACCGCAGCCTAGCAGCCCGTGATTGCGAGCCGGTCCCATTTATTGCTGAGACCGGTGGCCAGAATGCCATGATTGTCGACAGTACCGCCCTGCCTGAGCAGGTTGTACGTGATGTCGTGCGTTCGGCCTTTGCGTCAGCAGGACAGCGTTGCTCTGCATTGCGCGTCTTGTTTATCCAGCAGGATATCGCCGATAGAGTGATTGGCCTGATCAAAGGGGCAATGGCTGAACTGTCTGTAGGGCGTCCTGAGCTGCATAGCACAGACGTTGGTCCGGTAATTGATGCTACGGCCCGCGACAAGCTATTAACCCATATCCAGTCGCTGAAAAACCAAGCCAAATTAGTGGCACAGGCTACGATCCCAGCGACTTGCCAGCACGGTGACTTCGTTGCACCGTCGGCGTTTGAAATACCTTCTATTGATATTCTGGAAAATGAAAACTTCGGCCCGATCCTGCATATCGTCCGGTTCAAAGCCAGCGAGCTTGATCAGGTGATCGACCAAATCAACCACAGCGGTTTTGGCCTTACCATGGGTGTACATAGTCGCAATGAGCGAACTTACAGCCATATCGAGCGCCGTGCCCGTGTCGGAAACTGCTACATCAACCGGGATCAGGTAGGTGCGGTGGTTGGCGTTCAGCCATTCGGTGGACAAGGACTGTCGGGAACTGGCCCGAAAGCGGGTGGCCCGCACTACCTGTACCGCTTTACCCAAGATTGTGTTGAAGCCTAATAACCGTCGAGAAATTTAAGGAGTGATCATGACTATTCAAACATTGGTAAATACAAGCTCGGCGGCATGGGAAGGCTGGAATAACCTAGGCTATGAAGCGAGAACCCGTATCTTGCGACACTGGACCGATCAACTGGTAACCGAATGTCGTGCCATGGTGGAGTTCCAGTGTCGTCATGCTGAAGAGCATGTGGCACCCACCTTGTTGATGCCGGGGCCAACCGGTGAAACCAACGAGCTTTATTGTGCCGGACGTGGCAGCTTTATTATCACCGCTGACATTGACACACCACTGGTAGCAGTGGTCGGCCAGCTGTCTGCAGCATTAGTGACGGGCAATACCGTGTATGTCTGCTTGCCTGCCGATTATCCGGTGAAAGCAAAAAACTTGGTCGTACAGCTAGAACAAAGCGGCTGTGCTGGCGGTGTGATCACCGCTATCGATAACGATCAGCTTGCTGACTTGGTCAGCCATCCTTTGGTGGCTGGCGTGGCCTATGCCGGCAAGCTGTCAACTACCCAGGCGCTTTCGCGCCAACTTGCTGCCCGAGACGGCTTGCTTGCTCAGCTTATCAGTGAAACTGATACCGACAAGCTTCCAGTGATCGGCAGCCCAACATACTCACTGCGTTTCGTGACCGAGAGGACACGGACTATCAATATTACAGCGGTTGGTGGTAATGCCACCTTGCTGGAATTGGGGAGTGGTGAGGAACACTAACTTCGGATTGTGCCGCCATATGCAGGGACACTAGCTTGCAACCTGCCGGCGGCTGAGAAGCAATCCATCGCTGATTGTCAGCGTTATAACCAAATGCCCCTGCAACGAACAGGGGCTTTAAGTGAGGGAACTCAAACAATGATAGAGAATAGCTTTGCTATTACAGCAACGTTCGTCGCCTACCTGATCGGTATGCTGGCCATTGGCTACATCGCCTACAAGCGTACGTCTAATTCAGCCGATTATTTCCTCGGTGGGCGCACACTCGGGCCGTGGCCTGCAGCGCTGTCTGCCGGGGCTTCAGATATGAGTGGTTGGTTGCTGCTGGGTCTGCCGGGCTACGCTTATGCGGCAGGTATCGAGTCCCTGTGGCTGGCCGGTGGCTTGTTGCTAGGGACATGGCTCAACTGGTTGATCTGTGCCAAGCGTCTGCGTACTTACAGTATTACGACCGATAATGCATTGACCATCCCGGAATTTCTGGCTCGTCGTTTCAACGATAAGTCCAAGCTGCTCCAAACTATTTCAGCATTCTTCATCTTGCTGTTTTTCCTTTTCTATACCAGCTCGGGTTTGGTTGCCGGTGGTAAGTTGTTCGAGACGGTCTTCGGTCTTGATTACACTATCGCAGTCGTTGTCGGTACGGTGTGTGTGGTTTCATACACTTTGTTTGGTGGTTTCCTCGCGGTATCTTGGACCGACTTGGTGCAAGGCTTGTTGATGTCAGCAGCGTTGCTGATTGTACCGATTGCAGCGATGAACGGTAGTCCGGGTGATTTGGTTGTTGCGCTGGAAGCCAAGAACCCTGAGTTGATGACCTTGTTCAACGACGTGAAGGGCCAGCCGTTGTCCGCCATTGCTATTATTTCACTGGCGGCTTGGGGCCTAGGTTACTTCGGTCAGCCACATATTCTGGCGCGATTCAAAGCAACCCGTAGTAACGCCGACATCACAACTGCTCGACGCATTGCGGTCGGTTGGACAGCCCTGTCTATGGCTGGTGCCGTATTGGTTGGTCTGGTGGGTATTTTGTTTGTTGATAGCCAGCTAGCTGGCAACTTGGATGACGGTGAGCGTATCTTCATGTTGTTGGTGAATTCTATGTTCCACCCTGTAATTGCCGGTATTTTGCTAGCGGCGATTCTGGCGGCAATCATGAGTACGGCTGATTCCCAGTTGCTGGTGTCATCTTCGGCGTTGGCAGAAGATTTCTACAAGCAGGTATTTCGCCCGCAAGCGACATCGGAAGAGATTGTCACCGTTGGCCGTATTGCGGTTATCGTCCTGTCGATTATTGCCCTGATGCTGGCAATGAATCCAGACAGCACTGTACTTGGCCTTGTGTCATATGCATGGGCAGGCTTTGGTGCGGCCTTCGGCCCAGCATTGCTGTTGAGCTTGTTCTGGAAAGAGATGAACCGCAACGGCGCACTGGCCGGTATCATTATCGGCGCACTCACCGTAGTGATTTGGAAACAGCTGACTGGCGGTATTTTTGATCTTTATGAAATTGTCCCGGGCTTTATCTTTGCCACCATCACCATTGTTGCGGTGAGCAAGATGACCGGTGGTGCATCGAAAGAAGTGGAAGCACAGTTCGACGCTTATCAGAAAAATTTGGTTGAGTTTAAGTAACAACCTCGCGTTACTATAATGATCAAAAGCGGCTTCTTTTTTGAGAAGCCGCTTTTTTTTGTGCCTGCGATCTACCTCAGGAACTTTACGTTACTTAAGTATAAAAATGGTGGTATTTGCCTGCTAAATGCCTTTGGGTTATGAATTTGCAGGACTGATGCAAAGGAAAAACATACTTATAGGTAGCGTGATGCTTATTCCGCATTTTCGTTTTTGACGAGATTAACACGTTCTATTTCAGTTCTTATCCCTCACAATTTGTAAGCTTATTAATGCTCTGGCTACCTTTGCAACTCACGGTTGAAGTACGGAAGTTCCGTAAGGTGGCTGAGCGTATATGGAATGGATGATCTTATGAAAAAACAACAAACTAAAGCAGTGTTAATAACCAGTCTTAGTGGTGCCATGATCGGAGCGGTGAGTGCAGCTGCCTATGCCGAGCCTTATGATATGTTGCTCAGTGATATCTTGGCTGACGAGCAAGCTATTATCGCAGAGCAGCCCGAAGGGCTGGCATTAGTGATTGAATCAATTCGCACACTGGATAATGAAAAAGTAGAAGCTATCAGTGTTGGCAATCCGAATAATCCGGAGAATGTTAAACGGGTAGAGTCACTAGTGAGTGAGGACGATTGGAATTTCCTTTTTGTTGAGCGTCATGCGCAATATACCTATTTAAATCTCCTCAAGGGTATCGGTAAATTCCCAGCATTTTGTGGTAATTATGATGATGGCAGGGATCCAGATGCCATTTGTCGTAAGTCTCTTGCCACTATGTTTGCCCACTTTACCCAAGAAACGGGCGGGCATAATGCATATAGCGAATACCCCGAGTGGCGCCAGGGGCTATTCTATCTGCGAGAGGTGGGCTGGAGCGAAGGAACCTCTGGCGGCTATGGTATTTGTGACCCTAGCTTGTGGCAAGGTGAGGCCTATCCATGCGGTCAGTTTGAAGATGGATCCTACAAGAGTTACTTCGGCCGTGGAGCCAAACAGCTCAGTTATAACTATAACTATGGCCCTTTTTCCCATGCTATTTATGGCAATGTTGAAAAGCTTCTCAATGAACCTGAACTGGTCGCCGATACTTGGCTAAACCTTGCCAGTGCCGTGTTCTTTTATTTGTATCCGCAATCCCCTAAACCGAGCATGCTGCATGTGCTAGACGGTACTTGGCAACCCAACCAAGTCGATTTGAATGCTGGTCTTGTTCCCGGGTTTGGTGTGACCACGATGATCATCAATGGTGGCGTAGAATGCGGCGGTTCGAGTGAGCATATCCAATCGCAGAACCGTATTGATTACTATCGTGAATTTGCTAAATACCTAGAGGTCGCTGTCCCTGAAGATGAAGTGTTAGGTTGTGCCAACATGCAAGCCTTTGATGGTGGCGGTGCGGGCTCGCTGAATGTGCACTGGGAAGAAGATTGGGGCTGGACGCCAGATACACCAACGGGGCAAACCTACCAGTGTCAGTTGGTTGCTTATCAAGGACCATACTCCGCCTTTGTCGAGGGTGACTACCGTAAATGCGTTGAAGACAAGTTTGATGTCAATATTATCAATGACATCGAAGGGGTGCCGCCGACAGCCGATGCCGGTGGGGATATTGTCTTGTACTCGAACAATACTCAGGTAACGCTTGACGGTACTGGTTCGAAGGACTCATATGGTGAAATTGTCAGTTATCAGTGGCGGCAGGTGTTGGGTAATACCCTTGATATCTCCAATTCAGACAAAGCGAAAGCGTCGGTAGTTGTTCCTAAGGTCGAGTCTGAAACCTTGTATGGCTTTGAGCTGACTGTGGTTGATGATGATGGTGAAACAGCGTCTGATACCATGACGATCACAGCGAAAGCCGTTCCCGATAATTTCCCACCAACGGTAGAGCTAACAGGCCCTCAATCAGTAAAAGCTACTGAAACAGTCACAATTACGGCAACTGTTGAGGATCCTGACGATACCGAATTCAGCTTCAACTGGCGAGCATCTAACGGTATCTTGCCTGATGTGGCCGAAGATAATCTGTCTGCCAGCTTTACGGCCCCGGCCGTTGAAAGCGAAACGACAGTGACGGTTTGGCTAGATGTGACGGACAGTGCTAATGATCCCGTAACGGCTTCACATAATGTTGTTGTTAAACCGGCGTCCACTGGCGAGTACCTTGCTTGGGTACTGGGCGAAAATTATGTTGAAGGGGATCGTGTCACCAACTTGGGCGAAAATTATGAATGTAAAGAGTTCCCATATAGTGGTTGGTGCGGTGTTGCTGAAGTCTATAAGCCTGGCGAAGGCACGTCGTGGAAGGATGCGTGGATCAAGCTATAGCATAAGTAACTAACAGCTAGTCATAAAACGGCATTTGCATTGCTTATGCCGTTTTTATTGCTACAAAGCAAAGTTTTGCTGGTGGTTTTGTCTGAATTGTGAGCAGTCAGACAAATCGGATCAGAATATGCCTGAGTACTCTTTTTGGCTTAACATTATGATTTTTAAGAATATAAATATGTCCCTCGATGAAACGAAAGCAAAAACCCTCTCACTAGCGTACTAGTTTACTATTACATTATCGCAGTGATTCTGATAGTTTGTGCTGGCAAACGAGCATTATTGTCAAAACTATCACTAGAAGTACCTGTTAAATGAAGCTGAAAATTTCCTCTGTCGTCATCTCTACCCTTTTACTTGCTGGTCAAGCATCAGCATTTACTCTTTATGAAGATGACCAAAACAAATTCGATGTTGGTGGCGTTTTCGTCCTTGATGCATTCCAGCCAGTCTGGGGTGAAGATGACATCTTTTCTGCCACTCGAAGTATCTTGAACATGGGCTTTGAGCGCCAGTTACAAGAAGGCTGGACACTGGATGCCAAATTCGAGTGGGATCAGTTTCTGAATAACCCAACCTCGGGCAGCAGTAACTTCCGAAACCGTCTGGGCTACGTAAGCATCAATAACGATGAGCTGGGTAGCCTGCGTTTTGGTAAGCAATGGTCTGCCTACCATGATGTTGCGCGTTACATGGATAACCTGATCATCATTGACCCGGATGCCACGCCTATCTATTCAGAAGGGACAGATGGCGGTTTTGCGGCTACGGGCCGTGGTGATAACTTGGTCGCCTACCGTTACAGCAACAACGGCATCAACGTATCGGCGCACTACGGTTTTACCAGCAACGGTGAAACTGGCAGCTTTGAAGATGAAGAAAAGCAAGTTCAAAGCGATACGGTTAAGCGTGACTACAACTACGCGCTATCAACCAGCTACGACTTTGACTCGGGTGTGAGCCTGGGTGTGGCCTATCTTGAGAACAAGGTAGAAGTGGTGAAAGCGACCGATGTTAATGGCCTTGAAGACGGTGACAAGCAGACAGCATTGACCGTGGGGGGTCAGTATGTGGCAGGTGGCCTGAAAGTGGCAGCGGTTTACACCAAAGGTGAAAACATCCACAAAGCTGGTTTGCAGGGTGGCCCTCGCACTGAGTGGGCTGATGCCAATGCGGTCGATGTGTATGCCCACTATGCGCTTGAGTCTGGTCTTCGCCCATACGCTTATATCTCGCATGTCGACTTCGATGGTGAAGGCGATGTGACTGGCGACCGCCAAGTTTACGCTGTCGGCCTGTCTTACGCCTTCACGCCGAAAACGGTATTGTCGTTCGAAGCCAAGCGTAACGAGCTAAATGAATTCCGTGGTGAGTCTAGCCGTACCGACAACGGTGGTGGCTTCAACTTCGCGTACGTATTCTAAGTTCGCTTCTAAGCACCGATAGCAGATAAAAGGCTGGCATGTTTGCCGGCCTTTTTAGTTTCTGCAGATAGAAGATTGACTTAACGCAAGCTAATCCTGAGACAGTTTGTGGTTAGATACACGAACATTTTGGAGAGTAATCAATGGCATTATCAGATAGAGAAAAAAGCCTAATCACAGGTATGTTGTATAATCCAGGCGCAGATGGCTTACCAGACGATCGTTATCAGGCACGCAGTCTTTGCCGCAAGATCAGCAATTGTGATGACAGCAAAGAACGCAATGCACTAATCCAGCAACTGTTTGCCAAGTCAGATGATTCGACGACGCTAAATGGCAACTTCATGTGTGATTATGGCTACAACATTGAAGTGGGCAAAAACTTCTATATGAATGCCAATGGGGTGATCCTCGATTGCGGCAAAGTGATCATCGGCGATGAAGTGATGATTGGCCCCAACGTCACCCTGTGTACAGCTGGACACCCTATTGATGCGGCTACCCGTTATACCTATGAAGAGTTTGCCAAACCGATATATATCGGTAACCAAGTGTGGGTCGGTGCTAATGTGTTGGTATTGCCGGGGGTGACGATCGGTGATGGGGCGGTTATTGGTGGTGGTAGCGTAGTGACCAAAGATGTACCAGCGCACTGTGTTGTGGTGGGCAATCCGGCCAGAGTCGTCAAAGAAAATATTAATGGCTGAAAGTTAGCACGGTTGTGATATGGGCAAGTAATGGCCGAGCCTTGAAAGCCCGGCCGTGAAGCTTACTCACAAGGTGGCGCGAGATGGATCATCGCCAAGCCGCCTAAAGAGGTTTCGCGGTACTTCTTATTCATGTCTTTACCGGTTTGGTACATGGTATCGATGACCTTGTCGAGGGAGATGAGCGACTTGCTGTTGCGTTTGAGCGCCATGCGTGAGGCATTGATAGCTTTCATCGCGCCCATCGCATTACGTTCGATACATGGGATCTGGACCAAGCCACCGATTGGATCGCAGGTCATTCCCAGAGAGTGCTCCATGGCAATTTCTGCCGCCATGCAGATTTGCTCGTTGCTGCCACCGCGGATAGCGGTCAAGCCTGCTGCTGCCATTGATGATGACACACCGATTTCGCCCTGACAGCCCACTTCAGCACCCGAGATAGACGCATTCATTTTGTAGAGCATGCCTATGGCCGCAGATACAGCAAGGAAGTCTTTAATCTGCTTACTGTTTAGTTCTTGGATGAATTTGTTGTAGTACATCAGCACGGCAGGGATCACCCCCGCCGCCCCATTGGTGGGTGAGGTGACGACTTGGCCGCCTGCGGCGTTTTCCTCGCTAACGGCAAAGGCGAACAGGTTCACCCAATCCAATATCACCATAGGATCACTTTCGATCTCTTGGTTGGACTCAAGCTTTTTCAGCAGGGCTGGTGCGCGGCGAATCACTTGTAGACCCCCTTCCAGAATTCCCTCGGTTTCAAAACCACGGGCCATACAACTCGACATCACCTGCCAGATTTGGCTGGCTTTGGCATCCAATTCATCTTGGTCGCGGAAAGCAAGTTCATTGCGCAGGAACATCGCCCCGATGCTAATGCCTTCGCGCTCTGTGGTTTTCAGGATATCTTCAGCGGAGTTAAATGCGAACGGTACCGTGACCTCGCTGGTGGCTTTGCCGTTTTGCAGTTCGTCGGCCGTCGCAATGAATCCGCCGCCGATAGAGTAGTAGGTCTCGATAAAGAGCGGCTTGCCTGCTTGGTTGAAGGCCGTAATCGTCATGCCGTTTTCGTGCAAAGGCAAATTATCGCTGTGAAAAAGCATGTCAGTGTCGATATCAAAAGTGATGGTTTTCTTACCCGCCAACTGCAAGGTTTTGTTCGTCAGCCCTTCAGCCATCATTTGATTGGCCGCTTGGATATCAATCGCATCAGGCTTGTTGTTCATCAAACCTAAAATTGACGCACGGTCAGTGTGGTGCCCCTTGCCAGTCAGAGACAATGAACCGAATAAATCCACTTGCACCCGTGCCACATCGTCTAATATGGCATCGACTTTCTGGCAGAAATCAAAACCAGCCAGCATGGGTCCGTTGGTATGGGAGCTGGATGGGCCTACACCCACTTTGTAGATATCGAAAATAGATAGCATGGTATTTCCTTAAATAATACTTCTACTAATAAGTTTGGCAGAGTAAGAATTTTCTACTGTTTGAATCGCCTAAGCTGTGATCCTGTTTGGATTAATTGAGTTAAAGGTACTGAGAAAAGGATGATGGCGATTGGAATAAAAAAGCCAATTGCAGCTGCAATTGGCTAATAAAAAAGAATACATAGATCAATATACTGTGTTGATTTAACAATAAAAAATTAACATCAGTAAAGTTGTGACTTTATCAAATCAATGATCAAGGAACAGGTAGTTTTGCCAACTCTTCATCCGGATCAAGACTTTGCGCATTACCGATACATGCTCGAAGCTGTCTGAGTAGACGGCGATTTCAACATTGGCCCCCTGCGGCAGGTGATATTCAGTCAAATCATCGGTGATTTTCAGTTTAACCAATGGTCGGCCTTGGCGGAGCAGTTGATCGCTGCCATAGAGAACGCCCGAGGCTTGAACTTGGCTTTCACCGATAGCCGGGAGTACCTCGACCACTTCACCCTGAAATGTCTTGCCGGGCAGGGCACGAAAGATAAAGTCGGCCTTAAACCCAGGACGTAGCCTGAGCAGTGAATTCTGCCTGAAGGCGCCGATAAAGAACTGCTCCTCTTGGTGGATAAAGGTCATCACCGGTTTTAGTGGTAAGGGGACAGCCATCATACCGGGTCGCAGCGTTACCTGGGTGACATAGCCGGCAGTCGGGGCGTGAACCACGGTTTCCTCAAGATTGAACTGGGCTTGGATCAGCTGAGCACGCACCTTAGCAATCGCTGTATTTTCCCCCATGATTTGCGACTCGTAAGTTAACTTGGCGCGTTGTTCTTCCGCCCGAGCGGCAGAGAGTGATGCCTCTGCACTGCGGTAGAATTGGCGGCGGTTATCCACTTCCGATTTGGTAAACGCACCGCGCTTAAATCCCTTTTCATAGCGCTGGTATTGGGCCAGAGTCCTATCACGTTCGGCTATCGCCCGCTCGGTACTGGCTTTGGCTGCGTGGTATGCCGCTTCAAGACCCAGAACATTTTGTTTTGCTTCGGCAAGAGCGGCCAACTGCAGTTGGACTTCAGCTTCGTACAAGGTGGGATCGATACGGAAAAGTACGTCACCTTTTTTGACTGGGGTATTAGCCTCAACAGGCACCTCAATCACCTTGCCTCTCACGCCAGAAACAATCGGTGTCGTTACATAAAACTGCCCACCCATATTACTGTGCGGATGGTTGTAGTTCATCAGCAATATCAAGGTACCAATAAGGATAATGCCGCCGAGCACCGCGGTAGGCACTGTCCACTTGTTGAGTGGGATATTGAAGATTTTAAATATCGCAATACACAGTGCTGCGTAGGTAAGAATGAGTAATAAATCCATTAGTGCTCACCTCCCTGTTGATTATCTGTCGAGTTACCGTTTTTGGCCTGCATGACTTCTAGTTCGGCGACCTTTTCGGTTAGGTGCTCGACCTGCTCTGACAGTTTCAGCATTTCATGGTGCAGCTCGTTCTGTTCGTTTTGGATTTTGGTAAATCCCCATCCGCGATCTTCGCGCCAAAGCGTGGCCCAAATCCACAGAAACGGCCAAATGGCATGCAAGGTAAATAGACTCACCCAGCCAGCGTAATGAATCGCGTCTTGATGGGGGTGATTACGTTTTACTGATATTTCATAGGGGATATCGTGAATGGCGATGATCCCATAGAACAGGAATATCGCGACAAAGCACAATACGCCTAAGGCAAAATAGTCGAGAAACATCCTTGCTCCTTGTCCTTAAGTGGTAATCATTTTGTACTTGGCTACCCATAGCAGTAACCACAAACAAATTTAGCATGAATTTACTTTTATATATGTTTTTATTAGCTTTATTTCGAGTTCAGACAAGATGGATAGACAGGAATTGTCATATACTCACGAGGAATAGATCCTCCAGTTTTCGGGGTGTTGGTCGATATAAGTAGTCAATGAGAGAAAGGTCGCTGTTTTTGCGAAAGAGGCGGGCGGTCTCACCGAATGCGGTCGATGTTCGGTATGATAGAAATAAATAATAAGTGTAGAGGGGATATGCCTTATCTAATGGTTGTTACAGGCCTTTCAGCGGGCCTACTGGCGTGGATCCTGTACCGTGTTTTTGTCTCTCGGGGCAAGCAGCAACAGTTTATGGTTGAAAAACGGCAGAAAGAAGCTCGATACCAGCAAGTGTTGGAAAAGGCGAAAATTGCCGAGCGTGAAGAAAAAATCTTCAAGGCGCAGACAGGACATGTATCGAGCCAGTTATCCCTGGCCAAGGAATATGAACTCACCAATGTTCGGGAAGCCATTAACTGGTATGACAAAGCGGCCAAGCTCGACAATATCATTGCCCAGAATGCGTTGGCTCGTTTGTGTCGGGCCGATATTGACGATCCTGAAGGCGAAGCCAAGTCGCGATACTGGGAGCAGGTGGTCAAAGCTCAGCGCGGCGAAGCGAAAGAGTTATTTGAACTTGGGTTGCTACTGATCCGTGGTCAGGGAACTGACATCGATGTCGAAGCTGGCTTGGACATGGTGCTGGAGGCGGCAGACAAAGAGCTGATAGCCGCGATGCTGTTTCTTGGTGATTGGTATCTGTCTGAGTTTGCCCAGCCTCATCAGCCACTGGAGGCCTTTTTGTGGCGCTTCCGAGCGGCAAAGCAAGGGGATATCAATGGCTTTATGAAAACGGCTTTTTGTTATCAGGCGGGTATTGGCGTGAGTAAGGACAGCCATCGAGCCATGTACTGGCTGGAGCGGGCGGCCGAAAGAGGTGACGGTGAGGCTCAGTTGCTGGTGGCCAAGATGCATAACCGCACTAATATGGCCGATGCCACTATCGCCTATATTTGGTATTCCCTGGCTTATGTGAATGGTTATAAGCAGGCTAAGGAAGCACGAGATGAAGTCGTTCAGATCCTTGATATCGATACCATTCTCGGGGTGCAAAATGTGGCAAACAAGGTCTACAAGATGCTTAAGCAAGGTGAGGACTTAGCCCCTCATTCGGTGATGCATCTGCTCGATAGGCTCTATGGTAGGAAGGGTTACCGGCCAACAGAAGAAATCCTTGAAGCGTTGGCGCTGGGCGATCTGGCCAGTGAAATGTCGACACTGAAATCAGCTGACAATAGCGGTTCCTGCGAGATAGCACAGGATGGACTGGACGGTGAGGCGTTATTGCCTGAAACCGATACCATTGCGGCTACGGGTAATTCTGAAAGCCAACCATCGGTAATGTCGGGCTACCAGCAACAATCATGGCAGTCGTCGTGGGATAGTTTGCTGTCAGGAAACGATGATAATCAGGCAAAATCCTAACGGGTGAATGCTGATTGAAGAGGTCCGGTTTAGTTGGTCATAACAACTAAGCCGGGCCTTTTCTCGTTATTGGGCACGAATATAGTCAAGTAGCTGCGGCATCTCGCTGAGGGTGATCACCCTTGGGTCTGTGATCTCTGGAGCATGTGGTGCGGCGTAATGGAAAGTAGGGATCCCCGCGTTGAGCCCAGCCTGAACGCCACGGGCGGTATCATCAACAAAGACGCAGTCTTGCAGTCGGTAGCCCATATTCATGGCGGCAAAGTGCAGCAAGTCCGGATCCGGTTTCCAACTGCTGGCTTCAAAACCACTAAATAACTTCCCTTCGAAAAAGTGCAGCATATTGGTCAGGCCGAGAGTATGTTCCATTTTATGGACCGGACCATTTGAGGCAATACACATATCAATGCCGAGCTGTGTCAGCTCTTGAAGCAGTTCAGGGACCCCCACGATAGGGGTTAAATGCTCGTTGAATAGCTTGCGGCACTCTTCCCGGTACATAGGCTCCAGGGTGTCTATAGATGCTGTTACCCCTGTACGCCGCCGTGTTTCGGCTAGGATATCGACAATCTTGCCACCTTGGAAATGCTCAATACACTCATCAAGACTCAGGTGCCCGCCGAGCCGGGAAAAGATGTTCACTAATGCTTGGTTGCACAGCCGCTCGCTGTCTACCAAGGTGCCGTCGCAATCGAAGATAACGCAACGGGTGTGATAGGGCTGAACCTTATTCATATTCTCATCCTATATGTCTCGCTGCATTGATTGTTAATCCAGCCCAAAGCATTCGACAATACAGAGATTGGTATTTTGTTAGCTGTATCGCCAACTGGTTATAAAATGGTGAGAATAATTTGATTCAGCACGCATTGAGTGCCTGTTGATCTTCGACCCAAAGATGCTGCGCAATGTCGGCATCATGTTTAGGGCAGGCGATGCCGATAGCCTTTAATCCTGTTTTTATCTTGATTGCAGTGATTTACTCGACCTTTATTCGTCGATGTCATTTATGGATGTGGTTATCGTCACTATACTTGTTGGCAAAAGTAGTAAAAAAGGCAAATGCCGTAAAATTCACCGAGGTAAGGCAATTAAAGCGGGTCTGTTTATATGGGCGGGTGCCTGTGTTGATAGTCTTGGCGGAAAGCGTCGGGTGAGGCAGTGGTGCAATTATAAGGGGGGGCTATGACTTCATCCATATTTCCTTCATGGCTTGGCGGCTATGAAGTTAGGGAACATGTAAAGAATCCAAACATTACCGTCGGGGAGCATACGTATTACTCCGGCTATTATCATGACAAACATTTTGAGGATCATTGTGTTCGGTATTTGCTGGGCGACCACTCGAGCCGTGCGGTTTGGGAATCTGGGATCTTTGGCGAGGTCGACCAGCTTATTATTGGCAAGTACTGTTCAATAGCATCCGGGGCGACCTTTATGCTGGCTGGAAATCAGGGCCATCGGCATGATTGGATTTCGTCGTTTCCTTTCGATGTCGGTAAGTTCGGCGACAAGGTCAAATCGGGCTTCGAACGTTCCGGCGACACGGTGATAGGCAACGATGTCTGGATCGGCAGTGAGTGTGTCATTATGCCCGGTATTACCATTGGTGATGGGGCAGTGATCGGTGCTCGGGCTGTTGTTACCAAGGATGTCGAACCTTATGCCGTGATAGTCGGCAATCCTGGCCAGGAGGTCAAAAAGCGTTTCAGCGATCCGCATGTCGCGATGCTGCTTGAGATGAAATGGTGGGATTGGCCGGCGAAGCGCTTGCAAGAGAACATGGACGTGATGTGCAGCAACGATATCGAGGCTTTGTTCGAGCGCTACCGGCGTTTTGACGTGTAACGCCTTCACATGCAGACAGGCAGATAAACCAATCGCTAGGCCGCCCATTTTTTGGGGCGGCCTGGTTGTTTCTACAGCTTGATTTGTGACAATCAGCTAGCCGACTTTCCTAGATGATCTGCACAAGTCGTTGGATGAGAATCCTAACATCTACGGCGGTGATTTCATGAAGATGACACTCGGTAACTGGTAATTACCCAAATATTCACAGCCATGGTCAATAATGGCTGCCGAGCTAACCTGACTCAAGCTTGTTACGCAATTAGATAGAGCGTAATCATAACTAAATATTATGCTTTAACTGATATTCCTTGATTTAATCCTCACTCTGTTTACTAAAACAGGTGACTCACCTTAAATATCTACAAAGAGTTGCAATAAATAGCTTACCTAGCGCTATGCCTGTATGAGAATTGTGTTTAACGGACCGTTTCTTCCTTAAATCGTTGGTACTCAATTTAACATTGCCGCCATTTATTAAATTACTGAATAGGTTTGTTATTTTTGATAATTGAATATGTTCGTATTTGTGTGGATGATGACCCATGATCGTTGTTCGTTGCAATATGACGTATCCAACAAACAATTTTTCCCCACCTATCCCTTTGGGGGAGCTGCCTTATGGCAGCGTTTTTTTATGATTCAAATCGACGGCTCCCACCATGATTGGTTTGAAGCCCGAAGTCCAAAATGTTGTTTGCTGGTCTATATCGATGATGCAACTGGCGGCTTGATGAACCTGCGCTTCAGTGAAACCGAATCGACGTTCGATTATGTGGCTGCAACCCGTGAGTATATTAGCAACATGGCAAACCGGCCGCTTTCTATAGCGACCGGCATGCCGTCTTCCATATCAGCAAACGCGATGCCTACATCGAACGGTTGACCCAGTTTGGCCGTTTTTTGAGCGATCTCTTGTCATCCTTCACACCCTGATGAGATTCACTGATAACAAGAAAAATTACGTCAGTGAGGTCATGCATCTGATTAATTAATGTCAGATCGAGTATCTTCAACGACCGATAAGTGTTCAATAAGGTTTAAAATGGCTGCTTAGCTAAGGGGGCTCTATTAGATCATATGTGTTAACAAAGTGCGAACCTGTCCTGTGCCCCATGCAAAGCATTATTAACAGTATTCATATCTATAAAAAGCACAAAAATACACATGTTTATTTACATATATTGATCTTAATTGCCAATCAGTAAAGTACTAATGTCATTAATTAACCCATTGATAATATAGAGCACATAATGATAGACCGAAGGAAATTTTTACTTGGGGGCGCAGGGTTAGCTGCGGCGAGTTGTTTTCCCACGACTGGATGGCTAAATGAACTGAAAAGGAGTCATACCAATGTATTAATGTTTGCTGTCGACGATTTAAATGATTGGATTGGACCATTAAAGGGGCACCCCCAAACTAAGACACCACATATTGATAAGCTCGCTGAAAATGCCGCGGTATTTACCAATGCACATGCATCTGCGCCATTGTGTGGCCCCTCTCGTGCAAGCTTAATGACCGGATTAGCGCCATCCACTACTGGTATCTATGGTCACGCTGAAGATGATGCTATAAAAAAGGCAAATGATGCTGCAGCCAACGCGATATTTTTAAGTGAGTACTTTCAAAAACATGGCTATTATACCGCTGGGGTTGGAAAACTTTTTCATAAAACCATCGCAACAGGTAGTTTTGAAAACTATGGTGGAAGAGTCCCAGGGTTTGGTCCATTTCCTGAACAAAGGATGAAATGGCATAAAAAAGGCACTAACACTGATTGGGGGGCTTTTCCTGACTATGATGAACAAATGCCAGACGTTCAATACGCTGAGTGGCTTGTCGAACAGTTACAAGAGACACATGAACGTCCTTTCTTCCTAGCAGGAGGCTTCGTTCGTCCCCATGTCCCTTGGTATGCACCTAAAAAGTGGTTTGACTTGCATCCTGTAGACAGTCTAGAACTTCCCCCCTACTTGCCTACTGATTTGGATGACGTCCCTGAAATTGCCGAGCTTATCTCCAGTTACCCTCAAATGCCTTCAACAGAATGGGCGATTGAGAACGACGAGTGGCGTAATATTGTGCAGGCTTACTTAGCTTGTGTTTCATTTGTCGATTCATGTATCGGGAAGGTCCTCGATGCGTTAGAAAATAGTCAGTACG
Organism: Photobacterium sp. DNB22_13_2; assembly: GCF_052873915.1. NCBI lineage: Bacteria > Pseudomonadati > Pseudomonadota > Gammaproteobacteria > Vibrionales > Vibrionaceae > Photobacterium > Photobacterium sp. DNB22_13_2. The sequence continues at coordinate 167,184 of NZ_JBNNXU010000005.1, forward strand.
CGGACAACACAGTCGTTGTGTTGTGGGGCGATCATGGTTATCAACTAGGCGAGAAGGGTAAATTTGCAAAAATGTCACTCTGGGAAAGAGCGACTCGTACTCCCTTAATCATCAAGCCGGCTAAAGCACAACAACAACGACTTATTGATCAGCCCGTAAGCTTACTTGATATTTACCCGACACTTCTTAGCCTAACAGGCTTACCGTCAAACCCGAAAAATGAAGGTAATGACTTAACGCCATTGATCTACGACGTCACTCAAGACTGGCCTCATGTTGCGATAACGACATTTGGACCAAATAATCACTCAATTAAAAGTCAAAGATATCGGTATATTCGATATGCTGATGGAAGTGAAGAGCTGTATGACCATCATTTAGATCAAAATGAATGGGTTAACCTTGCAGACAATCCAAGTTATAAAAAAGTAAAGCATACATTATTTGAACAGCTCCCAAAATATAACGCAGATTGGTCGCCTATTTCCTTTTACACTGGAAATCCGTACTTTAAAAATCTTACGGAACAAGCTAAAAAAGACTTGCTTGAGCAAACATAACTCAATGCTTGCTGTAATAACAAAACGTCTTCTATTTTTTGTTATGCATGTAATCTATGGTACTAAAGCCAAGTCAGGCTGACAATCTCATTTCTCCTGCGTTTTTACTTGGGTGATTAATTTATCTGATTATTTATATCACTCGCATCAACATCTTGATTTGATGCGAGTTGATTCGTAGGTGCAACGAGATTAATGAAAAATCACATTTAGGTGCACTAGTATTGGTTTTGCACCAACTTGGTGAGTGGAAGAGGGACTTAACCACAAAAAATATAGGGATACTCTAGGGTGAGCCCCAAACTTTATCTGGCATACATATTGCTAATGATATGTTTTTTACAATATATATCATGGAGATATAATGAAAAGATTCTCTAGCTTAGCACTTCTAATCGCATCATTTTCTGTAAGTGCGGTGGTCATGGATGGTGTTGAGATTCTTCAACCAATTTATGATGAACCAACATTTATTGAATCGGGAAAATACGCTCAAAGTTTATATATTCCGTCTACTCTTGACACAATTATGTGGGGGTATCTTCCTAATAAATTAACAAAACCTGTGGCTACAATTGAATCAGGGAGTACGGTCGTTTTTGATACTGTTTCACATGAAGGGTTATTAGAAGACCAAGGAAGAGATCCACTTACGTATTTTGGTTCACATGGCTATTCAGTAGAGTATGTACTTCAAGATGCAGTGCAGATTACAGGTTCTGATCTTGAACATGATTTTTATAAAGATGGACCACATATTGTCACAGGCCCCGTTAAGATTAAAGGTGCAAAAACTGGTGATGTCCTAAAGGTTGATATAATTAGGCTAGAGCCGAGGGTACCTTATGGTGTTATTTCAAACAGACATGGAAAAGGTGCGTTAGTCGGTGAGTACCCAAAAAGAGAGCCGCAACCCAACCCAAGTGCAGAATATCCAGAACGCTTTGGCAACGTTTCAATTTTGTCACCTATCTTCAAAAAAGATGATAAATATTTCGGTAAGCTAAAATCAGGGGATAAAAATATTGTTTTTCCACTCAATCCTTTTATGGGGATTATGGGTGTAGCACCTGATAAAGAGTTTCCTATTCATTCAGTAGCCCCTCAGTATTTTGGTGGAAATTTAGATGTTAAAGATTTAATCGAAGGGACAACGGCATATTATAGGGTTAATGTCGATGGAGCAATGTTCTATACGGGTGATAGTCATTTTACGCAAGGTGATGGTGAAGTAGCACTAACGGCTTTAGAAGCATCTGTTCGAGCTACATTTAAGCTGACAATCCTTAGAGAAGGATCAGGTGCGATACCAGGGGCTTTCATTGATACTCCAGTCGGTGAAACTGCCGAATTCTGGATTCCTGTAGGGCTTGATGAAGACTTAAACATAGCTATGCAAAATGCCACTCGTGAATCTATTCGATTTTTGGTAAACCATTACGGGATTAGCGAAGAGATTGCTCTCGCCTACTTAAGTGCCAATACAGACTTTGCAGTATCTCAGGTGGTCGATAAGACAAAAGGTATCCATGCAAAAATCCGCAAAGCAGACTTTGCTGAGTTCGATTAACTAACGTTAGAATGATATGCCCCCTTTGTGTGGGGGCAAACAACGTTATATTCCTGTTGCGCCATTATTCATCCTTAGTGGACGGCTTTGTTGCAATACTTAGAGCTACCTGAAATGGCTTACACTCTTTTTTGGCATCGTAATCATGAAAGCGACCCTATCCATCACAAATAGCGGTGGCTGGTTTCTTTTTGGTTATCAAAAGTTATCCGATGGGTACATTCCGTCTCTAACCGCTAAACGATTTCTGTCCAATTGTGAGTTGAACGATGCCACTACGCGTGTGACGGGCATAACATTAAAGATCAGCTTGGGTATGGTGAGCTATAAACCATGTTTTTAGTATTAGTTGAGTGTTTAGTGTTCCCCCGCTCTGTACCCCGCCCTAAATCATCCAGGGTAATCCGGTCTTCACTGTCTATTGAGATAGTATTTTGCTAGAAAACGCGCATAATCTCGTTATACAACACTCAAAGAAGAAATTATCCATGACAGATTTTCAATACTATTTTCATCAACTACCTTGTTTTAACTGTAAAAAGACCACAGTAAGCACTGATCTTGGTTGGCTAACGGCGGTGATGAAAGATGATGTCCTAGCGCAAGTGGCAACGATTATCGAGCAAGGCAACGTTGAGCCAGATCTTTCGGTGAACGTGACTTGTACTAAACAGGAAGCGCGTGATTACTTATTGCTGAATTTCTACGGCTACCCTGAAGAAGAACTAGCGAGTCAAGTTGAAGCGGAAGATGAGAAAGAAGTCGCGGATGAAATAGCAGAGCTATTTGCAGAAGGTAACGAGACAGCAGTCTTTGAACACGAAATCGCACTACAAAGTTGTACTGATTGCGACATTAATTAAGTCCAAATCAAGCGTAATCATGAAATGTGAATATGTTCATCATACATAACATGATGTCCTAGTTATTGAAGGCGTTAGCAGGATCAATTTTGCTAACGCCTTTCTGATGGCGTGTGGTAAATACTTAATACAGATGTCGCGGCAATGCTAAGGCTGGATCGTTTCGCATGCCCGTTCAGGGTATTTTGCCGCTCCGAAGGTTTAGATCTCAAACCCTAAAACCAAATGTTCGAGTTTGGATGTCAATTTAAACGGTTGGCGGAATTAATTTAAAATATGTTGGAGCAACAAACAGTATTAAGCACCAGTTTTAGGCACGGCTAGTTAGCACAGACGTCAGTATCTGTTTGCTTTTTTCACATATTGCTGGCCGGTTTTTGTATTGCCGGGCGAATAACATCGGCGAGCGGGCGGATCATAAGAAGTGCGTTGGGCTGTAGCCGGTCCAACTTTTAAATGCCCGAGAAAAACTACTGAGATCAGCAAACCCGAGCCGGAAGGCGATATCGGTCAAATTGATATTGGGCTGGCTTAGCAGCAGCAGGGCCTTTTCCTGCTTGTATTGCTCCAGCACCTGTCTATAGTTTGTCCCAAGAGCCGCGAGGCGGCGGTTGAGGGTTCTCACACTCATCAGCATCTCTGTTGCAATTTTTTCCCGCGAGACGGCCTGTAGATTCACTTCGTTATCCAGCAGCTTATAAATACGTAGGATGATATCGTGGTGTGCCAGCTTGCTGACGGCTTGGCGTAGGGGGGGCACTGCGACAGAATAGATATCGGGATCGCGGCCTTTCAGCTTTATCGCCGTGGCATCTGCTGGAAAGCAGATTTTGATGATCGGAGAGCCGATTTCGATTTTACACCGCATCATTTTCTCGAATTGCTGCTGTTGCTGGGGGCTGAATGGCCACCGGCCGATTTTCAATATCAGGTTGTCTATGCCGCCGGATACTTGCTGGATCATCTCGAGTAAGGTGGCGATATACATCATAAAGCCAAGATCAGATACCTTTGACTTGTCGTTGTGGGGATCATGGTTGATCACCCACAGCTCGTTGGTGCCCTGAGGTGTTATATGATGCTTTAGCCGGATTGGGGTGCCAATCAAGATGCAGTATTGGCAGGCGTCCTGAATAAAGGTGTTGAGGTTGTTGGCTGTCCACAATGACAGCGAAAAGCAACTGAAGGTTAGCGGTGAGACATGCTTGGCGGCAAACGCAGGCAATAATGGTTCCCCACTGTCTTGGCACAGCTGGTTGAACTTGGTACTGACCGCACGTAGATCGGTTGGGCGGATGTGAATTCGCTCACCCGATTCATTTTCTGGAAAGTAATCCTTCGGGTTGAGGCCAAATTGAATAGCGGTTTGCTGTAGCATGTCGAGCCAGCCATTGTGGATTGACATCGACGCGCAGGGGATTTGAGGCATGATGATTGGGTTGACTGTGCGAGAAAATAAATATCATATTAATTCCATTGGTGAATGCATCGGCCGGATGAGGGAAATGTGATCGGGTTTAAAACTGTTTCGTCGTAGTTAAGCTGTTATTCAGTAAGGGAGAGCCCATCTTGTTAAGCCTGCTCAAGATCAGCAAGATGGGTGCCTCAGTTGATGCCAGCTATGCTGTAATGCCAGTTCCAGCGGAGTATGTTTGAGCACGGATTGCTGCCAGTGCGAAGGACGCACGGGTAATCTCCCTCCTTGCTGCCACAGGGAGCGCATATTGATAAAACTGCGGAACAGCGGCGAGAACAATGAAATTGCTTCTAGCAAGGTCCAATGTAGCGGAGTGACCGTCACCGGCTTTCCAGTACTGAGCGCTAGGCCGCGGGCAATATCTTTGATACTGGCTTGATGGCCTGGGTAGTAATCGATAGCCAGAGGACAGTTGAATGTGGGCTCCGTAGTGATTTGCTGGGCAATGTTCTCTGCTAAATCTGGTAGATATGTCCAGTAATGGTTTATCCCATAGGCACTGGGAGACTGCAGAATGAGTTTATGATTGGTTTCTTTGACCAAAATTCCGAGGTAGCTCTGATCGAGGGAAAAGTTAAGGTTATGGCCGAAGCAAAGAACCTTAATGTTAGCTCCTGCGGACGCGGCCTTTTCGAGCTGGGTGCGTATTTTCTTTGGTAAGGCATAATCAACCGGTTTGTTTTTTTGCCAGAATATGAGGCTATCTAGCCAAGGCTGGCGGGTATCGTACACATTGGTGGTGATAACTAAGTTGCTTTGGCACTGGATCACCCGCTCCAATATCTCATCGAGAGAAAAAATCACCCGCCTATCCAAAATAGGATCAGGCAGGTGCAGGAAAACCGTGTCGGTATCAGCCACCAAGTCATCGAGCAACTCTCCATCTTGCTTGGTGAGTTCAGCCAATGTCAGGTTCGCAGACAGCGAGAAAGGGTGGCTGGGATCGGCAATCGTTGCTGTGACCTGCCAATGATATTGTGCCAGCGACTGACAAAGTAGCGCCCCCATTTCATGTTCAGCACCTAACACTAAGGCTCTTCTCATGCTTTTCTCCAACTGTGCGATTCATTTCAAAATCATACCTCTTAGTTAAAAGCTTTTTCTCGTTATAGTGAATACATAAAAACACATAGTGGGTATTTGAGAATGCATAACATGGAATGGGACAGCATTCGTATTTTTCTTGCCGTTGCCGAAGAAGGGAGTATGTCTGCGGCTGGCCAGAAGTTGGGAATGTCACAGCCGACAATCAGTCGGCATATTTCAGCTCTCGAAGAAAAAGTGGGTTTCAACCTGTTTGATCGTTCGACGCAGGGGTTGGGCCTGACTTTGGTAGGTAATGAACTGTTAAGTGATGCAAAAGAGACGGCAAAAGGAGTCGATGGGTTTATCACCAAGGTGTCTGCCCACAGTGGTAAACATATTGGTCATGTGCGATTAGCTGCTAGTGACATAATGTCTTTCTATTTTATGCCAACGTTGCTCAATGAATTCCAACGCCAGTTTCCTGATATTGAAATTGAAGTACTGGTAGCCAATAAAGAGGTGAATCTCAACAAGCGTGAAGCCGATGTATTGATATCGAAAGTCAAACCGGAGCAATCTGATTTGGTGGTTAGCCTACTGCACAGTGAAGAGGTAGGTTTTTATGCTCATCGGGATTACCTGAAGCAATTTGGCAAGCCTGCCACAGTACGAGAAATGTATACCAGCGCTCACCAATTCATAGGTTTCGATCAGCTAGGGGTCGATATAGAAACGGCCAGTCAGTTTGGAAGGCAGCTTAGTAAATCTCATTTCAACTTTCGTACTGACAGTTTCAAGATGCAGCTAGAGTTGGCGAGGGCTAAGGCGGGTATTTCCGTTGTCTTTCACTCGATTGCTAAGCGCTATCCGGAATTAGAGCCGATCCCTTTAACTGATATAACCTTGCCTGATGTGAACTGGTGGTTGGTGTGTCATCATGATGTCCATATCAACCCAAGGATCCGCCATTTGATGGCTTATATCAGTGAATGGTTCCGCTCATCGCATGATAAAATTCGCTTAATCAGTTAGTTACGAGATATCTTGTATCTGCTTACATTCGGCGGAGGTTTTTTTCCTCGCCCTGAGCTAGTTCCACCTTTCTTGACGCTTCTTTTTTCTATAATTTGTTTAATTGCATAAACAATTCTTTAAATGATTTTGTTGCTTCTGGTTACAAAATAAGCGAACGAAAACGTTTTCGTTGCTTTAAACTTGATCTGAACCAGTGAATTTTCAATTTTTTACAAAATCATCGAAACAAAAGTTGAGTTATTCAAAAAAAATTGAATAATGTAATCAAAAGCTATAAATTAGAAGAAAATGCTGCTCCACACTTTTTCTTCTAGATAGGTCAACAGACCGGAAAGACGTGTAACGGAACATTTTGTTCTAGAGCCCAAATTAATCTGATGAGATAACACATGAGCAACTCTCTAGTACTTGTAATCAACTCTGGCAGTTCTTCACTTAAGTTTGCCCTTATCGACACTGTCAGCGGCGAAGCTACCCTGAGCGGTCTTGGCGAATGTTTTGGCATGCCTGAAGCTGTAGTGAGCTGGAAAATCGATGGTGAAAAGCACGAGCATTCGCTTGATGCAGAAGGTAACCACCACCAGCAGGCAGTTGATCGCATCGTTGCCTTGCTTGAAGAGCTAGGCATGAAGCAAGATATCGTTGCAATCGGTCACCGTGTTGTTCACGGCGGTGAAAAATTCACTAAGACTGTAAAAATTGACGAGTCAGTACTGGAAGAGATCGACAACCTGAGCGATCTTGCGCCTCTTCATAACCCTGCTCACGTTATCGGTATGCGCGCAGCGATGGCGGCGTTCCCAAGCCTGTCTCAGTACGCGGTATTCGACACAGCTTTCCACCAGACGATGCCAGCTAAAGCATACACTGGTGCTATCTCTCAGAAGCTTTACAACGATTACGGTATCCGTCGTTACGGCTTCCACGGTACGAGCCACTACTACGTTAGCCGTGAAGCAGCGAAGGTGGTTAACAAGCCAATTGATGAAAGTAACTTCATCTCTGTTCACCTAGGTAACGGCGCATCGGTATGTGCGATTAAGAACGGTAAGAGTGTTGATACTAGCATGGGCTTTACGCCACTAGCAGGCCTAATGATGGGTACACGTTGTGGTGACCTTGACCCAAGTATCATTGAGTTCCTACTGAAGAAAGGTTGGTCTCAGCAAGAAGTATTCGACGAGCTGAACAAGAAGTCGGGCCTTCTAGGTGTATCTGGCCTAACAAGCGACTGCCGCGGCATCATCGAAGCGATGGAAAACGGCCACGAAGGTGCAACGCTAGCCTTTGAACTATTCTGCTACCGTGTTGCTAAGTATATTGGTTCTTACATGGTTGCTCTAGATGAGCTAGATGCCATCATCTTCACTGCAGGTATCGGTGAGAACTCTCAGCCAATCCGTAGCAAGATCCTAGAGAACTTGAAGATCTTCGGCTACCGTGAAGACGAAGAAGGTAATGCTGCTGCACGCTTTGGCAACGCTGGTGTTATCACCAAGCCAAACACGCCAGTGGCTATGGTTATCCCAACGAACGAAGAGTGGGTCATCGCCAAAGAATCAATGGAACTGCTTCACGCTTAATTGCGAACTAAGCACTGACATAAAAAGAAACCGCCAGCAGAGATGCTGGCGGTTTTTTTTGATTATATCAGCCTACATAAATATTTGATCAGCCTTGCTGGTTAAAATCGCTGTTCTCTGCGCTCGAAAATTTTATATCGATACCGTCAACGTTGAGGCGCTCTGACGTTTTTTGACGATAGCCGCTCTGATATGGTCGTAGAGGAAGTTGAATACAAAGGCATAAAGCGTAATAAATGCCGTCACCCCAACGTCCATAAGCAGTGCTTGATAGAGGCTTACCCCCAGAATCAGTGCCATGACAGGAATGGTCAGCATCAGCAGCCCTAGTTCAAATAGGATCACGTGGAAGACTCGCATTGCGATAGTACGCAGGGTTTTGTTTCCAGGGAAAAACCTATCAAACACCCAGTTGAAGGCAAAATTCCAGACCATGGCGATAGTCGCGATGATTATCATGGTTCCAGATAAAGCGCCGATTTGATGATCGGTAAAGAGCAGTAACAAGCCTATGGATAATGATACCGCCAATACCTCGAACAAGACTGCATGAAATACCCGTTCTAAACCACTCATCAATATTTCTCCTCTAAGGCTACGAGTGAAAAAAGAGCGGGCATTTTGGCAGCTTGGAGCCTAACAGCAAGATAGCGCTTATCACACATCGTGATGGGTAAAGGTAGTTTCTATTTTGCCGTTCAGTGAATGCTTGAGCTATTGATAATAGGCTTAAAACGTGGAAGTGTTACAAGTTACTGTTCGAGTAGCCTCAGTGCTTTATCGAGCAGTTTTCTTGCTTGATCGATACTTCCGCTATCCTGATCGCGTGGCGCAGTACTGGCGCGTTCAATCAAGGTAACGTCAATGTGAGTGATATCAACGTGGTCAGATGCCGTGGCCAATAGTTTGTTGACGGCGGTTTGGCCGAGTAATTTGAAATCTTGCTTGATTGTTGTTAGGGGAGGGGAGAAAAACGCACTGTCCTCGGTACCGTCAAAGCCGATCACCGAGACGCTGCCAGGTACCTCGATACCCATTTCATTCAATGCTCGCAGCGCCCCCAGTGCCATTTGGTCATTGGCGACCAAGACGCTGTCGAAGTCGCGGTTTTGCATGATCGCCCGGCGCATCGCTTGGTATCCGCTGGCGGCAGACCAATCCCCTTCCAGCTCGGCAACAACGGAAAATGCTTGTTTGGTAAACACATCACGCCAGATCTGGGTTCTCAGTTGCGAAGCATGAGAGATATGTGGGCCTGTCAGAAAAACCGGTTTATTTCGCTGTTGCTTTATCAGCAGTTCCGCGCCTTTTCTCGCTCCACTTTCATTGGCACTGCAGACCGCATTGACCTGCGTGTCTTGGGGGACGTCGATGAATAGCAATTTTACCTTGGTGTACTTGCCAACCAACTCAGTCGCGAGCTCAGCAGAAACTGGGGCATTGATGATGATGGATTCAACTTGCTGGGCAATCAGCTCTCTGACGGCACTTTCAATATCGTGATCTTCAAGATCATCAACCGCCGATATTGCCAGCGTATATCCCGCCTCATGGGCTTGTTGGCGTACGCCGTTGGCTATCATCGCTGCACCGTGCAACGCCATATCCAGGGTTATTAAGCCAATGATTTTATTCTGAACTTTGAGTGCCTGTGCTGCCTTGTTCGGTATATAACCCAACTCATCAATAGCAGCAAGAACCCTATCCCGGGTTTTGCTCGACACATTCTCAGCCCCATTGGTTACTCGGGAAACTGTTTGGGTGGATACGCCAGCCAAACGGGCGACATCTTTAAACGTTGCAGTCATTGCTTGCCATCCATTTTTATCATCAAAAGCATTTTACCATGAACACGAGGAAAGACATTTTGTTGTCTTTATGTTTTCGAAAACATTTAGTGATAGATCTCACGTTGTGGGCTTTGTAAAAGGATCTTTGATCACATTTTAGCCGCTGTTCACTTTTATAGGTTGGGGTTGTTGGCTTAGTTTGTTCGTAAATGTTATCGAAAACAATTTTGAGAGACCCATGACAAAGTTACTTCACTTGCAAAGCCAGAACCTGAGTTTGGTGTTTAAGTTAGGGCGTATCCCGGAAATTATCCATTGGGGTAACAAGGTTGCCGCCATTGATGAAGACTTGTTTCTTGCGACCGAGCGTCCTGTCAGCCAAGCACGACTCGATGTCGATGTACCGTTGACCGTATGTCCTGAACTGGGAGCTGGGCATTTCAATGCGCCGGGCTTGGAAGGCAATCGTCAAGGCAGTGACTTCGCTCCAGTGTTTACCATGGAAAACTATCACTGCGATGGTCAGAAGGTAGTGTTCGAACTGGTGGATAACGTGGCCTTGCTGCAGTTGAATGTTGAGTTTGAACTGGATGTGAGCAGTGACGTGTTGCGTCAAAAGCTCACCATTAAGAACTTGGGTGATGAAGCCTATTCTCTGGATAAATTAGCCTGTACGTTGCCTGTCCCTTATCACGCCAATGAATTGATGACGTTCCGTGGCCGCTGGTGCCAAGAGTTCCAGACCCACCGTGTTGCGTTTGAACATGGTGGTTTTGTGCAGGAAAACCGCCGTGGCCGTACATCCCATGAAAACTTCCCGGGTCTGTTTGCCGGTGCTAAAGGGTTTACGGAGCAATCAGGACAAGTGTGGGGATTCCATTTTGCCTGGAGCGGTAACCACCGTATGCGTGCCGATGTACGTAGTGATGGCCGCCGTTTTATCCAAGCTAGCGAGTTGTTGTTTTCCGGTGAAGTGGCACTGGCCCCGCATGAAAGTTATTCAACCCCTGAGCTTTATGCGACATACAGTAGCGCTGGCTTGAATGGGATCTCCGAGCGCTTCCATCGCTATGTTCGCGAGAACATCCTTGCGTTTACCCCAGAGCAAGCTCGCCCTGTTCACCTTAACACATGGGAAGGGATCTACTTCGATCATGATCCTGACTACATCATGCAGATGGCCAGCGAAGCTGCACTAATGGGCGTTGAGCGCTTTATTATCGATGACGGCTGGTTTATCGGCCGTGATGGTGAGAAAGCAGCGTTGGGCGATTGGTATCTGGATGAAACGAAGTACCCGAACGGCCTAGAGCCGGTCATTCAACATGTGATTGATCGCGGCATGGAGTTTGGCCTGTGGGTTGAGCCTGAAATGGTGAGCCAGGATTCCCTCCTGTACCGTGCCCACCCAGATTGGGTTCTGGGTGTCGAGGGCTATCAGCAACCATCGGGTCGCTGGCAATATGTACTCGATCTGCAAAATACTGACTGCTTTGACTATCTGTTTAATCGCTTGGATGACTTGTTGTCCCGCTACCAGATCAGCTATCTCAAGTGGGACATGAACCGCGAACTGGTTCAACCGGCCCATGAAGGTAAACCAGCGGTCAGGGGACAGACTCAGGCATTTTATGCCCTGCTCGACCAGCTACGAAGCAAACACCCTAAGGTTGAAATTGAATCTTGCTCAAGCGGTGGTGGCCGGATTGATTTTGAAGTGCTTAAGCGTACCCATCGGTTCTGGGCTTCTGATTGTAACGATGCGCTTGAGCGTCAGACCATCCAACGCGGTATGAGCTATTTCTTTCCACCGGAAGTCATGGGCGCCCATATTGGCCCGGCGGAATGTCATTCAACCAATCGGAAACACAACATCAACCTGCGGGGTGTAACTGCCCTGCAAGGCCACATGGGCGTAGAGCTTGATCCGGTCAAGGTTGGCGAGGAAGAAAAAGCAGCCTTTGCCCGTTACATCGAACTTCACAAGAGCTTCCGATCGCTACTGCACAATGGACGAGCTTTCAGAATTGATCCGGCCGATGAGCGTCAGTATATCTACGGCGTCGAACATCAGGATGAAATGCTGATCACGGTTTGCCAACGCGCGATGCCGACCCACGCATTGCCAGCACCTTTACGCCTTAACTGTTTGGATCCAGAGGCAATGTACTCAGTCAAAATAGTCGAGATGCCACAGACCTCTTTCCAACTGATGAAACACCGCCCAGCATGGCTTGGCAAAACCTTACACCTCCGGGGAGATAACTTGATGGAAATTGGCCTTATTTTGCCGATCCTCGATCCCGAATCAGCTCTGATCCTACACCTACAAAAAGATTAAAACATACCCGGTGGCATCAAAAGGTGCCGCCAAACAAAAGGAACTGAAAGATGGAAATTACACTCATTTCATTCTTCTTGTTCACTGGCTTTGTGGTTTGGTTTACCTACAGCAAAGTAAAGAACTCGAAGAATGACTCACACGATGGCTTTTTTCTCGGCGGCCGCTCTCTGACCGGTGGTTTGATTGCTTCGTCACTCATTTTGACCAATCTTAGTGCGACCAGTTTTGTCGGGATGTCCGCTCAGTCATATACCCATAATATGTCGGTGATGGGCTGGGAGGTTGCCAGCGGGGTAACACTGGTTCTGATCGCCTTGTATTTGGTACCTCGGTACCTCAAGCAGGGGATCACCACGGTACCTGATTTCTTGGAAAGCCGTTACGACTTGGGTGTGAAGAAGTTTGTGACCTTGCTGTTCTTGTGCCAGTACATCATCAATATTCTCCCGACCACTTTGTACGCTGGCGCAGTGGTATTGACTGGCATTTTTGATATCGAGTCTATTTTGGGTATTTCTGAATTTCAGGCTATTGCGTTGATCAGTGCTGCCATCGGCTTACTGGGCTTCTTTTATGCCATCTATGGTGGACTAAAAGCGGTGGTGATAGCCGATACCATCAATGGTGTAGGCTTGATCATTGGCGGCTTGATGATCCCTGTTTTCGGCTTGTTTGCCCTTGGCGGTGGCAGCTTCGGTGAGGGGGTAGATATCCTTCTGTATGCCGCGCCAGAGAAACTTGAGTCGGTAGGCTCGGCCAGTGACCCATTGCCGTTCTCGACCTTGTTTACCGGCCTGCTTTTGGTCAACTTGTACTACTGGGGGACTGACCAATCTATTATCCAGCGAGCGCTAGGTGCGAAAAACCTTAAAGAAGGTCAGAAAGGGGTGATCTGGGCGGGTGCTATCAAAGTGATCTCACCGCTGTTCCTGATCATTCCGGGTATTATTGCTTTTCACCTGTTCGGTGCCGACGCTGGTAATCCTGATACCATGTACACCCGCTTGGTTAATGAAGTGCTGCCTAAGCCTTTGGTCGGTTTCTTTGTTGCTGTGATGTTTGGTGCCATCCTGTCGACGTTTAATGGGGTACTGAACAGCTCGACTACGCTGTTTGCCTTGAATGTCTACAAACCGATCTTTGCCAAGCAAGGGATATCGGATAAAGCATTGGTCGCTAAAGGCCGAGTCTTTGGGGTGGTGATTGCGGTTGTCGCTATCTGTATTTCCCCTTTTATCATGTACGCACCTGAAGGGCTGTTCCAATACCTACAAATGGTTGCTGGCTTCTTTAGCGTGCCAATTTTTACCATTGTTTTCGTTGGCTATATCACTAAGCGGGTACCTGCGATTGCAGCGAAAGTCGCGTTAGTCGTGTTTGTAAGCTCTTATGCATCAATGCAGCTTATCTTTAAAACCCCGCTGCACTTCTTGCATCAGTTAGCTATTCTGTTTGTGGTTTGTACCGTACTGATGTTAGTGATTGGCCATTTTGCCCCTCGCAGCACCGACTATGTTATGCCGGTTAACGAGAGTATGGATGTGACGCCTTGGGAGTTCCGCTTCGAAGCATCAGCCGTCATCTTATATATGGTACTGGGCGCTTACATTATGTTTAGCAAGGTTGGTTTTGTCTCTGACGACCCGACTTTCATGCAGGTATATGGCTTGTGTGGTGTGGTCATGCTGGCGGGGATTGCCGTTAGGTACGCCAAGAAAAAACAAGCCTCGCAGCAGGCGTTAGCATCAGAATCCTAACCTCGATATGTTTTGCTAGATAATTGCTCTACGTGAAATGAAAAGCCCGGCAGTGTTCACATTGCCGGGCTTTTTTCATTCAAACAAGGTCGAACAAGGGGAGCGATTTACACTGTGAATTGGTTGGTCGTTGCCAATTCTTTGAACCAAGTTGAGTGGCGTTTCGGGATACGGTCACCGGTTTCCAAATCTAAACGGTAGAAGCCGTAGCGACGCTTGAACGAGTTGAGCCAAGACCAGTTGTCGATAAAGGTCCATTGATGGATACCAAAACAGTTTGCACCGTCTTCCATGGCGCGGTGGAGCTGGATGAAGTGCTCTTTCATCAGCTCGGTCCGGAAGCTGTCATCAATCATCCCGTCTTCTTGGACTGGGCCTTCTGATTCCAAGTCCATCGCAATACCGATCTCGGCCAGATACCATTTGATGTTGCCGTAGTTGTCCTGGATGTTCTTGGCGATATCGTAGATAGCGGTTGGCAGGATTTCGTTGTTGTCACGGAACGGGTTGAAGCGGCCTTGTGGGTTAATGTAATTCTCGAAGTACTTCTCAGGCGTGAAGTAGTCCAGTGTGTATTCGGCTTCTCGGGCTTTAACGCGGCGTGGTACGTAGTAGTTGACGCCAAGGAAGTCGACCTCAGCAGATTTGATTTCATCAATTTCTGTGGTGCTGAATTCAGGCATGATGTCGTTGTCACGCAGGATCTGGCACAACTCCTCTGGGATGGTGTTCTTCACCATAGGGTCGAGGAAACTGCGGTTGAACAGCAGATCGGCATACCATGCGGCTTCTTGGTCAGCATCGCTGTCGTTGCGGGTGTAGGAAGGGGTCAAATTCAATACCACGCCAATCTCACCATCTAGCTTCATGTCGTGGTACGCCAATACCGCTTTGGCATGGGCCACCATGATGTTGAAAGCTACCTGCACGGCTAGCTTACCGTCTTTTTTGCATGGGTAATGGAAGTCATACAGGTAACCGCCTTCAACGGGAACAATCGGCTCATTGAAGGTGATCCAGTGTTTGACCTTATGGCCGAAGTGTTTGAATGCAGTGCGGGCAAACTTTTCGAACAACTCGATAACATGTTTGGACTCAAACCCGCCGTATTGATCTTGAAGCTCGGATGGCATATCGAAATGGTAAAGATTGATCATCGGTGTGATGCCGTTGGCGATCATCTCATCGATATAGGCATCATAGAAAGCGACAGCATCCGGGCAGGCTTCACCGGTTTCGAAGTCTTTGATCAGGCGAGACCACTGAATTGATGTGCGGAAAGAGTTCATGCCGATTTTTTTCATCAGTGCGACATCTTCCTGACAGCGCTCGTAGGTTTGGCAAACTGTCGCAGGGCCGATTTCCTTGAAGAAACGCTCAGGGTTATTTTGGTGCCAGGTATCCCAAATCGATGGATGGGCTTTATTGGTTGTGCCTTCGGTTTGAATACCTGATGCTGCTGCACCCCACAGGAAACCTTCCGGGAAAGTGTAAGTTGTCATAGTTGCCTCAGTCTTTGTTCGCTCAGCTCTTGAACGATAGGTGTTATCGGTAAATGTGTTTATTCGGTATGGGTTTGTCGTTAAGGATCAGGCTTGTCGCTGCAAGAAATGGAACAGGGCTCCAATCAGGTTGGCATTATTACCGGCTTTGCAAGTTGCGAGTGTTGGCTTGATCTGCGCTATCGGGAGCGCTCGTACCAGCTCATCAAGATGACGGTTGAGGTGCTCAAGTAAGTCCGATCTTTCGCTGATGGCACCACCGAGGATGATGGTTTCAGGATCAATGCAGTATTGGATATTGAATAAGCCAGTAGCCAATGTGCGGTACCACTGCTCGACCACTGCCTTGAGTTGTTCATCGCCATGTTCGACTGCTTCAAACACGGCTTTGCCATCCAAGCTTTCAACCTCTAGGTCATTTTTTACAGCGGCCATTTCAATCAGGGCCCGGGTTGAGGCCATGTTACTGAAGGTCGTCGGCAATCCATCTTTCTCAGCGGTGATCATGTAACCAAATTCGCCGCCGTGCAGTCGGTGGCCATGCTGGATCTGACGGTTGTTGACGATTGCCCCGCCGATCCCGCTGCCTATCACCACTAAGCAGCAGTCCGATATATTTTGGGCTGAGCCTTGCCATAGTTCGGCAAGGGCAGCACAACAGGCATCGTTTTCAAGCTCTGCGGGTAGTTGGTAGCGTTCGAAAATAATGCTCTTGAAATTAGGGCCGTGGAGGTAAGGCAGGGCACTGGCACCATGTATGACACCGCTGTTGCTGTCCACTGCACCACAGGCGCTGATCGCAATCCCATTGAGGGTATGTCTTTGGCGCAGGGTCGAAACAACCTTGTCCAATGCGAGCCAAAAGTCATCGATAGATGCTTTGGGGCTGGTGAACTTACCTTTGTGGAGCAAGGTGGCATTGCTATCCATAACGGCATATTTGACAGCGCTGCCTCCGATATCCAGTACAAGAAAGTGTTGGGTCGTCATTGTGTCCTGCCAGTTAGTTGTTCTGACGGGGAATTTACTGGCATAAACTCAGAAAATACAGCTTAAAGCGGAAACCGGTTTCCATAAAATGAAAGTGGTCACAAAATACGGGCAGGGTATCGTTGATTCTGTGATTTGGATCGAAACAAAAAAGCCGCCCAGATCAGGCGGCTTGGAAGGGATAAAGCGGTTTATCGCTGACGAAGGGCTTCTTGTTCAATCAATTGCTTTTCATGGACCTTGAAGAATGGGCGGTAAATCATCCACGAGTTGAATATCGCAAAGAGGCACATGAACATGTTCTTCCAGCTCCCGTTGGCAGCCCATGCCGCGCCCAGTGGGGCTGGCATCGACCAGGGCAGCAGAGCGACCATCCGGTCAAGAATACCGATGTCGGTGAGGTACCAGGCAATGCAGGCATTGACCAACGGTACGCCGACAAAGGGGATCAAGAATAGCGGGTTCATGATGATCGGAAAGCCGAACAGTATCGGTTCGTTGATGTTGAAGAGCGATGGGATGAGTCCAATTTTACCCACTGACTTCAGTTGTTTAGATTGGCTTCGCATTGCCATGAAAATAAGTGGCAGGGTCGAGCCGATACCGCCGATTAGTATGTAATAGTCCCAGAAACCTTGCATGTAGATATGCGGTAATTGTTCGGCACCGCTGGCAAGGGCCTGTTGGTTTTCAACCAGATAAGTCATCCAGAACGGATTCATAATCCCGGTGATGATCAACGTGCCATGAATACCGATAAACCACAGTAAATGGCAGATAACCAGTGAGATCAATACTGCAGTTAAGGTATCGGAAGCGACGATTAATGGCTGGAAGGCGGCGGCAATCAGCTCCGGTAAGATCAATCCGGTGTGTACCTGAAGGTAAGCGTTAATAATGCTGATGGAAATCAGGATAAACATTAGCGGCACAATTAGCCTAAAGCCATTGCGGGTCATTATCGGCACTTCATCCGGCAGGTTGATATACCAGCCTTTGCTATAGAAAAACCTAATTATTTCAATTGAATAAGTGCTTGATATTAAGGCGGTGAATATTCCCATCCCACCGAGGTATACATTGGGCATCGTACTGCCGCTAAAACCAATAAACAGCAGGAAAGCCAAACAGCCGGTGAGGCCGGATAAGCGCTCAGGAATCTGGTATTGCTTGGCCAGGCTGGCACTGGATCCAAAGGCAACAATCAGCGCAATCAATCCGATAGTCAGCTCGAATGTTGGTGCAAGTAGGGGCCTTAGGGTGAGGTAAATCTGCCCGATTGTGCTGGTGTAGTTGATCGCAAATGGCGGAAAAATAAAGGGCACCAACAAGCTACCGACGATCACAAACGGCATGGCCAATGAAAAGCCATCTCTCAAGGCGGTTATGTGATTACTGCGTGTCAGCCAGTTTGCCAGTGGCGAAATACGCTGTTCGATAACACTAGCCGCGACATTCATTATTTGAATGTTCATAGGTTTTGCTAATCCTTTGGAAACAGTTTCCGGTCTCAATATTGAACGGATCACATTTTGCCAGAACATTCGGTGATTTCTGGTGATCGTTCTCACAAATAGATACGGATTGCTTGGAAACCGGTTTCCAATGTTTTCCTTTGATCGTATATTTCAGTTCGAAATCATTCGGGATAGGACTTAAAAATGAAAAAAATTATGTTGTGTTGCTCTGCTGGTATGTCGACAAGTTTGTTGGTGAAAAAAATGGTCGCAGAAGCGGACAAGCGTGGCTTGGCTGCAGAGATTCAGGCTTATGGTGCAGCGGAATTTGACCAGCAAGTGGGTAACTACCAAGTGGTTTTGCTTGGCCCACAGGTGAAATACATGCAGCCGGATTTACAAAAGAAAGCTGACGCCCATGGCATCAAGGTTGAGCCAATCAACATGATGGATTACGGCATGCAGAAAGGTGACAAGGTATTGGA
Organism: Photobacterium sp. DNB22_13_2; assembly: GCF_052873915.1. Classification (NCBI taxonomy): domain Bacteria; kingdom Pseudomonadati; phylum Pseudomonadota; class Gammaproteobacteria; order Vibrionales; family Vibrionaceae; genus Photobacterium; species Photobacterium sp. DNB22_13_2. The sequence goes on from NZ_JBNNXU010000005.1 coordinate 185,623, forward strand.
TTTTGCCTTGTCGCTGATTGACGGTTAATCACTAACTATAAATATAAAGGAATCGTTATGAGTGCCCTATATGACAAGTTGATCGGGGTTATTGAACAAAAAATCACCCCAATGGCCGGTGCCATCGGCCAGCAAAAATACGTCACTTCTATACGTGATGGTTTTATTGCTGCACTGCCTTTCATGATTGTTGGTTCATTCATGTTGGTGTTTATTTTCCCTCCGTTCTCGCAAGAAACAACCTGGGGTTTTGCCCGCGCATGGTTGGATTTTTCCGAGCGACATTTTGAAACCTTGATGCTGCCGTTTAATTTCAGCATGGGGATAATGACCTTGTTTATTTCGGTCGGGGTTGCTGCTAGTTTGGCGCGGCACCACGATCTTGATCCGCTAACGACTGGTATGCTGTCGTTCATGGCATTTATGTTGGTGGCGGCACCACTTGAGAATGGCATGATTTCAACTGCGTACTTCTCGGGGCAGGGTATTTTTACTGCGTTGATTGTGGCGATTTATGCCACAGAGGTGTATGCACTCCTTAAGCGCAATAACATCACGATTCGCTTACCCCCTCAGGTCCCGACCGGCGTTGCCCGTTCGTTTGAAATCCTGATTCCGGTGCTGGTGTTGATCTTGACCCTTCACCCACTGAACCTGTTTATTGAGTCACAAACCGGTATGATCATCCCTCAGGCGATCATGGCATTGGTTGAGCCTTTGGTGGCCGCATCAGATACGTTACCGGCACTCCTGATATCGGTGTTGGTGTGTCAGATCCTATGGTTTGCTGGTATCCACGGTGCGCTTATCGTTACCGGTATCATGAACCCGTTCTGGATGGCGAACTTATCAGTCAACCAAGCGGCAATGGCTGCAGGGGAAGCAATTCCACACATTTATGTTCAGGGTTTCTGGGATCACTACCTACTGATCGGTGGTGTGGGTTCGACCTTGCCTCTGGCCTTCCTGCTGCTGCGCAGTAAAGCGATTCACCTTCGTACAATCGGTAAAATGGGTGTCGTACCAGGGATGTTCAATATTAATGAACCAATCCTGTTTGGTGCGCCAATCATTATGAACCCACTGTTCTTCCTACCATTTGTATTGGTTCCTATGGTCAATGCAACGCTGGCCTATATTGCTCTAGACCTTAACTTGGTTGCTCGCGTGGTATCACTCACGCCATGGACAACGCCGGGCCCTATCGGTGCTTCATGGGCGGCGAACTGGTCATTCAGCCCAGTCGTTCTGTGTCTGCTTTGTATGGCTTCGGCGGCACTGATGTACATGCCATTCCTAAAAGCTTACGAGAAGCAATTGCTTGAGCAAGAAGCGGCGAATAACGCTGAAGAAGAAGCGCCTCAAGGCGAGCCTGCAACAGCGTAATGTCACGTAAGCCAAAGCTAATACCGAGTCGAAACAATTAATTGTTATAGCAAATAAAACTAAGCCCTGCTGCTCAGCAGCAGGGCGGTAGTAAAGCGGAGAGTTAAGATGGATTTAGAAGAACAGGTAATGGGTATCATCATCAATGCAGGCCAATCACGCAGCCTGTGTTACGAAGCACTGCGTCATGCCAAGCAAGGTCATTTTGATGAGGCCGAGGGCTTGATGAAAGAAGCCCAGGAGTTTGCGAACCAAGCCCATTTGGTTCAGACCCAGCTCATTGAAGCCGATGAGGGTGAAGGCAAAACCAAAATGACACTGATTATGGTCCATGCCCAAGACCACCTGATGACGTCAATGCTGGCCAAAGAGTTGGTTGCAGAAATGATAGAGCTTCACCGTAAAGTACAGTGATCCTCACGTCAGTCAGTTAGATAATTAATGGAGAGGGACAGAGCGCCCTCTCATAAAACACGCAATAGCAAGAACAGCTTTCATGGCTAATCTACTGTCGTTTATTGGCGTTTATTGGCGTTTATTGGCGTTTATATGGAAACTAACGGAAACTGCCCGAGATAAAAGAGAAATTTTGGTGCTGCTGAGTTTATGTCGTAGGGGCTATGGTATGATAGAAAAGCACTGCTCTTTATTGGTTAACGGCCAGCGAGGTGCAGTAGGGATTTTCGGGTAACAACGATGTAGTACGTATAATGGCAACCATCACAGATGTTTCAAAGTTAGCTAATGTGTCTAAAGCCACGGTCTCCCGTGTGCTAAGTGGCACTCGTGGGGTAAAGGAAGAGAGTCGCTTGGCGGTGCTAAAAGCCGTCGGTGAGTTGAACTACCGGCCTAACGTTGCGGCGCAAAATTTGGCTAAGCAAGTTTCACATTACATTGGTGTTGTATTGCCATCGGTAGAAGCAACCAATGTCGTTAATTACCTGCCATTGTTATCCAAAGGTCTAAAGTCCCTCAATAAATTCATGCTGCTGCACTACGCCAGTGATGCAGACGATCAGCGCCGGGTCATTGATGAGCTGCAAGATCAGTGTGAAGCGATCATTGTGATGGGTGCACCTCCGGCGGGGCCGCAGCCTGCTAATGTGGTGCATTTCGATAACGTATGTATCGAAGGCAGTATTGTCAGCGGCTATAACTATGCTTTTGCCACTGAAAGTGCTTGTCGTTACGTGCTCGGTAAAGGGCACCGCCAAATTGCCCTGCTTGTTGATGATGCCAAGGAAGCCGCTAGCCAGCAGATGCTAGATGGCTACCGCAGTGCCCTGCAAAACCTTTCTATCCCTTTCAACCGCCAGCTGGTGGTGGAAGCCAAAAATGATGTCGAGCAAGGTCTGCTGGCATTGATCAATAGCTTTACCAAGTATACGGCTTTGGTGGTGAAACGAGATAGCCATGCAGCCCAAGCGATGCGCCTGATGCGCGAATTCAATATCGCGGTACCGCAGGAAGTGTCGATCATTAGTTTGGAAGACTCGCCACTGGCAAGCTTGCTGTATCCACCACTAACTTGTATTAGTTACCCGACTGAATCTTTAATTGATGACTGCCTCAAGCGGGTACAGAGTATCGTCGAAGGAAAGCCCCTGCCAATCGAACAGCCCCCAGCTGTTGCAGGTCGGTTGGTCGCCCGTTCATCGGTAACAACACTCGCATAATTCCGATATCAATAGTCTTTACTGTGATCCGTGACCTCTATCGATGTCGCGGTATAGACTTGTATTTCCGAAATGCATCCAATTGTATTATCATATCTTTTATCGATTGCTTATCTTCGGGTAGGCTTTGCACTATCACTTCTTCCAACCGGATATTGCCCATGTCTCACACCTTGCTGCCGAATATTATTGAGTTTCTGACCCATGTCGATCCCTTCGATAAATTGCCACAGGACTGCCTTGAAAAAATCGCAGGTTGTATCAAAATCAATTACCTAGGCCAAGGGGAGCGCATCGCTTTCTCTACTGAGCAGGAAGAATGCTACCTCTATATTATTCGCACCGGGGCGATGGAACAGCGAAAATCTGATGGGGTACTCAGAGCTAAATTGGGTGAGCAAGATATCTTCGGTTTTAGTTTCCTGCAAACCGAGGGCGACAGTAGCAAAGCTGAGATGGCCTATACGGCAACAGCGATGGAAAACTCCCTGCTTTACTTGATCCCCCACAGTAAACTCAAACATATCCTGCGCTCCTATCCTGAATATGCCCAGCACTTTGCGGCTCAGGCACAAGTGCGGATTCAATCGGCGCTGAGTGTGGTGTGGTCGGATGATGAAAAGGGATTGTTCTTCAAAACGGTGGCGGAAGTGTCTAATGAAAGGGTGACTGTGGTGCCGGCAACGCTGTCGATTCAAGAGACGGCGTACCGGATGACGGTAGAGACACCATCTCCTCTTGCTGTGGTGAAGGACGGTAATACTATTGTCGGTGTGATGACTGACCGAGATATGGCCAAGCGAGTATTGGCAAAATGCGTTAACCCAGATAGACAAATTCAAGAGGTGATGACGCCCAATCCGTTGACTGTCGCGCCTGATGACTTGGTGATGAAGGCGGCGTCATTGATGATGCAGTACAACGTCCGTAGCTTGCCTGTTGTCAAAGAGGGGCAGGTCGTCGGGGTATTGTCGACCACGCACTTGGTGCAGAAGCACCGGGTACAGGCGATTTTCCTTATCGAAAAAATCAACTATACCGATTCGCTTGAAGAGTTGGTGGCGTTGGCGCCGGAGAGGCAGGCGATTTTTGAAGCCCTGATTGAGGGTAATGTTGGCTCGGAGATCATCGGCCAGGTCATGGCGATGATTATGGACACGTTCAATCGCCGTATTTTGCAATTGGTGGAAGCGAAGATGGGGCCTCCACCCTGTGAATATACCTGGGTGGTTGCTGGCTCACACGCTCGGAACGAAGTGCATGCGTTGTCGGATCAGGACAATGCCATCATCTTGTCTGATGATGTGACCGACGATCAGCGTATGTACTTCAAACTATTGGCAATGGATGTCTGTAAGTGGATGGACGCCTGTGGTTATAGTTTGTGTAGCGGTAACTACATGGCATCGGTTCAGAAGTGGTGCCAGCCACTTTCCGTTTGGAAGACATATTATACTAAGTGGGCGGAAAATCCTGAGTATGAGCGTCTGCTCAATATTACGGTTTTCTTGGAAGTAAGGGCGATCCATGGTCAAAGTGAGTTATCAGAAGAGTTGCAGGCGCACTTGATGAGTCTGTTGGGCGAGAACAGCTGCTTCTTGAGTATTTTAGCCAAAGATACCGTTGCTACTCAGCCGCCGCTAGGGATCTTTAACAAGTTCGTGTTGGAGAAGAACGGCGATCAAAGCAATACCCTCAATATCAAGAAGTATGCTCTGAATCTGATAGTCGATTTGGCGCGGATTTATAGTTTGTCGGTCGGTTGTACCCTGACCGGTACCGAAGAGCGCTTCCAGTATGCCTTTGAACACGGCAGTCTGAGTGAAGAAAGCCTTAAAGATATTATTGGCGCCTATCGTTTTATTACCCGGGTACGCTACAGTCATCAACTTCAGGCTCTGAAGAAAGGATACGTGCCGGATAACCATATCTCACCAGATATGTTTGGCAGCTTTGAGCGCAAGCACCTCAAAGATGCGTTCCGGATCATTGCTGAACATCAGGAAGCAGTGAAACTGCGTTTCAGCCAAGCTTAAGAACAGTGGGAAAATCAGAATAATGAAACGTATGTTGTCGTATTTTAAACCACTGAATCGACTCTCCAGAGCCCAGGTAAAATGGCGTGATGCTCATTCTTCCCAAGCTTCAGGCGAGCAGGTTTTTCAATTGCAGGAGGGCAACTTGCCCGAGCCGGATACTGCGCTGTTTGACCTCGACATTTTGTGCCTCGACTTCGAAACGACAGGGCTTAATCCTGACAAAGATCAGATCTTGAGTATTGGTTATGTCGAGATGCAAAAGGGGATGCTTAACCTAGGTAGTTGTGAAGAAACCTTTATCAAGGACAGTAGCGGTATTAATGCCCAATCGGCGATCATCAACCAGATTACTCCTGAGATGCTGATATCTGGTCAGGCATTAGATGAGGCGATGGAAGCGTTGTTTGCCAAGATGGCTGGCAAGATTGTGTTGGTCCATGGATTGACAGTTGAAAAATCTTTTATTGAACATTATCTGCAAAAACGCTTTGATATGGCTATGCCACCATTATTATGGCTTGATACTTTGTTGATTGAGAAAATGCTGGTGACCAATCGCCATGTACGAGAAGAAGGTGACTATAGATTGTCTTCTATCCGCCAGCGCTATGGTTTGCCGGAATACCCCAGTCATGGTGCCTTGATTGATGCGGTCGCTACCGGTGAGTTGCTGTTGGCCGTGATGATCAAGTGCTTCGGTCAGTCTAAACCTAGGTTGGAAGAGGTGTATGATATGCACCACTATGAGTTGACGATTAACGTATAAGTTATATGAGGGGCCTAAGTGGCCCCTCATTCTTTATGTTGATGCGGTATGGCTTGCGTAAGCAATGAGCAGGAAGAAAAGAAAGGACACACCTAATACTGCTTTGATGTGCCGTCTAAAAATGCTTTTTTTGGAAGTCAGCAAGTAATAGGCACAGACAAGAATTAAGAACGTTGTCATGGAGCCCTCCCTCCATTCACTACCTTTCAATATAGATCGTTACCCTGCGCGCTCTCCAGAAAATGAGAAACTGACTTATAGTTAAGATGTGATCCGCAGAGTGAGAGCGTCTGATGAAACATCTGGCAAGCATATGCGCAAGGTTATGGATACAGTCGAGGTTATACTTGCAAGCACTCGTGATGGGGTGTGGTTTTGTGGCTCTAATCGGATGTGAAAGTAGTATGTTTACTCGTAGCTATGCCGAGCCGCCCATTAACCGACAATACATGGAGCTTTACCGCACCTCAGAGATGATGAATAGGCCACCGCCTGAGGTCTATCAATATCCCCGTCCGCCCGTCAGTTAAAGCTCAGCTCGAAATCGTTCACTTACCAGCGTATTTCCGGCTTATGCTTTCACCAGATAAAAAAAGCCCCAGCACATGGCTGGGGCAAATGGATCCGTTAATGTAGTCACTTTGGCAAGTAACTCTACCAACCTAAATAAAGACTTAATCAGTCTTACTGGTTAAAACTGCAATTCATCCAGATTGGTATCAAAAATTTAAAAATGATCGACTAAAATCAAAAAATTCATCGGGGGTGGAGCAATTACTGTACTTTGGCAACAGCGTCTTTCACTAGCAAACCTAGCTCATCCCACTGTTTGTTGTCGATAAGGTCACCAGGAACCATCCACGTACCACCACAAGCCAGCACAGAAGGTACTGCTAGGTAGTCGTCGATGTTGCTTAGGCTAACACCGCCAGTTGGCATGAATTTAACTGGGTATACGGCAGTCAGTGCTTTAAGCATTGAAACGCCGCCAGAAGGCTCAGCAGGGAAGAACTTAAGGGTACGTAAACCCATTTCCATTGCTTGCTCAACTAGGCTTGGGTTGTTAACGCCAGGAACGATAGCAACGCCTTTTTCCTGACAGTACTTAACAGTAGTCGGGTTGAAGCCTGGGCTTACGATGAAATCAACGCCAGCATCGATAGCTTCGTCAACTTGTTCTTTAGTCAGAACGGTACCTGCGCCGATTAGCATTTCAGGGAATTCTTTACGCATGTTGCGGATAGCCTGAACAGCGGCTTCTGTGCGGAAAGTAATTTCTGCACAAGGCATGCCGTTATCAACTAGGGCTTTACCTAGTGGGATCGCATCTTCAGCGTTTTTGATAGCAATAACAGGGATTACTTTCAGCGCAGCTAGTTTGTCGTTTAGGTTACTCATAATTCTTTACTCTCACTTAGTGTGTATTAAATCGTTGGCATCGCGTCGGCAGGGATAACAGCACCGCGGTATTGGATAACCGTCGAGGCAACCTGGTGACCAGCATGAGCTGCTTGAGTTGCTGAACCGCCGGTGAAGCGTTTGGCTAGGTAACCGCCGCTGAATGAGTCACCTGCCGCTGTGGTGTCGACAACCTTGTCGGCAACAAGTGCAGGTACAAATACGTTTTCTTCACTGGTCACAACCAAGCATGCATCTTTACCGCGCTTGATAGTCAGCTCTGAAACACCGGCACCTTGGGTACGTTCGATACACTCTTCAAGTGTCTCATCACCGAACAGTAGCTGATCATCTTCGAAAGTCAGCAGTGCGATGTCAGTAAGGGATAGCATGCGAAGGTAGGCTTCTTGTGCTTCTTTCACACAAGTCCAAAGTTTTGGACGGTAGTTGTTGTCGAACAATACCTTGCCACCTTTGCCTTTGAAATCTTCAAGGAAAGTAAATAGCTGCTCACGGCTTTCGGCCGTTAGGATCGCTAGGCTGATACCACTTAGATAAATCGCATCAAAAGCCATTAGATTGTTCAGCAGCTCTGCACTTTGCTCTTGCTCAAGCAGGTATTTTGCTGCTGCATCGTTACGCCAGTAGTGGAAGCTACGCTCACCAGTGCTGTCGGTTTCGATGTAGTAAAGGCCAGGAAGTTTACCTTCTAGGCGAAGCACCAAGTCAGTATTGATCCCTTCCTTGTTCCAAGCTGCCAACATTTCATCACTGAAGCTGTCGTTACCTAGGGCAGTTACGTAAGTGGTGTTAATGTCATGGTCCTTGGTAAGACGAGACAGGTATACCGCTGTGTTCAGGGTATCACCACCAAAGTTACGGGTTAGTTGGTCATTGGCTTGCTGCAGTTCAATCATGCATTCGCCAAGAATGGCAATGTTCATTGTAGCCATACATACTCCGGAAAAAGGGGATGTGAAGGGTGAGTTTTATACGCCCTTCACATCAGGGTAATTACTTCAAAAAGTCCTGACGAACTGGTGAGAACATATCTAGAAGGATGCTGCCTTCTTCCAGTGCTACTGCACCGTGAACCGCTAGTTTCTTAGCGATGTATGCGTCGCCTTTTTTCAGAACGCGCTTCTCACCGTCAACTTCAGCTTCGAAGCTACCTTCTACCACGTAGCCAATCTGATCATGGATATCGTGGGCGTGTGGGTGGCCGATTGCGCCTTTGGCGAAGATTAGGTGTACTGCCATCAGATCTTCAGTGTGGCCAACGATTTTACGTTTGATGCCATCGCCTAGATCTTCCCACTCGGTGTTGTTGATTTCGAAAAACATTGTGTGATTCTCCCGGAAAAAATTAAAGTATTCAAATATTACAAATTAAAATAGGGTACAAAGGTTCAGCCTTTGCTGGTGTTATTGTTTAAGCCGCACTCGTTTCGGCTGCGGCTTCAGGCTTTTTTCTAGAAGCACTCACCAGCAAAATACCGACCGTTAGTACGATAGAGCCACACAAAATAAACAGTCCGCGGCCTGATGGGTCATTTGGAATCAAGGCCATTGCTAGAATACCGAAGCCTGCAACACTGATTAGGTTACCCAGCATTGAACGCTGTGCTGTATCTAGCGATTGCTGCTCGTCACCACCAGAAACAAGTGGGGTATTCCAGTTTTCAAATAGTTTCTCTACTTCTTTCTCACGCTCAACGGTTAGGCCGTTGTAGAAGAATTTCGTCATGATGAACCAACCACCAGTGAACACAACGTGTGCTGCTAGGCTTAGGCCAACCACGAGGTCACTCCACTCACGGCCAGTTAGTGGCTGCTCTAGGCCAAATAGGCTCTCTATGTGGTGTGCTTTTAGTGCAATACCGAAGATGAAAGAAACAACACCACCAACGATTAGCGTTGACCAACCTGCCCAGTCTGGGGTCTTGCGAATCCACATGCCTAGAAGAACAGGGATAAGCATTGGGAAGCCAATCAATGCACCGATGTTCAGTACGATGTCAAACAGGCTTAGGTGACGTAGTGAGTTAATGAACAGACCAATCGAGATGATGATGAAGCCCATCATGATAGTGGTTAGTTTAGAAACAATGATCAGCTCTTTCTGATTCGCGTGTGGGCGGAAGATTGGCTGATAGAAGTTACAGACAAAGATACCTGCGTTACGGTTCAGACCAGAGTCCATAGAAGACATGGTCGCAGCGAACATGGCAGACATTAGTAGGCCAACCATACCAGCAGGCATCACATTCTGTACAAAGGCTAGGTAAGCGGCATCACCGGCTTTGTCACCCATTGATGCGTACTGCGCTGCAAAATCAGGCATGAATGCACTTACGTACCATGGTGGTAGGAACCAGATGACAGGGCCAACAACCATTAGGATACAAGCAAGACCAGCTGCTTTACGCGCGTTCTCACTGTCTTTAGCAGCAAGGTAACGGTAAGCGTTGATGCTGTTGTTCATCACACCGAACTGTTTGATGAAGATGAAGACAACCCAAAGGATGAAGATGCTGATGTAGTTAAGGTTGTTACCTACCAGGAAGTTGCCCTGGAAGTTATCAACGATGTTACCAATACCACCACCGTGGAAGTATGCAGCGATTGCACACGTGATAGTTACGGCCATGATAACAAGCATCTGCATGAAGTCAGAAGCGATAACGGCCCAAGAACCACCCGTTACAGCCATAGCCATTAGGACGATCCCCGTAAAGACAATCGTTGCCTCCATTGGGATGTCAAATACAGCGGCAACAAAGATTGCCAGACCGTTCAACCATACACCAGCCGAGATAAGGCTATCTGGCATGCTGGCCCACGTGAAGTACTGCTCTGTGGTTTTACCAAAACGCATACGGATGGCATCAACTGCTGTTACCACTCGTAGCTGGCGGAATTTTGGTGCGAAATACAGATAGTTAAGGAAGTAACCGAAAGCATTTGCTAAGAACAAAATAACTACGGCGAAACCATCTGTAAATGCTTTCCCTGCTGCACCAGTAAACGTCCATGCTGAAAATTGAGTCATGAAGGCGGTAGCACCTACCATCCACCATAACATCTTGCCTCCCCCCCTGAAGTAATCACTGGTAGAGGTGGTGAACTTTCTAAACATCCACCCAATAGCGATTAGAAATAGGAAATAGGCCAGAACTACGAAAGTATCAATGGTCATCTTTTTCAGCCTTAAGTTTATCGAATTGGCAGTAGTGTAATAATTGAAAAGTTATATTGTAATACAAGGGGGCGTTTTTCGTGACCTCCATCAAATTTATTTTTGCTTGCCTCATTTATGAGAACTGTTGAAAGTACACATATTCCCTTTTTAAATAGCTACTTACGTGCTGATTTTGATGTGGGTCAATACGAGTCTTAAAATGTGACTGCTGTCGAGTTTTTTCAAAACGGTAGTGAAACAAAAATCTATTTGTATTATTTTATGTGTATCGAAGAGGTGCGTATACGCTCTAATCTAGAGGTCAACATGAACACTACTCTCCAGCCAGTATTATTTACTCACGATGAAGCTGCTGATTTACATAAAGAAATCGGCAGTTCGTCATTAATGGGCAAAACGATTGCGAAGCTCCAGGCTGAGCTTGAGCAATATATGGCGTTGCCAATGGATGTTCCCGGACAAAGTGAAGCCGGTGGTTATGAACATAATAAGCACAGGCAAAACTACCATTACATTAATCTCGCTGGCCGTTTGTTCCTGATCACCAAAGATGAGCGTTATGCTGAGTATGCGGGGCAATTGTTGACCCAATATGCAGACAAATACTTACAGCTCGACTTTCATGTTCAACGCAACACTAACCCTCCAGGGAGGTTGTTTCACCAAATGCTCAACGAGCACATGTGGCTTATGTATGCAAGTTTAGGCTATTCCTGCATTAGTACATGGCTTACAGATTCGCAGCGTGAGCACATCGTTGATAATTTGTTCAAGCCGATGCTACACGTTGCCACAGAGAAATATGACTTCGATTTTGATCGCATTCATAACCATGGTATTTGGGCTGTAGCAGCTGCAGGTATTTGTGGCCTTGCCATCGGTGAGCGTAAATACCTCGAAATGGCGGTATATGGATTGGAAGGCGACGGTAAAACCGGTGGCTTTCTGGCTCAACTCTCGGAGTTATTCTCGCCATCAGGCTATTATATTGAAGGGCCTTATTACCATCGCTTTGCCATTCGTCCATTGGCGGTTTTTGCTGAAGTACTTCATCGCCATATGCCTGAGATAGATATCTACAATTTCAAAGGGCAAGTGATTAAGCAGACCACCCAAGCATTGCTAGCAACGGCTTATCCGAACGGTGTATTCCCGGCATTGAATGATTCATCAAAATCCATGGGTATTACCGATATGGGTGTTGTGGTCGCGGTTAGCATGTACTTCAAGAATTATGGCTTCGATAAGAACTTATTGGGTATGGCGCAAATTCAAGAGCAGGCATGGATGCACCCGTGTGGCCAAGCCCTGTCTGAAGCGTGCGATGCAGAAGAAAGTATCGAACCGCCATTCTGGCCGAGTGTTGAGCTGAACGAAGGCCCTGATGGTACATGTGGTGCGCAAGGTTTCCTTCGTATGCAGGGCAATGACAAAGATATTTGTCAGCTTTCGATGAACTATGGCCAGCACGGTATGGGGCATGGTCATTTTGATGCCTTGGGGATTGCTTTTTATAGCCGCGGTCAAGAGGTTCTGCGTGAATACGGTTTTGCCCGTTGGGTGAATATCGAACCTAAGTTTGGTGGTCGTTACCTCGATGAAAACAAGAGCTACGCCCGCCAGACGATTAACCATAATGGTGTGACGGTGGATGAAGGCTGTCAGAACCAGTTTGATGTCGAGCGTGCTGACCGCACCCACGGCAAGCCACATTTCTTTATGGGCGAAGGTACTGAGCTTCAGGCGATGAGTGCCTTTGCTGACGAGCATTATCCCGGTGTGGGGATGCAGCGTACTGTGATGTTGCTTAAATCAGACCAATTAGAAAATCCGCTGCTGATTGATCTGTATCGTTTGACCAGCGACAAGCCGCATCAGTATGACTATTCGCACCAGTATCAAGGTCAGATCATCCACACTGACTTCGAATACAAGACTAATTCTGAATTACACCCATTGGGTGATGATTATGGTTACCAGCATCTATGGAACCTTGCCCGCGGCGAAGCAGGCAGCAATGCCTTAGTGAGTTGGTTGCAAGGCAATAGTTACTATACCTGGCTTGGCACCAGTTCAAGCGCTGATAATGAAGTGGTTTTCACCCAGACCGGTGCTAATGATCCGCAGTTTAATCTGCGTCATGAAACCAGCTTTATTATGCGTACTACAGGCAAAGATTTGCTGTTTGCCTCTGCTTTGGAAACCCATGGTTACTTCAATGAAGCGGTGGAAGCATCTGTTGATGCCCGTGGCAAACTGCATCAGATTAACGTTCTGGCTCACAACGAGACAGGCTCGGTTGTTGCTATTGAAGGGGAAGGTATCCGCTTCACTGTGATGGTAAGCAATCAGCCAAATGTGACCGACACGACCGAACATCGAATTATCATTAACGACAAGACTTATAGCTGGAAAGGATTCCTTGCTGTTGAGCAGGAGACGAAATAATGACGTACCAACCACTATTGATTAGCTTTGACGAAGCCGCGATCCTTCGCGAAGATCTGGGTAAAGATACCCTAATGGGCAACGCACTGGCCCGTGACATTGAAAAACTGGAAGACTACATCGCGACGGTTGGTATTGAAGTACCTGGCCATGGCGAGGGTGGTGGTTATGAGCACAATCGCCACAAGCAAAACTACATCCATATGGATATTGCTGGCCGTTTGTATCTGATCACTGAAAACGAAGCGTACCGTGATTACATTCGCAACCTATTGGTGGCGTATGCAGAGGTTTACCCATCACTGGAGCTAAATGTCAGCCTTGATAGTAACCATCCTGGCCGTATCTTCCACCAAACTCTTAATGAGAACATGTGGATGCTTTACGCATCATGTGCGTACAGCTGTATCCACCACACGCTGTCTGACGACGAGCGTAGCCTGATCGAAAACGATCTGTTCCAGATCATGGCTGATATGTTTGTCGACACTTACGCGCACGACTTCGATATCATCCACAACCACGGCCTATGGGCTGTTGCCGGTGTAGGTATCTGTGGTTATGCCATTCAGAATCAAGACATCGTTGATAAAGCACTTTATGGCCTAAAAGGCGATAGCGTAAGCGGTGGTTTCCTTGCTCAGCTGTCTCAGCTGTTCTCGCCAGACGGTTACTACATGGAAGGCCCTTACTACCACCGTTTCTCATTGCGTCCAATCCAATTGTTCGCAGAAGCTATTGAACGTCGTCAACCTGAAGTGGGCATTTTTGCACACAAAGATGGTGTGATTAAAACGACTAGCTATGCGGTAATGTCAACGGCATTCCCTGACGGTACGCTACCGGCTTTGAACGACTCGTCTAAGACCATCGACATCAATGATGAAGGTGTTCTGATCACGACAAGTGCTTGTTACGGCCGTTACGAAGAAGACGCCAACCTATTGGCGATGGCTGCTCACCAGAAGGATGTGTGGGTACATATCTCCGGTAAGAAACTGTCTGACGCGGTAGCGAAAGAAGAAAAAATCCCTGCATTTAACTGGGGTAGCCTGTTTGTCACTGATGGTCCTAATGGCGACAAAGGTGGCCTGACTATCATGCGTCACCGTGACAGCAAAGATCAAGATACCATGGCATTGCTATGGTTCGGTCAGCACGGTTCTGATCACCAGTACCACTCTGCACTGGATCACGGTCACTACGACGGTCTTCACCTAAGCGTATTTAACAAAGGCCATGAAACCCTGCACGACTACGGTTTCGGCCGCTGGGTAAATGTTGAGCCTAAGTTCGGTGGTCGCTACATTCCAGAGAACAAGAGCTACTGTAAGCAAACTATCGCTCACAACACCGTAGTTGTTGATCGCAAGACCCAGAACGAATTCAACACTGCAATGGCTGAATCGCGTAACGGTGAACTGCACTTCTTCAAAACTGACAACGAAGACTTCCAGGGCATGAGCGGCATCGTACGCGAATACTACGCAGGTGTTGATATGCAGCGTAGCGTGCTACTGGCGAAAGTTGACGGTATCGAAAACCCATTGATCATCGACCTATACCGTTTGATCTCTGAAGACGAGCACGAGTATGACTTCCCTGTACACCACACAGGTCAGATCATTCGCACCGATTTCGACTACCAGGCAAATGCTAGCTTGAAGCCAATGGGCGAAAGCGATGGCTACCAGCATATCTGGCAGGTTGCTCAAGGCGAAGTATCAGGCAGCACGCTAGTAAGCTGGTTGCATGACAACAGCTACTACAGCATGGTGAGCTCTGCGGGCAACAAGGGTGAAGTTATCTTCGGTCGCTTGGGCGCCAACGATCCTGATTTCAACCTACGCTCTGAGCCAATGTTCGTACTGCGCCAGAAAGCGAAATCTCACCTGTTTGCCAACGTGCTTGAAACGCACGGTTACTTCAACGAAGCGGTTGAAGCATCGGTTGATGCGCGCGGTAAAGTAGCCCGAGTTGAAGTGGTAGGCATGGATGATGTTGCATCTGTGGTTCGTCTGCATCTTATTGATGGCCAGGTACTGACCTACGCGGTATCGAACCAAACCGGTGGTCTACAAGACGGCAAGCATGAAGTGAGCTTTGCCGGTGAGACCTTTAGCTGGGAAGGTCCATACGCGCAGTTATAACAAACACTCATTCAGTGAATAATGAAAAGCCGGGCTAGCCCGGCTTTTTTACGTCAATGGTTTGAGTGTTGCCAGAGCCCCCTGATGGGGTTGAAGCTTAGCTTGAAGCCTTGATGCAGAAATGTGCTAGTGCTTTTGTATTATTAATTAATGTGATGGCGACATTGAATATCATAAAAATGAGATGTAGGTCATGATTTTGAGATGATTTTGTTAGTAAATGCAAATTATAACGCTATATCGCTCTGGGTATATTGTATTACAAGGGGCGTGATCTTATAATGAGCCCATCAATCGAGATAGCCGTTCCTCAAATGGCTACCCTGAGACTGACTTATTATAACAACTACTTCCTAACTTAAGCTTTGCCTTGTTAAACAGCGCTCTAGGACGGAGCGCTATTTTTTTCCACTCTCCCTCCCCTCTCGCTCCTGAAACTGCGTTTTATTTTTACTGGTTTGATGTTTTGCTTTTTTTATCGTATTCTCTTATGATGTACACATCAATCGAGATAGCCGTTCCTCAAATGGCTACCCTGAGACTGACTTATTATAATAACTACTTCCTAACTTAAGCTTTGCCTTGTTAAACAGCGCTCTAGGACGGAGCGCTATTTTTTTGCCTGTATTTCACGTCTGAAGTTGTTTTCTGCTTTTGCTTGTATTCAACTATTTAGTCGTTCAAATACCAGCCAAAACCTCCCGCGTTGCTTTCGCATACACTCATGAACAACTCGGGGTGCAGTGAAGCTACCTCGGTTATTGGGAGCAGGGAGCAGGCGGAGATATTAACCAGATACGTCATTGAAATGGAGTGAGATCGATGCCTTCTATTTCACAGACCGCCTTAATAGTTGGGTGTTGTGATAAACGCTTGAGATAGGCGGCCAAGTGTACGAATTGCAGCGGTGACTTCTTGATAGGTAAAGACCACTCGGCCAGCATAAACAAGAAGAAGTCACAGGCAGTAATTTTTTCACCTAACAGGTATGTTTTACCTGCCAATTGCTTATCTATCACAGCCAAGGCATCGGCGATACGGTCGTCCTGCGCGGCAACCACATTGGCAATGGTACTTTCGTCATTGGTGTGGCGGTGAGGGTAATAGCGAACCATAAGCTCCGCCTGCAGGGTGTTATTAAGGTAAGTTAGCCACTGGAAAAATAAAGGACGATCGTTACTGCCTAATTTTGGAATTAAGTCATATTCAGGGTGCTGTTCACACAAGTGGATACAGATAGCCGGACTTTCAAAAAGTACCATACCATTATCGATTAAAGTGGGGATCCGACCTGCGGGGTTGAGTTTCAGGTACTCAGGGGATTTCTGTGAATTGGCTTTCTTGTCTACCAGCAGTAACTTGTAGCTTAGCCCCATATGGTGCAATAGGAAGTGGGGAGCTAAGCTAGCATTGTTGGGATAGTAATAAAGTTGGTACACAGGGTATTCCTTTGCAAAGTGGATTAAACAAACTGCTCAAACAGTTCACTAATAACCGGCAATACAGAGAGTACCAATAAACCCGACATCAATAAATTGAACCTTCTACGGTGACCATCATTATTCAAATACCGCTTTAGCCACGAGCCAAAATATAACCAGATACCCACACTAGGGAAAGAGACGACCAAAAAAGTACTCGAAAGAATGAGTGTCTGAATCGTAAATTCACTGCCAGTTACGGTGAAAGCGGCTATGGCGCCAGTCGCTACCACCCAGGCTTTGGCATTCACCCATTGAAATAATGCACCATTAAGAAAAGTTAACGGCTGTGATTGCTTTTTTGCGCTAAGCCCACCGCATGAACTTGAAATAAGCCAGGCTAAATACAGAAGATACAGGACACCGGATACTTTAATTGTGATGTGTAAGTGGGGAAAGAGCTCAAATACCTGTCCGAAGCCAAACCCAACGACCAGCAACATAAAAGTAAACCCAATGCATATACCACATAAAACAGGTAGACTTTTTTTAATCCCAAAGTTTAATCCAGATGTCATAACCAGAATGTTATTGGGGCCAGGTGTTGCTGATGATACAACAGCGAATAATATTAATGAGTATAAGTAGTCCATTACTTCCTCATGATTGAATTTACGTTAGCTGAATTTATGTATTTACCTTGTGCTCGGTGTCGTTAAGGGATACTGGTTTCAATATTTAATTGCCCTTCTAGACCAGCCTCTCGGTGAACACTCAACAATTTAAATTCATCTGATGCCGTCATATCTAGAAGGGCTTGCCGAGAAGGGTACTTAACAATAACGAATGCGTCCCATAATTCGTCAACCTCCCCTATTATTAGTCCGGTTATTTCTGAATAGAAAACCACTTCTGCACCGTATTTGTCGAGGACTTCAAGCATAGGCTTGCCATAAAGTTCATACGCTTCTTGACCGGTTAATGTCGATTCACGGCCATCGGAATAGGCGGCTTTTTCTCGAAACCGGAATAAATTTAGCAAGTGGATTTCGCCTGAATCTGGCTTGTTGGTGAGCCTTTCCACCTGCTCATCTGAAGGGTAAAGCTGATTTAGAACTTCCATATCCTCTCCAAAACAGAGTGTTTATCTGCTTGGCTTGTGTTGCATATTATTGCTCTCTAGCTTCTTAATATGAAGAGGTGTTAACAAAAGGTAAAGATTAACTTTAAAACAGGGTGATCTTTTTCGAAAAATAAAATATTTGAATGGTTTTAAATGTTGTTATCGGTACTGCCTTTTGCTGACCTCCTCCCCCGATAAAGTCGATTTATTTAGTGGCTTAATGGATGATGTAATTAACAGCGCCTATTTCAGGCGCAGTTAGTGTTGTTACAGCCCTTCAAGTGCCTCTAGTGACTCAGGTAGGATCTGGCCACCATCGACCACCATGGTTTGCCCGGTAATATAACCCGCTTCATCGGAGGCAAAGAATAATGCGGTATTGCCAATATCTTCGACATCACCCAAACGGTTGAGCGGAATGGATGCAGCCATGGTATCCAGATACTCTTGACCAAGATCTTGCAGCCCTTCTGTATAAATATTCCCGGGCATGACTGCATTAATGGTGATACCTGAGCGTGCAAGTTCGATTGCTGCGGTTTTAACAAAACCCAGTTGACCCGCTTTAGAGGCACCATAGTGGGACCAGCCCGGAAAACCTGTCACAGGTCCAGTAATGGATGAGGTAACGATGATCCGGCCTTTGCCTTGTTCTTTCATTAACGGGGTAACTGCTTTAACGCTCAGGAATAGACTCTTGAGGTTGGTATTCATCACCTGATCCCAATTTTCCGGTTCCATATCACTTATGTTTGCCTGCGGGAAGATCCCAGCGTTAGCGCATAACACATCAATACGGCCATACTTCCCCCTGACGTATTCCGCCATGTGCTGCATCTCTTGCCAGTTGCTGACATCAGCCAAAATGTATTCAGCCTTGAACCCCATTTCATTTAGCTCTAAAGTGGCTTGCTGGGCTGCTACTTCACCACGGGCAACGATGACCACATTGGCACCTTGGCGGGCGAACACACGGGCAATCCCTTTACCAATCCCTTTACTTCCCCCAGTGACAACAACCGTTTGTCCTTTGATTGAGCTGAGCATGCTATACCTTCTCCAATTATCTTTTATGTATGGTAAATCGTTCATGATAATTCGAAGTTGGTATTACTTATTAGGCTTAATTGTAAGTTTATTTATACAGTGATGCTGCTTCAAATTATTTGCAATAGGTCGCATGCTGACAGTGCACCCACGGTTTATGGTTCGTTACAAATGGAATGATTTATTGCGTGCTTTAACGACACCTTTCGTCGGGAAAATTGCACTGCGCAATTTTGTCGATAAACCACATTGATAAAATATCGATGGAAGATCAGTCCTAGTCATTTTAAGCACAAAAGTATCGATGAAAGAAACACTTCAACAGATATACGGTCTTTCTGATGACCTTACCAATCAGTTAGTACAAGCGGGTACCTTCAGGACGTTTCAACGAGGTAAATATCTCGGCTTTCAGAATGAGATACCACAAGTGCTCTATTTACCTCTTGGTGGCATTATTTCGCTCCAGGCCCCGTGTGAATCTAGAGATGATTTTTTCTATGCCATTTTTTCCGCGGGCATTCCTGTCAATGATATGTTCTTGCTGTGTCCGCAGCCACGCCTTGAGTCTTTGAAGGCATTGTCAGATGTTACCTTGCTTTCGATCCCATTTTCACGGTCGAGGGAGATCATGGTAGGTTCTGTTGAATTTTCCCAGTTTTTGATGAGCTCAGTCTCATTGAAGCTATATACCGTATCAAGTCTGAATTACATCCATTCAGAGAAAAACCCAGAGAAAAAGGTACTTAAGTGTCTTGAGCACTTGGCGAAACTGAATCCAAGTAATAAGGTGTACTTGAACTACCGCAATATTGCGTCGTTGATGGTTATCTCCCGTAATACCGTAGCCAAAGTGGTTAAGGATCTTCAGCGTCGGGGCGTATTGCTTGTTGAAAAAACGCATATTACTTTTCCTGCTGGAGGTGTGTCATGCAACATGAAAATAGAGCAGAATTAGAGCACTTCACCTCAATTTTCACTGAACACGACTATCCGCGATTCCACGCTGCCTTTATGAAAAGTGCAGTTGTTAAGCGGTTTAACGCCGGTGACGTAATTGTTTTTCAGGAAGATAATACCCAACGATTAGGATACGTTACCAGTGGTGAAGCTGATATTCATATGACCTCGTTTGAGGGGGATACTATAATTGCTGAGCGCTTTCCTGCCGGGAGTATACTTAATGCTCCACGATATATTGATGGCAAATCTTCACCGGTTGATGTTATTGCGGTAGAGCCTTGTACTGTTCATTTTCTGACTTATCGGGTACTTAAGAGTGATCCCGTGCTAGATGCTGAAACCATCAGGTTAGTTGCCCACTGCTCGGCGGGTTTGTTTAGGATAGCGGAAAAAGTGTACAGGGCTGCGATGCTACTACCTCTAAAAGAGCGAATTATTCACCGATTGTTTTTATTAATGGATGAAAACAACAGTGTTGAGATCACGGCTGAAAAATTAGCTAGCTATCTAGGTGTCAGTAAATATAAAGTTCATCGTGCATTGAATGAGTTAGAAAAAGAAAATAGGATCGTAAATACTTATGGCTCAGTGACATTAGTTGAATGAAAACTTAACCAGCCAACAAAGAATCTATAATATTTTTCTTATCTTGATGAATAAGAATAAGATTATTTTTGAATGCTTCTTGCATAGAAATATTGCCTTCTATAATTGCCTGTAGGCTTACATGTGTGAACATAATGGTATTAGCGTGATCCTCTGGCGGAGTGATATCAACCTCAAGTTTACCTTTATCCGAGAGGCCATAACTCGACCAAATTGGTACGTCTGTCAGTAGAATGTAAACGCCTTCAATGCCTTGTTTTTCAAGTGTTCGTGAAAATAAAGTTAGCCACCAAGATGCCCTTTGGTAAGCGGGTAATCCCTCCAGCGTTGTTACTGGATGAATAATGCCTGTTTGCTCGGCATACATGCCAGCCAGAGCTAGCTGCATTGTACCTGGAAGTACAGGACTATTATCATCGTATTCCATACTCATATGGAATGGGCATGCTAGCGTTACACTGGATAATAATGCCGTAATCAAAACCAATAGTTTATGTTTTTTCATAGGTAACTCTTTTTCATTGCAAATTAATATATTAGTGAAATGTATCACTAAATAATAAAATGGAAATTGTACCTTGCAACATTCAATTCGAGTGTTGTTGTTATGCTTTGCGTGAATTAAATTTTTGAAAACGCAAAGGTAACGCTATGCATAAATTTACTTGTGTTGCAGCATTGGTTGCAGCCGTCACTTCCGCTTCTGTATTTGCCAGCAGCTCGCTGTCTGTTGATGCTAAAAATGTTGTTAGCCCTACAGGAGCGATTCTTGCTGAAAGCTTGAACAATAAAGACCAACAATATACTGAAGCTGTATATGAAGTAGTGCCTGGAGTATGGTCAGTCACAGGCCTTGGCATGGACAACATCAATGTTATTGAAGGTGAAACAGGCCTTATTGTTATCGACGGTGGTATCAGCCGAAATTACGCAAGAAAAGCCATGTCGATGTTACCGCCCGAAGTGGCGAATAAGCCGGTGAAAGGCTTTATTTACACCCACTGGCACTATATTTTTGGTGCAGGGGAGTGGAATGTCAGCGATGATACTGCTGTCATTGCTCATGAAAACCATCAAAGCGAACTGACAGCATCGACTGATGCTTCTTCGCCAACGGCACCGGCTCGTGTAGTTCGTACCCAAATTCAGTTAGGGACTTTCTTGCCAAAAGAAGGGCTGGACTCACCATCGGTCACTGGCCTAGTGAATGTTGATATGTCGGATATTTCTGGGTATATGGCGCCAACCAAGCTGGTGGGTGATGAAGAAACCGAGTTCGAAATCGATGGCGTGAAATTTGTCACTCATGCTGGTCATTCGGATACCTTGGATGGCCTGAGCATCTACATGCCAGAGCAAAAAGTCAGTATCGATAATACTTACTGGGCTCATGGTCTGTTCAATTTCTCTACCCTGCGTGGCGACCGTTGGCGTGAAATGGGATTAATGACGCAGGCAACCCAGTGGCTGCTTGACCAAGATGTTGAGCATAGCCTGAAGGTGCACGGCAAGCCGGTATCCGGTGATGTTTTCAAAGAGCAGCTGACGGCACAGATGAAGTCTATTGAAATGTTGGTTTCTGAAACCGAAAAGGCCATTGGCCAGGGCATGTCACCGGATGAAATCCAGTACAATGTGAGCTTCCCGGAAGAGTTGGCTAACTCTCCACACCTAGAGCAAAACTACGGTGAATGGAGCTTCCATACTCGCCGTTATTACAATCAAGCGATGCATTGGTTCGGTAATGACTCTGTCGACCTGCACCCGTTGGAGCGTAATGATGAAGCGCGCCGCATGGTGAAGGCCATGGGTGGTGTGGATCAAGTGATCAGCCAAGCGAAAGAGGCCCACAAAGAGGGTGAATATCAGTGGTCTGCACAATTGGCGACCTATGCTATCCGTGCCGGAAGTGACGAAGCCAAACAGGTGAAAGCTGACGCGCTTCGCAGCAAGGCGCAGTATGCGACGGCTTCAAATACCCGTAACTGGTATCTAACCCATGCACTGGTACTTGAAGGCAAGCTAGAATTACCAATTGTATTAACGGGCGAATATTAATCTGACCGGTTTCTTTTCATGACATAACAAGCTCACCTTTAGCGGGTGGGCTTTATGCCATCTGGACCTCTTGATAAGGAATACTTTATGAAAACCCTCTTTGCTTACTATTTACACTATTCAATCATCCTCGCTCACCATATCAAGCCACTTCGAAAGGTTCTGCAGGCTGGTAATACGCTGTTGGTGAAGCTGGTTGTTCGTCAATATGAGCGCGACGGCCTCAAAGCTTGGCAGTTATTTTGGATCCCGGCATTTGCCAAGTTTGGTCGTTCGCGAGCACCTTATCTAGCAAAAAAAATGTCGATTGATATCAATGATCCGCAATCACTGGGTAGCTACCATGATTTTGAAGACCCGATTTTAGGCGTCGAAGGCCATTGGGAAGCCACTGAAGATGGTCATCCCGTTCGCGTTGAAACTGCCTGTGTTGTTTGTGATGCGCTAAAAGCGGCGACAGAGAACAGGCAGTGTCGAGCTGACTTTTGCCGTCATGTGGTTGCAGCGATGGAGCAGAATACCGGTGAAGCGCTAAATCCAGACTACCGAGTCGAAATTCTTGACTTGATGACAGAAGATGCCGAGGTGTGCCGGTTCGTCCATAAAATTGAGAAACGTTGATTTATGGATTGTTAACGTTAAAAACCTCGCATTTGCGAGGTTTTCTTTTCTATACCGAGACTCCGAGCTCAAGGGTGTAGCGTAAAGAGCGCTTCTCGAAACCTTGTTTAGCATAGAACTCTTGGGCCTGATACCGGCTCAACGATGTCGTCACCTCAAGCAGTTGGCAAGCATGCTCTCTCGCATGGTTTTTAGCCGCTTCAATCAGCGTTGAACCGATCCCTTTCCCCCGCTTGTCTTTATCAGCCACTAGCGCTGTAATTCGGCAAATGCGCTCACCAGTAGGAAAATATGGGAAAGTGATTAAGGTCATCAACCCGTATAAGGCTTCTTCGCCGTCGAATACAAAACTGGCTTGGCCAATATTATCCAACATGGCATCAATAGTGGCAGGATTGGCTTGATAGCCGAGTTGTTTGAGCAATACGCAAATGGCTGGGCCATCTTCCTTGGTAGCGTGTCGGATCATTTTAACTCCAAACTAAATGATTCAATCCAAGCCTAACAGCTAGATATGACAAGTATGTGGAGTAAGAGCTCGATATATCGAATGGGGGAGAGGGTATTGATAAGTATAACCGTATATATCCAAGCGACTTAGGGTGCCTCTTGGGTATATACAGTTAGCGGTCAACAGCGAATTACGCGACTTCGCTTGGCAGGCGGTGTTTCTCTTCCTTCAGTAGGAACTGAGAAGCAGAACGGGCCTTATCGGCATTTCCAGCCATGATTGCATCGTAAATTGAACGGTGCTCATTGATACACACGCCACCATCTTTAGATGAGTGGTGAATGAAGCTCATGAAAATGGTCGCCATGACATTGCCAAACGGCAAGTAGAAGTCATTACCTGTAGAGAAGAAGATCAAGCGGTGGAAATGCATATCCACTTCTGCCCAGCGAGCTTGGTCAAAGTCAGCTGCAATATCACACATCTGTTGGAAGGTTTCAGAGAGCTCGATACGTTGCTCCGCGGTGGCATTGCGGGCAGCTAGCGCACATGCTTCTGGTTCGATAGCCTTACGCAAGCCAAGGAACTGGTGGTAGAAGACTTCGGCATTTTCCAAACCTTCCATCCACTCCAGCAGTTGCGGATCGAGGAAATTCCAACTCAGGCGGTCGACAACCTTAGTACCAATCTTTGGTTTGGACTCAAGGAGACCTTTTGACGTCAGAAGCTTAACGGCTTCACGCAGAGCGGTGCGGCTGATGCCGAATTGTTCACAAAGCGTCATTTCTCCAGGGATCACTTGGCCTTGCGCAAGCTGGCCAGAGAGAATGCGACGGGCGATTTCACGGGCTACCTGAACGTGCAGGCTGCGTTTGGATCCCGCAATCGCGGTAAAACTAGAAGACATGTTAATCCTTGGTTCGATAACAATATGTATGACTATATGACTACAGTATACTGGATTTCGTGTTTTTACTTGAGTAGTTTCGAATTTGTCAGGCAAAAAAGCCGACTTTCGTCGGCTTTTTATCGTAATAAACTTTGCCGTTAGGGGCAATTATTAGCGAAAATTGGCATAGATTTGGTTTAGAGCGACGAACGATAAGCGTATTATCTGCTATGAGCGTCATCAGTAAAAATCTTCGCTAACCTTTTTGCCTCAAGTATACCATTGGCTAATGGCCGATATTATACCTTAATCATTAGAAGCTGTAAGTAATACCTACACGGCTACGCAGTTCGCGATCGTCTTTGCCATTATCACGGGTATAGCTAGAGTCACCAAACTCAACATATGGGCTCCAAGCGCCAGGACGGTAGCGAATGCTGATGTTGTTTTCGTAGTTAGTGTCTTTACCATCGTAAAGCTCATAACCTTCAGCTTTGTAGTAGTTCATTTCTAGACCGAACTGCCAATCGTTGATTTTATAGCCAACGTTACCTGTTACACGGTGGCGTTTATCTGTGCTGTCACCATTGCTGTAGGTTTTGAAATCATGGCGGTAACGACCACTCAGTGTTAGACCTTCTACTTGCTCGAATGCATAAGTCAGGCGAACCTGCGGCTTATAGGTCATACCACTGCTACGACCTTCAATTGGCATGCCTGGTTGTAGGGTCCAGTTACCGTTACGGAAACGGTATCCCCAGTCAAACTCCCAGCCATTGTTTTGTAAGTCTTCCATAAACTTACCATCAGCACCTTTAAACTTCAGTTCACCGCTGAAATATAGATCACCAATGCTTTCATTAATTTTTACTCGGCTAGCATGTTGCTCTGATTTTCCTTTGTATTCATGGCGGAAATCGATTGAAGCTGCGCTGACCTGGCCTGCAATAAGAGCTGAACCAATAAGGATCATCAGGGGAGAATGTTTGAACATAGAATTAATTCCTGAGCTGTAGGGCTTTCTTAATAAAGTAATACAATAGTATTGTTTTACTTTATGCCGTCAATCAGGGGGTGGTGTTAACTGTGATCCTGATCTGTAGTGATCATGATCACATGTTTTTTTTAAATGCTTTAAACTCAATTGTTTAATGTGGGTTTTGAGGTGATTTTAATTTTTTTTGCAATGGTGATAAACGTGAAATCGATCAAAAAAGTATTACATATTGATTTAAATCAATATTATCAAGTTGCATATTTATCATGTACATTAACTATAAGTAACTGAAATTAAATGGTTAATATGTTTTGTGTTACTTTTGAGGTAAATTATTCGTGATCGTTATCCCGATTAAAGAATATTGTAGTACAAGATTATTGTCGGAATTTTTATAGTATAAGCAAATTACTACTCAAAAGGACTTCCTTCGATGGATCTTAATATTATGATCGTCGGCATCTACTTCTTGTTCTTAATTGCAATTGGTTGGATGTTCCGCACATTTACTAATACCACCAGTGACTACTTCCGGGGGGGAGGTAGCATGCTTTGGTGGATGGTAGGTGCTTCGGCATTTATGACTCAGTTTAGTGCCTGGACATTTACCGGTGCGGCGGGTAAAGCGTATGACGATGGTTTCGCTGTTGCGATCATCTTCCTGGCTAACGCCTTCGGTTACTTGATGAACTACCTTTACTTCGCACCTAAATTCCGCCAGATGCGAGTTGTGACAGTTATTGAAGCTATCCGTCTGCGTTTTGGTAAGAACAATGAACAGGTGTTTACTTGGTCAGGTATGCCTAACAGTGTTATTACCGCGGGTATATGGTTGAACGGCCTTGCGATTATTGCTTCTGGTATTTTTGGTTTCGATATGACCATGACAATCGTTCTAACGGGTCTGGTTGTACTAATCATGTCTGTAACTGGCGGTTCATGGGCGGTTATTGCATCTGACTTTATGCAGATGGTTATCATCATGGCTGTAACCGTTACCTGTGCGATTGTCGCAATTATCCAGGGTGGCGGTGTTGGCGAAATCGTTAACAACTTCCCATTGGAAGAAGGTGCTTCTTTTGTATCTGGTAACAACCTTAACTATCTAAGCATCTTTGGTATCTGGGCGTTCTTCCTTTTCTTCAAGCAGTTCAGTATCACCAACAACATGCTGAACTCATACCGTTACCTTGCGGCCAAAGATTCTAAGAATGCGAAAAAAGCTGCACTGCTAGCTTGTATCCTGATGACAATGGGTCCACTTATTTGGTTCATGCCTTCTTGGTTCATCGCTGGCCAAGGTGTAGATCTAGTCGCTCAATACCCAGACGCGGGTTCTAAAGCGGGTGACTTTGCCTATCTATACTTTGTTGAGCAGTATATGCCTGCTGGTATGGTTGGTCTGCTTATCTCTGCGATGTTTGCGGCTACTATGTCTTCTATGGACTCTGGTCTTAACCGTAACTCTGGTATCTTTGTTAAAAACTTCTATGAGCCAATCGTTCGCCCTAATGCGTCTGAAAAAGAGCTGGTGGTTGTTTCTAAACTGACTTCTACTTTCTTCGGTATCGCAATCATCCTGGTTGCCCTATTTATCAACTCACTGAAAGGCCTAAGCCTATTCGACACCATGATGTATGTTGGTGCGCTTATCGGCTTCCCGATGACTATTCCTGCATTCTGTGGTTTCTTCATCAAGAAGACTCCAGACTGGGCTGGTTGGGGTACGCTGGTTGTCGGCGGTATCGTTTCATACTTCGTTGGTTTTGTTATCACCGCAGACATGATTCAGGGCTGGTTTGACCTTGAGCCGCTAACAGGCCGCGAATGGGCTGACCTGAAAGTGGCTATCGGCTTGATTGGTCACCTGATCTTCACTGCTGGTTTCTTCATCCTATCGACTGTGTTCTACAAGCCGCTATCGGAAGAGCGCCAGAAGGACGTTGACCGTTTCTTCAATAACCTAGCAACACCATTGGTTGCTGAATCAACTGAACAGAAGAAGCTGGATAACAAACAGCGCCGCATGCTGGGCTCACTGATCGCGACAGCGGGTGTGGGTGTGATGGTTATGTTTGTCCTACCGAACCCACTCTGGGGCCGAATGATCTTTGTTCTGTGTGGTGCAATTGTTCTGGCTGTTGGTTTGCTACTGGTTAAAGCCGTCGATGAGAAAGTCGAAAATGGCGCAGAACTCGCGGCTGAGCAGGACTAAGGAGTAAGCATGTTGAAACGAACGTTAACCTCAATGGCGATTGCCGGTGCGCTGTTTGCTGCTCCTGTATTTGCTGCTGACGGTACTCCTAACACCGTTTTCTTCGATGCTGACTTGATTGCCGAAAGCAAGGCGCGTATCCACAATGATACGGCTACCGAGGAGGCGCAGGCTAGTTACCAGCGCCTGCTGGACGAAGCTGAGGCGGTAATGAAAGTAGGGCTCTTGTCGGTGACCGACAAGACCCTGCTGCCGCCAAGCGGTGACAAGCACGATTACTTCTCGATCAGCCCATACTGGTGGCCGAACGAGAAGACCGAAGACGGTTTGCCTTGGGTTCGCCATGATGGCAATACCAATCCGGACTCGAAAACAGATGCTACTGACTCAGTGCGCATTGGCTTGTTCACTCGCTCGGTAAGGGCGTTAGGTGTGGCGTATTACTTCTCGGGCGAGGAAAAGTACGCCGAACAGGCTGCAGATATGCTGCGCCATTGGTTTATCAATCCTGAAACGCGTATGAACCCCAACGTGCGTTATGCGCAAGCAGTTCCGGGTGTCGATGACCAGCGTCGCAGTGGGATGATTGACTCACGTAGCTTTTCTGACCGTTTGGTTGATGCGCTGGCACTGATTGAGCTGTCGGATCACTGGACTGAGCAAGACGATACGGCGATGCGTGAATGGCTCAATGACTTCCTGGACTGGCTGATCACCTCTGAGCAAGGTACGGCAGAGCAATTTTCACCGAACAACCATGGTACATGGATGCAGGCGCAGATTGCCGGTATCGCTTACTACCTTGGGCGTGAAGACATTGCCAAAATGACCGTTGCACAAACCAAGTGGCGGATTCGCGAGCAGCTGGATAGTAAAGGCACACAGCCAGAAGAGCTAGCACGTACCCGAGGCTACCACTATAGCTACTTCAACCTGGATGCGATGGCATATTTGGCGCAGCTTGGCGACAAGCTGGGTGTCGATATCTGGAACCATGATTATCGTGGTCGCAGCATGAAATCGGCGATCGATTATGTCGCGCAATACCAGCGCATCGAAGATTGGCCGCACGCTGACAACGATGTGAAGAAGGGCCGTTTCCAGACTTACCGTATGCTGACGGTATATCGCAAGGCTGACTTAGCTTGGGGTACCGACTACTACGATCAGGTTATCGATAAGATTGGTTTTGAAAATGCCGAGCTAAATAACCTGTCCCAAGTGTGGGCCGAACGAGACGCTTACCTACTGTATCCAAAACTGTAAACCCTCTCCGTGAAACTCCCGGGCGGCGATCCTGTCGCCCGGAATAAGGAAAACAAAATGAAAACACACACGCCTATCGCGCTAGCATTGCTAGCTGCGCTGTCTTTTAACGTCCATGCAACTCAAGACTCTTCAGCCCCTGTACCGGTTCAGTTGCCTGAAATTGCAGTAGAGCCATCTGTTACCGACATCTCCCTGCAATCACTGACTGCCGAGAAATTAGTTGCAGCGGCGAACCGTGATGTTGTTGATATCACAAATGTTGAGCCTGCCAGTGAAGCCGCGGTAGAGGCGTTAAAGCATCAACTTGAAAATGCCAAGTCGGGCGAAGTGATCACTGTTGCCCCGGGTCGTTATGCCAACTTGGGCGTGGTAAACCTGACTGCGGATGATATTACGGTGAAAGCAGATCAAGCCGGTACGGTTTTGCTGACTGGTTTGGTACAGCTGGTAGCCAAAGGCGATGATATTACGCTTGATAGCCTAGTGTTCACGGAAGGTGGTCCAGCTGAGCGCTTTGGTGGCGTGCGTCTTGAAGGCATGCGCAATACCCTGCAAAACTCAACCTTTTACTACTTCAATGATGACTACGAGTATGAGCCGGACGAGCGCAGAAGTGAGTACCCACGTTACCTATGGGTGTCGCTATGGGGAAAAGATGGCAAAGTCATCAATAACCGATTCGAAGGTAAGCACAAGCGCGGCACCTTGATCGGTATCCAGAAGAACATTGACGATAAGGCGGATAACCACCTAATCGAAGGAAATATTTTCTATTCACAGAAGAAGAACCGCTATAACGAATTAGATATCAAAGAAGCAATCCGCTATAACGGCAATAGCTGGGAAGCGATCCGTATTGGTGACTCGAAGAGCAGCCAATGGCCTTCGCGCACCCAGTTTGTGAACAATCTGCTGGTGGACTCAGACGGCGAACGTGAGCTGATCTCGATTAAATCGGGTGAGAACCGCATTGCGGGTAATACCATTTTTGAAAGTGCTGCGATGATTTCACTGCGCCACGGTAAGGCTAACGTGGTTGAGAACAACGTGATCATCGGGAACAACAAGCAAGATACTGGTGGTATTCGTATCTACGATGAAGATCATGTAGTAAGTAATAACTATCTCGTAGGCTTGCGAGGTTCGGGTGGTCAAATCGCGGGTAATGCCGATGTGCGTGGTGGTGTGGTGATCAACACCGGCATCATCGATGTAGAAAACAACGAACAGCTTGATCAAGAAGTGAAGGGCAAAGAGCTCAACAAGCAGTGGACGCCGAAGAATATCACGGTGGAAAACAACACCATGGTTGATGTGGAGTTCGGCATGGTTCACGGCAACCAGGGACACCGTGTTAGCCTGTTCGATAACAGTCAGGTAGAGACTATTTTCACTGGGGATAAGGTTACCTTTAGCAGCAATGTAGTATTCAATATGGATGAAACATTGCAGGCATTGCGTGCTGATCCGGCGACACCACTGACCAACCCAACTTACAGCGATGAAGTTTACTACGGCCAGGTTCACGGTATTGATGGGGTGCCAGAGGGCGTATCTCAACAAAAACCAGCCTATACCAAAGTCGGTGACTTCTATCAGTTTGCCGAAGGTGGTGCTGATGTCTCGAAACTGCATGTACTGACAGCCGACGAAATCGGCCCAAGCTACCGTTTGCAGGTTGCTCCAAAGAGTTAGTCCTAAGTTTGCTAGTTTGATGCCATTTTTATTGGCGTAGTTCGGCCCGTGCACACTTCCAAGGTTGTGCACGGGCTTTTTTATCCTTCCTTCTCCTTCTTATATTGTTGCTTCTAACCTGAAAGCCCAGAGCCGAAAAGTACAAGTGATTGGATTTTCTGTCTATGTCGCTTTAGCGGGACCTGGGTAACAATGTAAACATGCTCAACGGCACCAACGACAAAATTAAAAGTAATGCCAATAACGACAGCTACTTCTTAGCCGTAACGGGTAGCACTGTAAAAACACACTCAGATCTAGGAAGGAAAACAATGCCTATTCAACAACAGTTTCGCGATGCCATGTCTAATCTTGCCGCAGCGGTGAATGTCGTGACCTCAGGGGGTGAGGCCGGTACCGTTGGCCTTACTGCGACAGCCGTCTGTTCAGTGACCGATAGCCCTGCCACTGTACTGGTCTGTGTTAACCGCAACAGTGCCTCTAACCAGATTTTCAAAGACAATGGCCGTATTTGTATTAATGTTTGTGCTGCCGAGCATAAAGAAATGTCGATGCATTTTGCTGGTATGACGGGCATGGCGATGGAAGACAGATTTCAGCTGCCAGGGTGGGAGTTCAACCAATATGGCGTGCCCATTCTCACGGATGCGTTGGCAACACTTGAAGGTAAAATAGGAACTATCAGCGAAGTGGGTACTCACAGCGTGTTCTTTGTCGAAGTCGAATCCATCACCACCACCGAGAGCGATGCGTTGGTGTACTTCTCCCGTGAGTTCAAGTCGGTAGAAACGGCAGTAAAGATGTCGGAAGTCGCTTAAAAGTACCATTGTTCAGTAATGTCATTCAGGTACCAGACTGGTCGCCAATTCTATTTTTCCTAAAGAGTTGGCGACCTGTTTGTGATTACAACTTTAGCCCAACAGTCACTGCGATTTGGTCTGGTTCGTAACGGTAGTTACCGACATCCATCTTCAGTACTTCGTTAGACACATTAATGTAGAACATGTCTGCCGTTAGGCGCATACCAATACCGTAATAGGTGTTGGTATCAGAGTAATTGGTAGAATAGCAATGTTTACTCGAACACCATCTGTCATCTTCAGTCGTTCGATGAAAGCCCAGTGATACGTAGGGCTTTAATGACACACTTTGGCTAAGCGGGAAGGCATAGCCTAGGTCTGTCCCAAACTTTACTGTGCTGTAATCCACAGAGCCTCGGTAGTAGTCATAACCTGATTCTTCATAAGAAAGATTAAAACCTACAATGCGGTTGAAGTCGTAACCCCCTTCAAGCTTGAAGCCGGTATCGGTATCGATGTAACGATCAGACAGATATGAGATCCCCAAACCAACACGCGGGCCCTGATAAGCATTAGGGCCGCCATGATGGTAATGATGGTGAGTATGATGTTGATTGGCGCTAGCGACCATCGGAGCTGTAGTTAGCAGGGTTAAGGCTGCGGTTGCGAGTAACTTTTTCATTATCTGCCTTACTGTGGAAATAGGAAGCGGGGAGATTATGGCGATCAAGCTTAGGGTTGTAATTAGTAAGGCTAGTGAAATAACACAAAGCTGACAAAAGGAGCTGTTTTCGAAGCATTTGGCTGCTAATTCGCGTCAAATGTAACCGAGTGTTTCTTTGTTACGATAGGGTGCTTTGCTTTCCTGGGGGCATAAAGATACCCGTGGACATAAAGGGTACTTAATATTGCATGCTTTTGTTACATGGCCTTGTCACAAGGTTCTGGTATATCAATGTGTTGATGTACGATGGGGTGGATGGGGGGGGAACCCAAGCTAGTCACAACGGTATTTCTTCCCTTATCTTTGGCTTGATAAAGTGCTTGGTCGGCTCTTGATAGTAAGTTGTCCCAGCTTTCGCCATCACGAAGACTGGCTACGCCAAAGCTCGATGTAAGTGGTAGTATCATGTTATCAATCAAGCCACTCGTGAAAATGCTTTTTCTCAGCGATTCTGCGAGAGCGCTGGCATCTTCAAGTTGACTATTGGGTAAAATGATAAGTATCTCATCCCCGCCAAATCGAAATGCAAAGTGGTAGGGGCTAATAACAACATTGATTATTTTGGCTACCCTTTTCAAGGCCTTATCTCCGACTAGGTGGCCATGTTTGTCATTGATTGACTTGAAATTATCTATATCAGTCATAATGATGCTGAGCGATTTTGCTTTATGGCTCTTTACCAGTATGCCGGGTAGTACTTTATCCAAAGCATGACGGTTGTAAAGTTGGGTTAAGGGATCACGTCTAGAAACCTCTCGAATGGATCTGACCAAGCGAGCATTGATCATCCACAGCATGCTAAATAAGAACGTGAGTTGATGGAGTAAACCTGCATACATGAAGTTGTGTATTTCTTCTGAAAGTGCAGACCAAGTAGCACGAAAAACCATAAAAGTGCCATACAGAAATAAAGATGATGACATCATCCATACGGCGATTTTTAAGTCCTTCTGTTTTCCATTTAGAGTGGCTATAGCCGTGGTTATCGTACTGATGGCTAGGAAGACACTAATGACGATGACCCGTGCTTTTATCGACGGTGATACATGTGAAAAATAATAGAACAACGAGATGGATAACGGGTAGCAGGCATAAGTGAAGTAAGTATATTTTAGCGAGCTCTTTCGAAATAGACACAGGCTGTGCAGGACCAATTGGAAGCCTAACATGATGATGGCATTGGCAATGATAATGGAGAGCCAGTTTGAAGTTGTCCCTCTAAAGCTGAGAACTAATGGGCCAATACCAATGAACAGTAGCGACAGGGCAAAGAGCCCCAAGCCCGGGATCTTTTTTTGCGATCGTTGATAAAGAAGAAAGCCAGTACTGTAGATACAAGAAAATAGAATAATAATGAAATTAAGTGTTCTTATATCGAGAGTAAAACTGTCCATTTTATATTTCCCTTTTTTTGCGTAGCAACAAAATAAGGGGGTCCGTTTTCTGATTTATTTGGTATTAAAATCATAGAACACTGTTAATAGAATGCTTAATAACCAACGTGAAGTGAGAATGTAATCACATTACATGGCTTGATTTAAATATTTATTAGAAAAGCACACGCTATACACTTTATCCCCACAGGAAAAGTGTGTATTGCTTGATGTAGGGAATATTTATGTTTCACGGCTCCTTGATATCAATCAGTGCATTAAGCAATGAAGACAGCTGTTGGTATTTTTCTTCGCCAAGCTTTGCTTTGAGCTGTATATACTGCGCTTCGATGAGGGGACGTAGATCATCAACCAATAGTTTTGCCTTAGGGGTTAGCTGGATATAGTACTTCCGGCCATCATTAGCTGACTTCTTGCGTTGCACATAGCCTATTTTCTCTAGGCGGTTAACGATGCCTGTCAGGCTAGGGCCAAGGATACAGCACTCGCGTGACAAGGTAGAGAAGTCAATTTCTCCCAAGGTGTCGAGCACCCGCATCACCCGCCATTGTTGCTCGGTGATTTCGCTATCTGCCAAGATAGGGCGGAAGTAATCCATTGATACATCCCTTGCTCTTATCAGCTGCAGGGGGAGCGAGTCTTCATACTTAGTCACAATATAACCTTCTAGCCGTTACCGTGTTGTCGCAAATTATTATTTTTTTCAGACACATATAGACAATATAAATCAAAGTGCCGAAAAGCTGTAGCTGTATTTTGATCTCGTTTTTGTCGCAGAAAAAGCCTGTATTACTTTGGGTATAGCAGAGTTGGTGAAAAAATGCGGGCTTGCTGCTAGGCACCGAGCCCGCTGTGAATGCCCCCGCTAGGCGTACAAGATACTCGGTAAGAAAAGTACGATAGCTGGCATCAATACGATGATGGCAAGTCGTACCATATCAGCCACCCAGAAGGGGAATACGCCTTTGAAGATGGTGGCGGTTTTGATGTCTTTGATAATACCGGATAACACAAACACGTTAAGGCCAACCGGTGGAGTGATCAGGCTGATCTCCGTTACCACGACCACAACGATACCGAACCAAATAGGGTCAAAACCAAGCTCAACCACGACCGGGAAGAAAATCGGTACGGTTAGCAACATCATCGACATACTTTCGAATACGCAGCCCAGGATGATATAGACCAAAATAATCAGGCCTAGCGCCATCATTGGCGAGACATTGACGGCTTGGATCATATCAATCAGTGCGGTCGGCAAACCGGCGCGGTTGATGAAGTTAGACAGGATCAAAGCACTGATCACAACGGCAAACAGTGATGCCGACGTTTTGGCGGTATCGACCAGAATATCGCGCAATATCGCATAGTTGAGCTGACGGCGGTATGCGGCCAAGGCAAATGCTCCTGTAGCACCTATCCCTGCAGCTTCCGTTGGGGTAAAGGCCCCGATATAAATACCGCCCATGACTAACACAAACAGTGAGAGGGTCGACATGATGCCTTTGAGTGCGATAAAGCGATCTCGCCAGCCAACTCTTTCACCTGGAGGCGCACTTTCAGGGTTGCGGAATACCACCCATTGCACTGCCATTAAGTAAAGAACAATCCCTAGCAGGCCAGGAATAAAACCGGCTGCAAATAGCTCGCGGATACTGCTCTCTGTGAGTAGGCCGTAAATCACCAGCATAACACTTGGCGGGATCAGAATACCCAGCGTTCCCCCGGCAGCAATAGAAGCGGCCGCGAGACCATCGGAATAGCCAAATTTACGCATTGGTGGCATAGCGACTTTGGACATCGTGGCCGATGTGGCCAAGCTCGAGCCACAAATTGCCGAGAATCCACCGCAAGCCAAGATAGTCGACATCGATAGCCCACCTTTGCGGTGTCCGACAAAGGCATTACAGGCGCGGTAGAGTTCGTTGGACAAGCCCGCCCGTGTCACTAAGTTACCCATTAAGATGAACAACGGGATCACCGACAGGCTGTAATCCTGGCCGGTATCGATGATGCGGCGGGCCGCCATCGACATTGCGGCAGTCCAGTTGTAATCGTTGATGTACCAGAAACCGAGGAAACCGACCACACCCATGGCAAAGGCCAGAGGTAAACGTAGGAACACCAAGGCAATAAGAACAGTAAAACCAATTATGGACTCAATCATTTAAACCCCCTTGCTCTCGGTATTCAGTGGCTGGGTATTCTCTGTTGGCGAAAATAATGTCTTGCCGTAGGTCAGAGCATTGATGAAGGTCAGGAAGCCACCGGCAAAACCAGTAACGGAAATCAGGTACGTGACATAGCCAAGAGGCAGCTCAAGAATTTCCGTGACCTCTTCATACTCCATAGAGCGGCCAGCCAGTTTCCAGTTCATCATGGCAACCAGGATCAGCGAGCAGGAACAAATTAGGTTGATCACTACCTGACGTAATCCAACCCAGCGCTGGGGGAAGATATTGTCGAGTAAGTCGACACAGATGTTTTCTTCCTGCCACGATACCAATGGAAATGCCATGAAGACCATGACTGCCAGCAGAACCTCGATCATCTCGGTTGAGCCGACAAGGGGACTGCTAAAGAAAAAGCGCCCGACAACATCAACAAAGGTGATCACCATCATTAGCATCAGGCTGAGAGCGGCAAGGGCCTCCAACCCTCGCCGAATCGCCTTGGAAAGTCTTGAGCAACTCATAACTTACAGTCCTTGTTCTAGCTCTTGGTAGAAATAGTTGTAGGCCGCTTCACCATCGATTTTGCGTTGCTTGGCCGATTTGTACCACTTGTTAACCAAAGGTTCTGTGGACTTTTTCAGCTCGGCAATCATCTCAGGTGAGGCTGGGGTGAAGGTATGGCCATTGGCAATGCCCGCTTCGTAGCCAACGTTGTCCATGTCATCCCACATCTTGCCAAACAGGCGGGAGAGCTTTTCGCCAGAGACATTGCGAATCGCTTCTTGATCAGCCTTAGATAAGCCGGAAAGAGTGTCGAGGTTCATCACAATGGCAAAGCTGCCACGGAAGATCCCGCCCGGATAAACAGTGGTATTGTCAGCCACTTCCGCTAGACGGAAAGAAGCCAGTGATTCGTAAGGCAGGTAAGTGCCATCAACAACACCTTGAGAAATTGACTCGTACACCTTGGTGGTCGGGGTAAATACCGGAGTCACCTTCATGTCTTTTGCTATATCTGAAATGACGCCACCACCGACGCGTAGCTTTTTGCCTTTGATATCATCCAGCGAAGCAACCGGCCCCTTGGTGATCAGCTGGCCCGGACCGTTAACACTGAGCGCTAATACCTCAACGCCTCGGTGCTCACGACCTTTGTTTAGGTAAGCTTCATAGGTACGCCAATAGGCTTGAGAAATAAGCTCTGAGCTGGCGTAGTCAGAAAACGTCGGAATTTCAGGTAGCTGGGTTAGCTTGAAACGACCGGCCTTGTGACCATGATAAATCCAAGTTACTTCACCGATCCCGTCGGTGACCACATCGATCTGGGTTTGCGGTGGGGCAAGATCGTATTCAACCTTTACCGTTACGCGACCGTCAGTGGCCTCTTCTACCCACTCACCCCATGTTGGCCACACAACTTTATTGATGCCGTGGTTAGGCGAACCCCACGTACTGATTTTTATCGTTTTTTCTGGCGCTGCATGAACGGTGTGGGTCGAAAACATGAGTAGTGCAGCGGTAGTCATGGAGGCAACTTTGGTTACACGCATAACGGGATTCCTTTAGTTATGGATGATGATTGATGCTCACTGAGTGAGTCGTTGTTGGACTTTAGTTAACATATTAACTAATTCGACAGAAAGCAAAGGTGTTGTTAATGAAATGTGTTTCTTTTCTGCCGCTTTGTTAACTGGATCAATGATTCGAAAACAAAATCACTCCCGAGATTATTTTCTTGGCTGATTATCTAATGACCAATCTGTAAATACCTCCTACAAATGTGATCTTCACTGCGAAATCAATGTAACGGGAATTTCAGTGGATAAGCGATAATCTCCATTATTTCATCTAAGTTTATGTTTATTAAAGCTTTAGTGTTGTGGTGTTACGATGCTGGACATTAGTTAATATGTTAACTAATATATTTAACATGTTAATTACTTGCTCGTTGCTTACCCTGACAGCATGACTGTAGAGAAGGGGCGTTGGCAATCAGACCGCCAGAAAAAAGGAATGCTAAATGTTAACGGAAGATCAAATTCATGTGGCAGCTGAACGACTGTATAAAGCTGAGAATAACCGCGAACAGATCCCAGCTCTTACACTCGACTATCCAGATATGGGCATGGATGACGCCTACCGTATCCAGAGCCGCTGGGTTGAACGAAAAATCCGTGAAGGTGCTGAAGTAAAAGGTTACAAAATTGGCCTGACATCAAGGGCGATGCAAATGGCTGTCAATATAGATCAGCCTGATTATGGGGTACTGCTTGATAACATGTTCTTTCCCGATGGCGCCCAAATTCCAGCCGATGACTTTCTTGACCCACGGATTGAAGTGGAACTGGCCTTTATTCTGAAGGATAAGCTGGAAGGTGAGAACATCACCATTTTTGATGTGCTGAATGCTACCGACTATGTTGTTCCAGCCCTCGAGTTAATCGCGGCACGTTGTCACCGTACTGATCCGCAAACCGGCTATACCCGCAAGGTGTATGACACCATCGCAGATAATGCGGCTAATGCGGGGATCATCTTGGGTGGTCGCCCAATCAAACCTACCGAGTTCGATCTTCGTTGGGCCGGTGCCATGCTCTACCTCAATGGTCAGATTGAAGAAACCGGTCTGGCGGCGGGGGTGCTTGGCCATCCTGCCAATGGGATTTGCTGGGTATGTAAACGTTTTGCACCTCATGGGGTTTCACTCGAACCTGGACAGGTGATTTTGGCGGGCTCCTTTACCCGTCCGGTTGCCGTTAAAGCCGGAGACAGTGTTCATGCTGACT
The DNA here is from genome assembly GCF_052873915.1 of Photobacterium sp. DNB22_13_2. Taxonomy (NCBI): domain Bacteria; kingdom Pseudomonadati; phylum Pseudomonadota; class Gammaproteobacteria; order Vibrionales; family Vibrionaceae; genus Photobacterium; species Photobacterium sp. DNB22_13_2. Next base: position 223,921 of record NZ_JBNNXU010000005.1, read on the forward strand.
TTGGTCCACTCGGTGGCATCTCGGTCAAGTTCGTATAAAGGAGGCCATATGCGACCGAACAACACTTTACCGACGAATGCATTCAAGCATGCCCTTAAAGAAGAGGCCCCATTATGGGGACTTTGGCTCGGCCTGCCAGATACCAGTTGTGCAGAGATCTGCGGCGGCAGTGGCTTTGATTGGGTGCTGATCGATGGCGAGCATGCTTCGTTTGATCTTACTGGGATTAAATATCATTTACAGGCGTTGGCGCCGCATCCGACATCGGCCATTGTTCGCGCCGAAGATGGCAATCCAACATTACTGAAGCGTTTGTTGGATATTGGCGCCCAGACCGTACTGGTACCAATGATCAATAGTGCTGAGCAAGCACAGCAGGCTGTTCAGTCAGTCTACTACCCGCCAATGGGACAGCGTGGGATCGGCAGTGCCTTGGCAAGGGCATCGCAATGGAACCGCATTCCAAATTACCTTCAGAAAGCCAATGATGAAATTTGCTTGTTGGTACAAGTGGAAACCGTTGAGGCGATCGAAAACATCGAAGCGATCGCAGCCGTTGAAGGCATTGATGGGATATTCATCGGGCCGTCGGATCTGAGTGGTTCTATGGGACATATCGGAAACCCTAGTCATCCTGAGGTCGTCGCCGCCATCGAGCACGCTATCAAGGTGATTAACCAAGCGGGCAAGGCGGTGGGGATTTTGTCATTGAACCCGACTCAAGCACAACGTTATGTCCAGCAAGGCGTGAAATTCATTGGTGCTGGCGTAGATACCCTACTACTGCGTCAAAGTGCAGAAGCTTTGGCTAAAAAATTGAAAGACAAGGATAGCGACAGCGACACTGACACTGAAGCGGCTGCCGTTGAGAACGTGTACTAAGAAACGCGGGGTTGAAAAGGAAGATTATGGAAAAGATGTTTAAAGGCAAAGTGGTGTGTGTGGCGCTCAACGATAGCGAGCAACGCCAGTTAATGGCCGAACAGTTTAATGAGCCGCCATACAAGGCACCGCCTACACAACCGGTATTGTACTTCAAACCAAGAAATACCTGGAGCAACGAATCGAAGGCTGTGGCATGGCCTGCACACAGTGACGAGTTTGTGGTTGGTGCCAGCCTAGCGGTGATTATCGGCCAGCAATGCCGCCGCGTAACATCACAGAAAGCGTTGGATTATGTTGAGGGCGTGGCTTTGTTACATGACTTTTCATTGCCTGAAACCAGTTACTACCGTCCGGATATCAAAGGTAAATGCCTCGATGGGTCGGCGACGCTGTCATCGCCAGTAACCCTTTCAGATGCGGGCGATCTTTCTTCGCTAGCGGTGTCTACCATGGTCAACGGCCAGCAGGTGCAGCAATTACCGCTTTCTCGCCTTTACTGGGATGTCCCGGCGCTATTGGAGCGTATTTCCCACATTATGACCTTGGAAGCCGGCGATATTGTCGCTGTCGGTTTTGCGGGGGAGCGCATTGCATTGCAGCCCTATGACAAGGTGTCATCAACAGTCGGAGAGTCATCGACAGCTGGAGAGTCATCAACAACTGGGCTGTTAGTTAGTTTACAAAATACGGTGGGAGGCCAGTACGCATGAAGCGCGCCAGAGTAGAACATAAAGGAAAAGTGTTGGATGTCATTGTTAACTTCGAGGGAGATCTGGTGACCTCAAGCGGTGAGGTACTTGCCCCACAGGCTGTGAAGTGGCTCTGTCCGGTTGAAAACCCCGGGACGATTTTTGCCCTGGGCCTGAACTACGCCGATCATGCCTCTGAATTAGCTTTCGAGCCGCCAAAAGAGCCGTTGGTGTTCCTTAAAGGCAGCAATACTCTCACTGGCCATCAACAGCCATCTTACCGTCCTGATGATATTGAGTTCATGCATTACGAGTGTGAGCTGGTGGCGGTGATTGGTAAAAGTGGCAAAAACATCAAGCGCGAAGATGCACTGGAGCACGTTGCTGGCTTCACCATCTGTAATGACTACGCGATCCGAGATTATCTAGAAAACTACTACCGTCCGAACCTGCGCGTTAAAAGCCGCGATTCACTCTGCCCAATCGGCCCTTGGCTTGTCGATAAGGACGATATTGCCGATGTAAATAACTTGGCGCTGGAAACCCGTGTCAATGGTGAGCTGACTCAGAAAGGCACCACGGCCGATATGATTTTCGATATCCCGTTCTTGATTGAATACCTCAGCAGTTTTATGACCCTGAACGAGGGGGACTTAATTGCGACGGGCACACCGAAAGGACTGAAAGATATCCAGCCGGGTGATGTGGTGAGCTGTTCGATTGAGGGTATTGGCGCGTTGGAAAATCCGGTGCTGTCGGAAAAAGCCTTTTACGGTGAACTGACTGAATAAGTGACGATGGGCTGGTTAAGCCACCTATTCCATTTGAAAAGATTTAGGGAACAAATTATGACTCAGCAACTCGATACCAATATCAACAAGGCCAATAGTTATCTAGCTCGTTTTCGCAGTCAAACCCTTGGCCATTACATCAATGGGGAATGGACACTTGGTTCCGAAGGTGAAACTTTCGAGAACCTCACTCCGACTGACAATACGTCGCTGGGTAACGTCGTTAAAGGCTCGTCAGAAGATGTTAACCAAGCGTGCTTGGCTGCCGAAAAAGCGTTTGTCGAATGGGCCGCAATATCAGGTGCTGAGCGCCGTAAGATTTTACACAAACTGGCTGACAAAATTGAAGACCGGGCAGAGGAAATTGCCCTGGTCGAGTCAATGGACTGTGGCCAGCCACTACGCTTTATGCGTCAGGCGGCGGTGCGTGGGGCTGCTAACTTCCGCTTCTTCGCCGACAAGTCACCAGAAGCAAAAAATGGTTTGTCTTTACATCAGGATAACCACACCAATTACACCATTCGTACACCGATTGGCCCGGTAGGGGTGATCACGCCTTGGAATACGCCTTTCATGCTTTCTACTTGGAAGATTGCTCCTGCACTGGCGGCAGGTTGTACCGTGGTACACAAACCTGCTGAATTCAGCCCACTAACAGCAGCTATTCTGGCTGAATGTGCAGAAGAGGCAGGTTTGCCTGCGGGTGTCTGGAATATGGTTAATGGTTTCGGCGAAGTGGCTGGTAAGGCGCTGACCGAACACAAAGCTATCAAGGCCGTCGCTTTTGTCGGGGAAACCGTGACTGGTTCGATGATCCAGGCCCAAGGGGCCCCAACGCTTAAGCGTGTTCACTTCGAGCTTGGCGGTAAGAACCCGGTGATAGTGTTTGATGATGCTGACTTTGATCGCGCTTTGGATGCGGTGGTCTTTATGATCTACAGCCTTAACGGTCAGCGTTGCACCAGTTCAAGTCGCTTGTTGATCCAATCGGGTATCAAGCCGAAATTTATCGAAGCCCTGAAGCAGCGAGTGGAAAACCTGCGTGTTGGCCACCCATTGGATCCGCAAACCGAAGTCGGTCCGTTGGTGCACCAATCTCATTACAACAAGGTTTTGAGCTACATGGACTATGCCGAGCAAGATGGCGCGACCATTGCCGTAGGAGGCCGTGCACTGCCTGAAATGGGCAATGGTAACTACCTGACGCCAACGTTGTTTACTGAGGCTGATAACACCATGCGTGTCGCCAAAGAGGAAATCTTTGGCCCGGTACTGACCTGTGTTGAATTCGAGAGTGAAGAGCAAGCGCTACAGATAGCCAATGATACGGAATATGGTTTGTCAGGTTATATCTGGACGCGCGATACCGGTCGTGCAATGCGGATGGCCACCCATGTTGAAGCTGGCATGATTTGGGTAAATTCTGAGAACAACCGTAACCTGCCGTCACCGTTTGGTGGGGTGAAAATGTCGGGTGTAGGCCGTGATGGGGGTGATTGGAGCTTTGATTTCTATATGGAAACCAAAAATATCTGTATTGCCCACGATACCCATAATGTTCCTTCTCTGGGCAAATAAAACGCTAATCATTCGTTATGACGAGGAAAGGGTACCCCGGCCAGGCTAGGTGCTGGGGCCCTTGCCTTAATACAGATATAGGCAGAGCCCTATACAGAAAAAGAGGAGAAGGGAAATGCCTCATTTCATCATGGAATATTCACCAAACTTGGAGCAGGACGTTGATATTCCTGCGCTAATGCGAGTGATCCACCGCGAGGCCATTGAAACTGGCGTGTTTCCGAAAGGTGGGATCCGCACCCGTGCGATCCGCTGCGATCATGTACTGATCGCCGATGAAGATCCGGAAAATAGTTTTATCCACCTGACAGCGAAGGTTGGGGTAGGGCGCGATATTGAAACCCTGAAAGCGGCGACCGATAGGGTGTTCGCTGTTTTCAGCGACTTTTTGGCCCCGACATTTGAAAAGCGATATTTAAGTATCGGCTTTGAAATGACTGAGCTTCACCCGGTGTTGAACTACCGAAAAAATAACATTCACCAGAAATTGGCGAAGCAAGGGAAATAGTCATGGGGCAGGCATGGGTGCACTTTCAGTATGTCTTCTCTACCATCATGCCGGTATTTTTGATGATTGGGTTAGGTTTCGTGGCATTTCGTCGAGGGATCTTACCTGAAAATGGACACAAAGCATTGGCCGCCTTTGTGTTCAACTTCGGCTTACCGGCTGCCATATTTAGCGCATTAAGCACCAAGTCTCTCGGTGAGGTATGGCATACCGATTATATTTTGGCTTACACCTTGGGCTCGCTGGTGGCGTTTGGTTTGGTGTTTATTTATGCCGTTTGGATGCTCCGCAGGACGGCGGTCGAAAGTGTTGTCCTTGGGCTGGGAGGCAGCTTCTCCAATAGCCTGCTGATTGGTTTTCCGATCATCTTTTTCTTATTTGATACCCCGGCATTGATCCCATTCTCCCTGACCTTGATTGTCGAAAACCTGATCATGTTGCCATTACTGCTAGGGTTGGCCGATATGGCTGACAACCAACATGGTGCCAACCTCAAGGTCAAGATGAGGGAGACAGCAGGGAATTTGGCAAAGAACCCAATTGTACTGTCTATTGTGCTGGGATTGGCGTGTTCGGCGATAGAGCTTCACCCGCCGCAGGCCGCTGAACGCATTATCGATATGCTGGCCAGTACGGTGACTGGGGTGGCACTGTTTACGATTGGCGGTGGTTTGGTTGGGGTAAGTGTCGCAGGCATGAAAAGGGAGATCGGTACCGTGATGATCGCCAAGCTGCTGATACACCCGCTGTCGATTTTAGTCATGTTGATGTTGGTATTCCAACTGGACCCGATGATGAGTTCGGTGGGAGTCATCTTAGCCAGTGTCCCTATGTTCGGGGTGTACGCCGTTATTGGCCAACGTTACCAGATGGGCGGGTTGTGCGCAGCGGTACTGCTGCCAACCACCTTGCTTGGCATGCTGACCGTCAGTGCCTTTACCACCTTGACACTACTACTGTTTTAACTTTGATAACTGTTCAAATTTTTTGAATTTGTTGCCTTGTTTTGGGCAATGACCTATAACCGAAACTAACGTCCGCTACCTAACAGGATGTGATTGAGAAAAGGGAACTATTATGGGCAAACTCTGTGTTGCAGCGAAAATTACTCACGTACCGACCATGATCATGTCTGAGCAGCCAGGTAAGCTGCACGGGTGCCGCAAAGCTGCCATTGAAGGCCACAAGCAGCTTGCTCAACTCGCCAAGGATTTGGACGTTGATACCATTGTTGTGCTCGATACCCATTGGTTGGTTAATGCCGGTTATCACGTCAATGCCAACCAGCAGTTCAAGGGCAACTACACCAGCCACGAATTCCCGCACTTTATCCAAAACTTGGAATACCAATACTATGGCAATGCCGAGCTCGGTAGCCGGATTGCCGATAAAGCAACAGATAAAGGGGTCTTCACCTTATCTCACGAAGTCGAGTCGCTGGATTTGGAATACGGTACTTTAGTGCCGATGCGCTATATGAATGAAGACAGCCATTTCAAGGTCGTTTCAGTGGCGGCATGGTGTTCGGTTCATAGCATAGAGTCGTCTCGTATTCTTGGTGAGGCAATTCGCGAAGCGATTGAAGAGAGTGACAGCCGAGTGATGCTGTTGGCGTCGGGATCATTGTCCCACCGCATCTGGGCTAACGATGATTATGTCGCGAATAATGGTACGTTCACCATTTCCAAGGAATTCAACCGCCAAGTCGACTTACGCGTGCTGGACCTATGGCAGAGCCGTGAATACAAAACCTTCCTGGAAATGCTACCTGACTACGCTGCGCTGTGCTCGGGAGAAGGTGGTATGCACGATACCGCCATGTTGTTTGGCGCATTGGGTTGGGATAAGTACGAGGGAAAGGCGGAAATTATTACCGATTACTTCCCAAGCTCGGGAACTGGGCAGGTTAACGTGTTGTTCGAGGTGACGGAATAATGGGGGCATTGATGGAATTTAATAACCCGGCACTGTTTAAGCAGCAATGCTACATCGGCGGGGAATGGTCAGATGCGTTGGATGGCCAGACTACAGCGATCACCAACCCATCCACTCAGGACGTGATTGGTTATGTTCCCACGATGGGCGAGAGGGAAGCGGCACAATGTGTCGATATCGCCCAGCAGGCATTTGAGCTGTGGAAACAAACGACAGCAGATCATCGTTCAGTGGTGCTGCGTCGCTGGTATGATTTGATCGTTGAGAACACCGATGATCTCGCCAGAATCCTCACCACCGAACAAGGAAAACCCTTTACCGAGGCGAAAGGCGAAATTGCCTATGCGGCTAGCTTTGTTCTTTGGTACAGCGAAGAGGCTAAGCGCGCCTATGGCGAGGTGATTCCAAGCCATAAAATGGATGGCAAGATAGTGGTGACCAAAGAGCCTATCGGTGTGGTCGCCGCCATTACGCCGTGGAATTTCCCGGCGGCGATGATCACTCGTAAGTGTGCCCCTGCTTTTGCTGCAGGTTGCGCTGTTATTCTTAAACCTGCTCCAGAAACGCCGTTTACCGCACTGGCGTTGGCAGAACTCGGCGAAAAAGCGGGTCTGCCAACCGGATTGCTCAATGTTATCACCGGAGATGCGGTGGCCATTGGCAGCGTGCTGACAGGCCACAAGAAGGTGCGCAAAGTTTCGTTCACAGGTTCAACCAATGTTGGCAAGATTTTAATGAACCAGTCGGCAGCAACTATCAAGAAAATGGGGCTGGAGTTAGGCGGCAATGCGCCGTTTATCGTGTTTGACGATGCCGATATCGATGCCGCAGTCGAAGGTGCCATGATTGCTAAGTTTCGCAATGCCGGGCAAACCTGCGTGTGTGCCAACCGAATTTTTGTTCATGATGCGGTATATGATGAGTTTGCTGAAAAGTTGGCAGCTCGAGTGGCGAACCTAAAGGTTGGCGACGGTTTTTCTGAAGGAGCCGAAATTGGCCCGATGATTAATACTGGTGCCGTTGAAAAAGTCCGTACTCATATTGATGATGCCCTTACCAAAGGCGCGAAGGTACTGTGCGGCAACCTCGCAGGGCAAAAAGGGTTGTTTGTCCAACCGCATGTGGTGATTGATGTTACTGATGAGATGCTGGTAGCAAGTGAAGAAACGTTTGGCCCACTAGCCCCCTTGTTCCGTTTCAGCTCGGAAGAGGAGGTGGTTGAGCGTGCCAATAACACCGATTCGGGCTTGGCTGCTTACCTTTATACCCGTTCACTAGGCCGTGCATGGCGAGTCGGGGAGGCATTGGAAAGTGGCATGGTCGGCATCAACGAAGGCTTGATTTCCACCGCCGCGGCGCCATTTGGTGGGGTCAAGGAATCTGGCCTTGGCCGTGAAGGATCCCGCCATGGCATGGAAGACTATCTGGAAATGAAATATTTGTTTATGGGCGGGTTGAGCTAAAAAGATCAGTAAAGAGACATTTTTGAGAACGATGCGCTGCCTGAAAGTAGGCAGCGCCTAATAATACGATTAGCAGAAACTAATAAGTTACTTAGATTGGAGTGGCGATGAGCATTACACGATCACCTACCTAGTAAATTAAAAGGCATGTTATTGTGTAAATAAAGGAATAAGTAAATTCTTAGTGAAGAAAATATCAGTTAAAACTTGTAGGCTAAACGGTAAATCATTATATCACCATAGCCATCAGCTCCGAGTTTATTATAGTAGTATCGGTACATTACTGTTGCATTTATATTTTTAGTTATATCAACACCTAAATTAAGGCCACCATTAACTCCTGTTTCTCCATAATTATTATGGGCATATTCACTATTTCTGAACATTTCAATTTCTGTCCAGTTACTTAACAAGAAAGACTGGCCAAAAGCCTCAAAGACATACCCTGCACTCCACCCTAATGTTGCACCATTGAACCCGTTAACATTGGTAATATCAGCAAACTCGTTATAAACCGTTGTATAGTTAGCGGCTACCCAAGGTGTAAACCACCATCCGTCACCACTGATATCGGTATAGCCAAAGCCGAGGAAACTGTTTGTTTCTTTAATTTCAGTACCGTGGGAGCTGTAAACCTTGGAAAAAATACTGGCGCCAGAATCACCGAGATAAGTATGGGCTTGCAAATTATACGTTGCGGTTTGCTCGCCTGAATCTCGATCAAGTCCTTCGAAGTCATAAAAACCAAACAGTTCGCCCCATTCGAAATTAAAACCACCTTCAATACCGATTAATGCTTGGTCAAATTCACTGTCAGATACGCCATGTCCCCATGCTTGGTAATCAAAGTGAAGGTTTCCCCAACCTGAATATTCATCGGCAACGGCTGTGCTTGTTGCGAGAGCGCAGCATAGTAGGCATGAACCAATAACTTTTTTCATTTTTTATTTCACCGTATTGTTTTGGATTTAGGCATCACAAAGCCCTCAGCTATTTATTGCCGAGTTAATGTGAGATATTTGAAAGAGGAGGGAGTCACAATGACTCCCAACTTTAATTTATACGAAAGAGATGAATAAACCGGTGATGGCTGCGCTCATCAAGTTGGCAAGGGTTGCTGCGAGAATGACCCTGACTCCCATGGAGGCAATAAAAGGCTTCATCTTGGGTACGATGGTTCCTAGAACACCGATCATCGCGGCAGGTGCTGAGAGGTTGGCAAAGCCAGCCAGTGCCATGGTGATAATGGCCTGAGTCTCATGACTCAAGGTTTCACGCACTTCAGAGAAACTCATAAAGGCGACAAATTCATTCAATACTAGCTTTTGGCCAAGGAAGTTGCCGGCAATAAGGACTTCATTGCTGGGTACACCGAGTAGGAAGGCGATAGGTGCAAACAGATAGCCAAAGATTGCCTGTAGGGTTACACCGTCAATGCCGACCAGTGAAAACAGGCTTCCCAACATGCCGTTAAACATCGCGATCAAAGCAATAAGTGCCAGCAACATGACACCGATGGCTGATGCCATTTTCAAGCCACTGAATGCGCCGCTGGTTGCCGCTTCGATGATGTTGATTGGCTTATCTTCATCGTTATAGATATCGAAATCGACCTCGACGGGCTCATCGGTTTCAGGGTAGATGATTTTTGCAAATAACAGCCCTGCAGGTGCAGACATAAAGGCTGCAGATACTAAGTACTTAATTTCAATTCCCATACCCGCAAAGCCAACCAACACCGAGCCAGCAATAGAGGCAAAACCACCGGTCATCAAAGCAAAGAGCTCTGACTTGGTCATTTTGGGGGCGTAGGGCTTCATCATGACAAAGACATCGGTGTTGCCGATAAATATATTGGCTGCTGCGGCGGTTGATTCCGCCTGAGATGTGCCTAATACTTTTTGAACACCCATGCCGATATATTTTACAAGACGTTGCATTATGCCTAAGTAATAGAGCACTGACATAAATGCACTGAAGAAGATGATGATTGGTAATACATGAATGGCAAAGATAAAGCCAGAACCATAAGCGCCTAACTCTCCGAACAGGAATCGGATCCCTTCGCCTGAATAGTCCATGATGGAGCTAACGGCGCTTGAAATACCAATCAATATGACCTGGCCTGCTGGCACAAATAAAATAAATGCTGCAATAGAAGCCTGGAGAATAAGGGCAATGCTAACGGTGCGTAATTTAATCGCTTTTCGGTTGCATGAAAAGACCCAACCGATAAAGAGTAAAACTGCCATACCTAAGAGAGGAGTTAATGTTTGCATCTTAGCTATTACCCTTTAATTAACCGTTTGAATAAATCGATAAACAGATTATCGCGTTCGATAAACTTGATAACGCGTATTGGATGGCGTCGATTATCAAAACTCCAGGTTAAGTTGTCATTTAGCACCGGTGAGGCTACAAATGTTTCGGTGTACCAGCTAGCGTCAATAAGGTAACCAACCGGTGCGATATCCCAGATCACTTTTCGGTTAGCAAAACCAATCCAAGGGCACTTTGGTGCCTCTTGCGCGAGGTAATCACCTATTTCACTGGTACCTGCGAGGTAGTACTGAAGCTCTGGTACAGAGGTAGCAAGTGTGTTGGTGACCCCCATGCAAGGGAATAATGTGAGGGAGACGCCAGAGTTTAATAATACTCGACTCGCGTCGATGTCTTGTCGTAGATTAAATTCTTCGGTGTTATGCCAGTCAAAACTGTGACCACCTAACCATAATACGTGGATCTTGTCGACAATTGATGGGTCTGCAATAAGGGCGTGGGCAATGTTAGTTGGTGCACCAATACTGATCACCTGAAGTATGCTTTCACAGGCATGAGCCCTAGTAATTAAGTCTCTGACAGCAGCAGAGTGTTCAGGTTTCGCGCATTGATAAACGTAATGGGTTGAACCTTTGAACATGGCTGGTTTCTTATCAACCTTAACCCGATTGATTACTCGTTCAATTTCCTTATAGCTCAGTGTCATACCAACAATAGGATCTGAAACGGCTTCATGGCTGTCATTAAACATCGAGTTGGTGAATGGTGCTGCATATATTGCTTGCAGGTCAATACGATCACTTCTGAGCATTGCCCATGCAATGGCAAACTGGTCATCAATTTCATTGAAGGTATCACTATCAATAACAGTGGCAATTTTGCCTGTAGCTGGGACATCCATTTTTGCCATCCGCTCAGTGAGTGTCATTGAAGCAAATTCGGTTTTCATTTGGGTTAAAACGAGTTCGTGGTTAGCCATTACATTTTTTCCTGTTCTGTTAGTCGAGCTTCTGCCAGTGATGCTTCGGGCATGTTCGAGGCGCCTTTTCGCTCTACAGCGAGAGACGCATAGGACGAGGCAAATTTAATTGCGTAGTCAAGTGGTTGGTCATTAGCCAAGCAGGCCGCGAGGGCACCATTAAAAGAATCACCAGCACCTGATGTATCAGTGACAACTGCTTTATATGGTGGGTAATGTCGATATTGTTTACCATCGAACATCAATGCGCCTTTGCTTCCCAGAGTCATGACAATATTTTTGGCACCCATGTCATGAATTGCTTGTGCAGCTTGCTGGGCAGTATCAAGGTCTATGACCTTGATACCGGTCAAATCTTGAGCTTCGGTTTCATTGGGGGTGATAATATCGACCAAGTGTAATATCGTTTTGCATTCGTCGATATAAGGAGCGGGATTTAACATTACCAATGATCCTGTGGTACTTGCACACTCTATCGCTTGTTTTGTGGCAGTAAAGTTGTTTTCCAGCTGGGTCAGAAATACCTTACTTTTCTCAATAAGATCATATTCTTGATGAAGCTCCATGGCGGTAATAGTTTTATTGGCCCCTAAATCAATCGCAATAAAGTTTTCACCTGACTTCTGGGAAACAAATATGGATGCATTACCAGTATGTGTTTTTTTGTCTTCTAGAATAGAGAATGAGTGGATATCGGTAGTTGAAAAGTACTGTCGTGCTTTGCTGCCAAATTCATCGTCACCGATTTTTACGGCTAAATGTACTAGGCCATTAACTTTTGCGGCTGCAGTAGCTTGATTAGAGCCTTTTCCCCCGGCATAAAATCCAGTGGAAAGGGAATGGATAGTTTCTCCCTCCCTTGGAAAGTCAGGGACTTCAGAAACAATATCAATATTAAAAGAGCCTAGGATGTACACCCCTAACATTTGATTTGAGCTCAGTGCTTTTTCATTTTGTCCGGAAACATACTTACCAGAGAGTGCATTCATTATATTGTTAATACCCATCTGTTTGAATAAAACGTTATTTTCTATAGTTACGAGCCTTGCTCCGCCAAAGAATAGTTCTGCGACACCTGATTCTTCTAATTGTTTTAAGTCTCTGCGGATAGTTCTATCAGTTACCTCTAACAATCTTGCTAGCTCAGCAACTGACACCTGTTTATCTTTTAGTAACAAAGAGCGAATAGTGTTGATACGTTGATGCTTGAGCATAGATCCTCCTTGTGTGTTAAATAATAAGGGGAGAGCTGAATTAGATCTGATTGTCTACGCCCAATTATAAAGCGAATTCGGACATACTCTGTCCGATTTTCTCTAGGATATTTTTTAATCTCTATTTTTGTACTGCAGCATCAGAAGAAGGGGAGTAATTAAATAACTTCAGCTTGATTAATGATGAAAAGTCCAACTCATTCTTGGGTTTTGCCATGTCATTCTTGAGCAAGTTAAGAGCATAATAGCCCTTCAGAATATGCGTCAGGGAATGAGTCGCGATGTATTACATTTTGCTAGCAGATGGCGAGCTTATCTTGCTGTGAGCACAGACTTCAGAATGAGAAAACACCACGAACACAGGCGTGTCCGTGGTGTTTTTGTTCGATTCTACTTTTCTGGCTATTGCGGAAGTTTGTCACACACCGTGGCTTCCACCTTGACGTCATACATTTCAAGTAGTTTGACGTAACCGCCGCTTTGGCACATTTCCTTGAGCTTTTTGTTGAAGGAATCTTTGACAGCCTTGTCTTTGAAGCTGGCCTTGAATTCAGTGACAGGTGGGAAAAGGCTGTGGTAAGTGACACTGTCGGTCGATTGCTTCATTGCTTTGCTGAAGAACTCAAAGATGCTGTGGTCGATGACGATCACTTGCTTGTCGGCTTTCCAAAATTGGGCGACTTGATCGGCTTGGTCACCAAACTCATGGTAGTTGTTGCGGTAGTCAGAACCTGGAGAAAATAGTGCTTGGAACTCATCTCCTAGCTCAAGGTAGGCGTTCTGCCAAGTCAGTACCGGGTGGATTTTGAGATCATCGATAGAATCAATCGCGAGATCATCGCTTTTCTTGCTGATGGCAAAGTTAACAAAGGTCACCAGATGATCGGAATAGTAAATTTCGCCGCCATCCACTAAAACGCCAATCGCCACATCGGCTTTTTTATCCTGAACGGCATTTTGTACATCACCCAGCGGCATTTGGACAAAGTTGAGTTCATAGCCTTCCAATGCCTGCCTGACGATATCCACTTCAAGTCCTTCGCTACCACTATCCATCACATACGGAGGCATATCAGTTGAGATGGCGACAGTCAGCTTGCCTTGCTCGGCATGAAGGTGAACAACTGCGAACAAGGCTGAGCTGTAAATAGCGAGTCTTAAAGGGATCAGATAGCGAGGCTTTGATTTGGCGTAATTCATTGTGAAAGACCTCAGGCATTAGAAGCAGAAAGTATCTTTCAAGTTTAACAGCAGAGGGAAAACCTGCTTTGCTTCAGGTCGTTTATGTGGCCGATGTATAGTAAATCAGCCTGAGTGCTTTGAAAATAAGACAACAAAAAGGCAGTGGAAACCACTGCCTTTGAGAATACTATTAGCCAATAGCCAATAGCCAATAGCCAATAGCCAATAGCCAATAGCCAATTAAGCGACTACGTTAGCCACTTCTTTAACCAGCTCTGCCAACTCGTCCCAGCGCTCTTCGTCGATCAAGTTGCCTGGAACCATCCAAGTACCACCACACGCAAACACAGATTTAACCGCAAGATAATCTTTAACGTTAGATGGGCTAACACCGCCAGTTGGCATAAAGCTAACTGGGTATACCGCTGTCATCGCTTTTAGCATGTTCACGCCGCCAGAAGGCTCTGCCGGGAAGAACTTCAGGGTATCAAGCCCCAGTTCCATCGCCTGCTCAACCATGCTTGGGTTGTTAACGCCTGGGATGATAGGCATTTCACGCTGTTGACAGTACTTCACTGTGGTTGGGTTGAAGCCCGGGCTGACAATGAAATCTACGCCTGCATCGATAGCTTGGTCTACTTGCGCGGCATTAAGTACCGTGCCGGCACCGATCAGCATGTCAGGGTAAGCATCACGCATGTTGCGGATAGCTTGCGCGGCCGCTTCGGTACGGAAAGTCACCTCGGCACAAGGAAGGCCGTTCTCAGAAAGTACCTGAGCCAGTTTTACTGCTTTATCTGCATCTTTGATGGCAATAACAGGGATAACTTTCAGCTCACCCATACGGGCGTTTAACGTCGTCATGATCTCTTCCTTAATTCGAATTGAATAACACAGGCATTGCTGTGGCTGGAATAATGGCGCCCTGATGTTGGATCACGGTGCCAGCTAATAAGTGGGCATTGCTTGCGGCTTGTTCGCCATTACCACCTGTCAGGCGTGTTGCCAGGTAACCGGCACTGAATGAGTCGCCGGCGGCAGTGGTATCAATTACGGAGTCGACCTTGGTTGCAGCAACGGATTTACAGCCTTCAGCGGTAACCACAAGGCAGTCTTCAGCGCCGCGCTTGATAACAATTTCACCCACACCATATTGTTGGGTACGTGAAATACAGTCTTCCACGGTATGCTCACCATACAGCATGATTTCATCATCGAATGTGAGCAAGGCGATATCGGTGAGTGACAGCATGGTTTGGTAGCGTTTTGCAGCGATGTCGGCATTTTGCCATAAGCGAGGACGATAGTTATTGTCGAAAACAATCTTGCTGCCTTGGTTCTTGCAAGCTTTGAGTACGAGGAAAAGCTTATCAAGGGCTGCTTCTGGCAAAATCGCCAAGCTGATCCCGCTCAGGTAAACCATCTCAAAGTCTGTTAGCTTTTCAATCAAGGCTTGGATGTCAATGTTATCCAGCCAGTAGCGGGCTGCAGAGTCGTTGCGCCAATAATGAAAGGTACGTTCGCCAGTATCGTCAGTTTCGATCAGATACAAGCCAGGGTTCTTTTCTTCGGATTGAAAGACCAATTCGGTATTGATTTGCTCTTGTTGCCAGTCAGCCAACATGTCGCGGCTGAAGCTGTCGGTACCCAATCCAGTAATATAGCTAGTTTCGATGCCATGCTGGTGGGTCAAACGGGTAAGGTAAAGTGCTGTATTCAGCGTGTCACCACCAAAACTCTGTTTGATGAGCTCGCCCTTACGTTGCAGTTCGACCATACATTCACCGATCACAGCAACACGATTTAAAGCCATAAAAAAACCCTCAATTTTGGTCATTGAAGGTATTTTTAACAATAAAGACCCACAAGTCAATAAAAATGAAACCGCGTTTCTATTTATTGTGGGTAATTGTGAAACCCAAGCTGTTTTGAGACATTACGGCTAGCGGTTTGCAGTAGTTCTACATAGTAGGACTTACGTTTTTCGTCGAATCGAATAGTCGGCAGTGAGATTGAAAGGCCAGCGATAACATTGCCGAAGCGATCAAATACCGGTGCGGCTAGACATCGTAGGCCTGGCTCTTGCTCTTCGTTGTCTTCTGCGAACGCCTGCTCTTTAACTGCTTTTAGCTCGCTCAGCAGCTGGTCGATATTTTCAAGAGTTTTATCGGTGTGCTTGATAAATTCAATACCGTCCAATGCATTACGTGTGAACTCTTCGTTGCGGTAAGCGAGTAGCACTTTACCAATTGCAGTACTGTAGAGCGGATTACGGCGGCCAATGCGTGACTGCATGCGAAGGTTGTAGCCGGAATCAATTTTGTGAATGTAGATAATGGCGTTCTCATCCAGCGCACCAAGGTGAAGAGCTTCATTGGTTTGTTGGGAGATCAGCTGCATTTCTTTGTCACAGAGATCTATAAGATCCACATGCTCTAGTGAGGTTGCTCCAAGCTCAAATAACTTCAAAGTAAGTGCATACTTATCTGTTTCACCTTCTTGAGATACATAACCTAGCATCTTCATTGTTTGTAAAAAGCGGTATACGGTGCTTTTTGACATCATCAAGCGTTGCGATAGTTCGGTAACACCAATCTCTTTCTGCTCCCCCAGCGCCTGAAGGATGCCGAACACCTTCATCACAGAGGAGACGGCTTCAGGCTGTTTTGCGGATTCCATCAAAATTTCCATCTTCATCGTCTTTGTAGTCTGCATTATACGTTTTAACTTTTTATGTATCTATTTTTATGAAAGCCTTTTTTAGAAAATATGAATCAGCGCGAATTACAGTGTGTTTAATGTGACAAAGGTCAAAGCTGCAATATTAAAAATAAAACAGCTTTTCAAAAAACTTGATGTGTTTTTTTATGATTGATATAGTGCAGTCACATTAACGGAACGCAAATTTCTTGTTCGTGGTTGTAGGGCCGTGAACATTCATTGAGGAAACGACATGATTCTTAATACATTCAACCTTGAAGGTAAAGTGGCTATCGTAACTGGTTGTGATACGGGACTTGGCCAAGGTATGGCACTCGGTCTTGCTCAGGCTGGTTGTAACATTGTAGGTGTTAACATTGTTGAGCCAACTGAAACAATTGAAAAAATCAAAGAAACTGGCCGTGAATTCCTTGATATCCGCGCGAACCTGATGAAAACAGATGATATTGACGGGATCGTTGATCAGGCTGTGACGAAATTCGGTAAGGTTGACATTCTAGTTAACAACGCTGGTATCATCCGTCGTAATGATGCGATTGATTTTAGCGAGCAAGACTGGGACGACGTGATGAACATCAATATTAAGTCAGTGTTCTTTATGTCTCAGGCTGTTGCGAAGCAGTTTATCTCTCAGGGCCATGGCGGTAAGATTGTTAATATCGCGTCTATGTTGTCATACCAAGGCGGTATCCGTGTACCTTCTTACACCGCATCAAAAAGTGGTGTGATGGGTGTGACACGTTTGATGGCTAACGAATGGGCGAAACACAACATCAATGTTAATGCGATCGCACCAGGTTACATGGCGACCAACAATACCGCTCAGTTGCGTGCTGACGAGAAGCGCAATGCCGAAATCCTTGAGCGCATCCCAGCTGATCGTTGGGGAGAGCCAGCTGATTTGGCGGGCCCTTGTGTGTTCCTAGCGTCTGATGCTGGCTCTTATGTTAACGGCTATACACTTGCTGTTGATGGCGGCTGGTTGGCACGTTAATCGCAACAATTTTTATAGCGGCTGCATCTTTATGAGGTGCGGCCGCTTTTTCGTATTTGAAACGCTCCGTTTTTGAGGCGGGATTAGGAATAAAAAGAGGATCGGAATTTGTTGAGTGAACTATCGCTAGCCCAATTGCTTGGTTTTGTTAGCTTCGCGTTGGGGATCACTGCTTTCTATCAAAAAGACGACAAAAAGCTCAAAGTGGTCATGGTGATATTTAATATCAACCACATGATGCACTTCTTCTTGCTCGGTGCAGTAACGGCAGGCTTCAGTGCGCTGCTCTCGGCTTTTCGGACCGCGCTGTCCGTAAAGTACCAATCGAAGTATCTCGCCTATTTTTTTATTGCCTGTAACTTGGTTGTCGGCTTTTATTTGTCAGAACGTTGGTTGGATTTACTTCCTATTGCCGGTGCGTGTATCGGCACATATGCCCTGTTTTGTCTTGAAGGGATAAAGATGAGGTTGGCGTTCTTCGTTGGGGCTTTATGTTGGCTGAGTAACAATATCGTGGTTGGCTCGATTGGTGGCACATTGTTGGAAGCAACACTTTTGAGTGTGAATGTGGTGACCATACTGAGGTTACGTCGGCAGCAGCGGGCTATGCCAAAATTGACTGATTGTTCCAAATCGGAGGTGCCAAATTTGGAACAACAGGTCAATCAGCCTTAGCTATTTCTTCGTAATTTACTCACGGCCCCGCATTTATTGTCGAGGCCGACGTCAACTATCGGCGCGAGTGACGACCACGTGATGAGCGTTCTTTGTGGGCTGATGCTGCTTTTGCTTGTGATTTTAAAATTGACTCAACCGTCAGTTCCATCGGCTCTTTTGGTTCAAGGCCGTGTGGGAAGGTGCGAGCGCGTGGTGACATTTCAAACTCTTCGCTCGATGCGCGAGGCATACGCTTAAAGCGGTAGAGGTAGAAATTTTCCAGCTTCTCTCTTGCCCACTCAGTTTTCTTCAAATACTTTACACTGCTGGCAATCGATGGCTTGGTGTTAAAGCAGTTAAAACGCATTGCCGTATCAAGAATGTCCCAACCGTAGAAGTCGACCAGCTCTTGCAGTAAAGTTTCTAACTTAAGACCGTGCAATGGGTTGTTCTGTTGTAATTCAATTCTTTCTTCATCAGTCATCATAATGAGTTCCTAAGTATCTAGTTAACCAAGGCTGGTTGGGGATTTACGCTCTAGTCTTCAATCAAACACGACAGTGCTACAGGCTCTTAAACCCAGAGGGAAAGAGGGCATGGGAGTCTAACAGAGTATGCTTTCCTTCCCTATGATTATTACAATAAATGCCAAGACCTGTACCCAGCTCGATCTAGTTTACGTGCGGTTAAAAGAGGCCAATAAACAAAAAGGCTCTGAGCATGCTCAGAGCCTTTTTTATTTCAAATTAATAAACCAAGCGTTAACGGTTTATTGTTAAATTACTTCTCTAGTACAGATAGTACGTAGTCTTTGATGGCTTCGTCTTGGCAGTTTGCGAAGAAACAGTCTTGGAACTGCTTGCTGCCAACTGCTGTTTTGACTAGCTCTTGGTCAATCGCACGCAAGGCCGAAACAATATCTTTAGATACAGCAGCTTTTACTTCATTAAGGATTGCTGCGTTTTGTTGCTGAGGAACTACACGCTCAATTGGATAGCCTTCGCCACGATTGCCAGTAAAGGCTTTTTCGAAGATGTAGCGAACGTTTAGCTCACCAGCCCAACCAAAGCCTTTCGCGAACGCTAGAGAGATAGCGTTACCGTTGTTGATTTGGTTGAAAAGAAATGCGTCTGATGGCTCTAGGCAGTAACCACAAACAACACCTGGATGCAGGTTGCTTGCCACCAATGCGCCTTGGCCTGTACCACAACCAGTCACAACGAAATCTGCAGCTTTAGAATTGAGAAGGATACTCGCCATGATACCTAGGTGAATGTAAGTTAGGTGGTGATCATTCTCGTCTGTCATACCAACATTGAAAACGTCGTGACCTAGGCCACCTGCAACGTTGTTTAGTTCAGCTGCAACCATAGCGTTCTTTGGCGCTTGGCTGTTTTCCATCATAAGTGCAATTTTCATAACAATATCTCTCTGTCGTTGATGATTAAAGTATAAGTCAGAGCCTTAAAAATGAAAAGCCTTTTCAAAAAAATAAAAATTAAATCATTCAAAATGTGACTTAGAGCGAGGCACATCACGTATTTCAAGGTGTTTATGAAAGTGAAGGGCAAGGTTTTACGTCATTTTTCATTATTTTTCAACTTGTTTTATTGTGTGGTTCTTTGTTTATCTCATTGTTTTAATTTGTTTTAATTTGTTTTTTATTTCGTTGTAGTGATGTGGGTTTAAGATTTGACGTTTCAATGGACACTGGTTTCACGGCTATTCTACCAGCTGACAGTTTGGCATCTTTGTTTGTGAAACGTCATTTCAATTATTTTATATTGTAGTGTTTTTGATGTAAGATGTGCGGAGTCGCCCTGAGTTTTGGGGCGAAATTTGTTACGAAAAATGCAGAATCATAGAGAAGGTACGCAAATGTTTGTATTCAATAACGATATTGTGATGGAAGACTTGGGTGAAGGTGTTAGCCGCAAAATTCTGGCCCACAGTGATAACATGATGTCGGTAGAAGTACATTTCGAAGAAGGGGCTATCGGTGCCTTGCACACTCACCCGCACGAGCAACTAACTTACGTGTTATCTGGTGAGTTTGAATTCACTATTGGCAATGACACTAAAATCGTGAAGGCTGGTGACACCATGTACAAAGAGCCAGAGATCCTACACGGCTGCCGTTGTCTGAAAGCTGGCGTACTGATTGATACCTTCACGCCAATGCGTAAGGACTTCGTCGCGGCTTAAGCGTCGAAACACAAAATGAAGAAAGGCCGGGGCATTGAGTTGCTCCGGCCTTTTTTATTAGCTTGTGTATTTATGGAGGACTTATCTCGCCAGCCAACCGCCATCAACGGCCATGGTAAAGCCATTGACATAGTTGGCTGCTTCAGACGCGAGGAAAACGGCCGGGCCCGCAAGATCTTCTGGCTTGCCCCAGCGCTCGGCAGGAATGCGCTCTAGAATTTCTTGGTTGCGTTTTTCATCCTGGCGCAGCTGTGCGGTATTATCGGTCGCCATGTAACCCGGCGCAATCGCATTGACATTAATGCTATGCTTCGCCCATTCATTGGCCATCAGACGGGTGATACCCAAGACACCACTTTTCGATGCTGTATATGACGGTACGCGGATCCCGCCTTGGAAAGAAAGCATGGATGCGACATTGATGATCTTGCCACCATTGCCTTGTGCGATGAACTGTTTGGCAACGGCCTGGCTGAGGAAAAAGGCGGTTTTGAGGTTGATGTCCATGACATCATCCCAGTCTTGCTCGCTGAAGTTGATAGCATCTTCGCGGCGGATAATTCCGGCGTTGTTGACTAGAATATCGACCTTACCGAACTGCTCTAGCGTTGAAGCCACAATGCCTGGTATATCGTCAGTTTTCATCAAATTGGCTCGAATATCGATGAACTGACGCCCTAGCGCCTCTACTTTGGTTTTAGTCTCATTACTACCCGATGAGCTCACACCGACAATGCTACAGCCAGCTTGGGCAAGCCCTAGTGCAATGCCTTGTCCCAACCCACGATTGCAACCGGTAACAATGGCCACTTTGCCTTCAAGATTAAATGCGTTGAGTATCATGCCTATTCCTCGTGATGATGGTTGGTTAAAAAAGCAGAAGATGTTACCCATACAATATTATCATTGCTTTATGGGAAATGATATAAATGAAACTGTGTTTTAATTTTACAGATTCACTTTTGAGCTTAGTTATTGATGAATAACGGCTTTCGTGTTGAAAGCCGTTTGCAAGCAAGGTTGCGATGCTATAGGTTGAAGTATTTTTTAGCGTTACGGTAGCAAATGTCCGTGATAAGGCGCCGTAGCAGTACTTCATCATCTGGCAGTTCGCCTTGCTCAACCCACTTGCCGATCAAACTGCACAAAATACGTCGGAAGTATTCATGACGAGGGTAGGAGAGAAAGCTTCTCGAATCGGTCAGCATGCCGATGAAGCGGCCAAGAGCACCTAGATTACCCAACGTCTTCAACTGGTTAACAATGCCGTCTTTTTGATCGTTAAACCACCAGGCTGCACCAAGCTGAATTTTACCCGGACCGCAATCGCTGTCCTGAAAAGCCCCGATCATTGCCCCTAGCACGTAATTATCCTTCGGGTTCAGGCAATAAAGGACGGTTTTCGGCATCGAATGTTGGTAATCCAGCGAACTGAGTAGCTTACCAAGGCTTTGCGCAATGCAAGTATCATCGATAGCACTAAAACCCGTTGCCCCGCCGAGTTGCTCGAAACGGCGTTTATTCGTATCTTGTAAAACTCCAATATGGATTTGCATAACCCATCCCAGATCATGGTTTTTCTGTCCTAGAAACTGGAATAACTGGGTTTTGAACTGGTGGGTCTCTTTGTCTGATAATGACTTACCTGCAAGAGCTTTGGTAAAAGCTTGGTTGGCGTCTTCGAGTGTGCTGTCTGCATATGGGATAGTCTTTACCCCCAGATCTGATAGGCGGCAACCATGTTGGTGGAAGTAATCAATTCGCAGCGCCAATGCTTTGAAAAGTTCATCGATATTATGGATTCTTGAATCAGTGGTTGAAGCGAGTTTGGCAATCCAAGTAACAAACTTTTTGTTATTGTCGATATTGAACACATCGTCGGCCCGGAATGTTGGCAGTACTTTTATGCTGAAGTCTGTTTCTGCCAAATGCCGGTGGTAGCGAAGATCGCTCAAAGGATCATCGGTGGTACACAGTGACTCGACATTCATTCGCTGCAATAATTGCCTTGCTGAAAAGCCTTCATCACCGACCTGTTCATTACATTGTTGCCAAATCTTGTCGCAGTTTTCGGGACAAATCAGATCAGTGACACCGAAGTATCGTTGCAACTCCATATGGGCCCAGTGGAAAAAAGGGTTACCAACCAGATAAGGCACGGTCTCACACCACTTATGGAATTTTTCATAATCGCTGGCATCACCCGTGATGTAGTATTCATCGATCCCGTTGCTGCGCATCGCCCTCCAGACATAGTGATCATGGGAGAGCCAGGCGTCAGCAATAGAGCGGTAGTGAATATCATGATAGATATCTTGGGCACTTAAGTGGTTGTGGTAATCAATGATAGGAAGTTCTTTGGCATAGCTGTGGTATAGATGCTGAGCCGTTGGGGTGTGAAGCAGAAAGTGCTGATCAAGAAAGGGCTTCTTCATTACATACTCTTTTTGTGTAATATCGTTGTCAGTTTGGCTAGATGGGGTGGGTAAATGAAGTGCCGCTTCAGGATATGAAGCGGCATTGAATGGCAAGTTGGTATTAACGCTGCGCTGATAAGTTTTCAGCAGCTTGGCTATTGCTGTGGGCACTCTTTTTTAGTAGGTAGCCTCCCAGCAAAATCAGACCTGCGCAGCATAGGAACAAGAAGCGTCCCCATAGCGGGTTTGGTAGAAGGGTCATTGCTAGTAGACCGGTACCCATCATGATGGTGATGGTACCCAGTTTCTCGCGCTGCATTTTGTCGAACTCGTCTTGTTCACTATCTGCAATACATTCGGTTTCAACGTTTTCGAAGAACATCTCGACTTCCGCTTTTTCCTGCTCATTCAGAGAGTCTTCTTTATAGAACAATGTCGTAGCCCAGAAGAACCCGGCCGTTAGGAAAAGGTGAGCGGCGATAGCGATCATGTTTCGCAATTCAGACGTTTCACGACCCGTGAACTCGATGCCTAGCAAATTGCCCAAAGCGGCTGGAGTGAAGACATTGATACATAACCAAGAGACAAAAATACCAAACACTACCGTAGCCCATGCAGCCCAGCGAGGTGTTCGTTTTATGAACATACCCATGAAAAGAGGAACAAGCATAGGAGATGAGGCTAATGTTGATACAGTCATCATTAGCTCAAATAAACTCAACTCTTTAAGGCTAGCAAATAGCTGTGCAACAAGGATGACGATAATACCGTTGACGATACAGGTGATTTGGCCAACGCGAAGCTGTGATTTCTCGCTACTAGGCTTGTTCTTGCAGACAATAGGTGTCCAGAAACTGCGAACAAAGATGCCCGAGTTACGGTTCAGTGCTGAATCCATAGAAGACATGGTTGCTGCAAAGATACCCGCAACAAGGAGGCCGACAGTACCGACAGGCATAGTGTTTTCTGCAAAGACGAGGTATACCGCATCAGAAGCTTTACCGCCTAGCTCTGCGTATTGGGTAGCTGCATCAGGGTAAAGAATGGCCGATGCCCATGGTGGGATGAACCAAATCAAGCTACCAACAGCCATTAGAACCATAGCCATCAATGCTGCTTTACTCGCATTGTTGGAGTCTTTGGCATTCAAGAAGCGGTAAGAATCCTGCATGTTGTTGATGTTCTGAATTTGCTTAACAAAAAAGAACAGGAAAGTACCAACAATAATCAGCGGGTAGTTCATGTCTGGACCCATGACGAAGCCAGATGGAAACTTGGTGATAATTTCACTTGGTCCGCCTACAGCAACAAGCGCGACGATGGCACAAGCAACAGAGATTACGGCAACCACCATTGTTTGAACGAAGTCAGATGCAACAACACCCCAAGCGCCGGATAGCAATGAGATAGCCAATACTGCGAGACCTGTCATCCAGATGGTTGTCGTCATGTCGAAGCCAAATGCAGCGCCGACGAAGACAGACAGGCCGTTAAGCCATACACCGGCAGTTAGAATGCTAAGTGGAATGATCGCCCATGTGAAAAATTGTTCGTTGGTGCTACCAAAACGGTTACGGATCGCCTGAGTCGGGGTATCGACACGGGTCTGGCGGAAGCGCTTGGCAAAATAAAGGTAAGAGACACCGTAGGCTAGTATGTTACCGACGAATATTGCTGCTGCCAACATCCCATCGTTAAAGCCTTTACCAGCTGCACCGGTGAAAGTCCAGGCACTGAACTGGGTCATGAACGCGGTGGAGCCTACCATCCACCAAAGCATGCGGCCTCCCCCCCGGAAGTAGTCGCTGGAAGAGTTACTGGCCATTTTTTTGAAGGCGAGGCTGATGAATACCATCAGCGCAAAGTAACCGCCTATTACCATAATCTCTATATTCATAGTGCTCTCTTAGGTATGCCAATCATTACATATGATGATTGAGTGGTTGCAATTCAAAGTTAAAATCTAATGCGGGAATTTTATGTGTTATTGAACGGTAAAACTGTGATCGAAATCCACTTGCTGGTAAAAATGAAACGGTATTTTGTTTTATGTGGTTGGTCGTTTTTACTTGTGTGTTTATCGAGGGTTGGTTGAAAAATATCCAATGTTTTAAGTTTGCTTTGCTTTGCTTTGCTTTGCTGTGGAGGGGGGGGAGCGACGACTAATAAAATGGCGAGGTGGGGTTTCGCAATTTGCCAGAGATTGAGTGGAATAGGTCAAAGCAAGAATGGCTTTACGATAATCGAAAATCCACAGGTAATAATCATACAATGACAACGTCATTTTTAACTTAGCTTGAGACTTGCATTACTTCTGTACTGATCATTGGATACTGGAAAATACCTTTGCCATCGGTGCAATAGGCCTAGCTTGGAAAGCTAGGCCTTGATCATTATCAAAGTCTAATTGGCTGTAGCCAAACTAGACGATTTAACTCTTTAAACTGTTATTCGATCAATTCACTGATCTGGTTGTTGGTCAGGTTGTATTGGAAACGGCGCGTAAGATTTGATTTGATCAGACTAAACTCTACCCACTCCTCGCTCCAAATGACTTTTTGCAACTGATATGCTTGCTTTTCAGATAAATCGTGTAGTAGCGCAGTTCTCAACTCAGCTTGGTTTGAACGTACTAAAGTATAAGCTATATCAGAGGTTGCAGGGTTATCAGGTGCATACCCAGTAATAACATCTACTTCACGATCTGCTGCAAAGTGCTGATTAAATTCAGGCTGTCCTTCAATTGCATAACTCTGAGTGAATTCAGTTTGGCTTTCGATTAGCTGGACATCACGCATGCGCTCCAGAGCACCGCTCAATGGGTTAACGATTGATTTACGTTGTTCATTTGCAAGGTGTGTGCCGCGCACGTGGTAAGTTAAATCTAATTGTTGCTGATGTGGGTTAATAACCGTATTCAGTTCAACTGCTGCATCTCCTAACCAAAGAATAGCTCGGCGGAAACAGACATCACGGTAAGCCTCTTCATCCCACTGTACGAGAGTGTGGCTGTCGACTTCAGCTGGTTCGTTTGCCCAGTTCGCTTCGCTTGCGACCAGAGTAAACTTCTCATTCTGCTGGTAGTTAAGTAGTGTCGGATTGATCGGAGACTGGTTTTGCTGGTTAACGACCAAGGTATTGTGCGTGGCAGTGTTTTTGTAATAACCGTAGTGGAGCTCTGCGCCGTAACCTGTGGTACCTAAATCCGGTAGGATCTCTTTACCGTTTCGGTTCAAGATCAAGCCAAGGCGGTCATAGTGATCGTGTTCACCACCATAAGGAGCGTGCTTAAGTAGCATTGAATTGTTGCGAGCTTCGTCATAGCAGATAGTCAGACCCGCTTGCTCAGCGTGCATTGATTGACATTTTATCGGCTCAGCATTTGGCAGCTCATCAACACCATACAGTAGTGCGTCGATATTATCGCGGCTGATATTTTGGTAGATGCTCGTCAATACTTGTGCAAATTCCTCACACGGTGTTTGCTTGTAGGCAAACTCAAATAGGTGTGCATGAGTTAGCTTTTCTTGCCCGGCAATACTGTCGTTCAAGCGAGGGAAATCACCATTATTCATCACCAGTTTGAGTGGGAACTTCATCATCTTGAGGTAGTTCGGGTTGCTGCTCACAGAATATGGTGTGTTATGGGCGATCTTTTCAAAGTTCAGCAGAGCTTGCAGGGCGTAATAGTGATAGTGCACTGAGCCTTCAAACCACATACCTTCACCAAGGCAACCATTATTTAGCTGGTAGTGAATTCCGTAGTCGGTATTTAGCGCGAAGTCGATATAGCGGTGATCATCGAGAATAAGTCCAATCACACCGATAGTCGCATTGATTTTCATTTCATGGTTATGCAGCTGAGCGGAACGATGATCCATTAAGAACTCAGCCCCTTCACGTAGTAAGCGCTTTTCAATTTTGTCCTGCTCTTGCTCTGTCAGTGCTTGCTTAATGAAATCATAGCCACGAGCTAAATCAATATGGCAGTTCGCTTCACATAGGGTTTGTGCGTTTGCTTTTCCTGGCCCATTGTAAGGAATACCGCCGTGAACTTCGTAATCAGGATAGTAAGTTGCATATGCTAGTAAGATTTCGCGAACTTTTTCTAGATATATCGGCTCCTCGGTAATTTGCCATAGCAAGCCCAAATCGTAACAGGCTTTGGCGTTCAACCCATTTAGCCAGCGCCACCAAGCACCGTCATACGGTTCACCGGTAAACTCTTTACCATCAACTGGGCAGATGTGTGACAGGGGTTTATCACGATCCCATGTTAGACGTACTCCGTGTTCCGGGCAAAAGTAATATAGATTCCATGTTGCACGGCCATCTTCAGGTACCAACACTGGATTGTTCAGCACTACTTCATTGTCGTTTTTCAACGCATCAATCATTGATTGAGTGGCTTTGTTCTTAATCGCGACCATCTGTTGTGATGAGAACTGCAGCATATTCACTTACTCCCCTGAGAAGCTAATAGATTAAAATTTTTGCGACTTGGTGTTAGTAACTCTTTAGCCTAATGTGTGATCAGGCTATTGTTATAGTAACCAAAACTTTTTGAAACGATGGTTCATTATTCACATAAAGCTGCAGCGATCGATAAGAAAAGTCTTGTTTTGTGATGAGTGAAACATTGTTTTAATTATTGTGTTTGTGTTTGTGTTTGTGTTTGTGTTTTGGTTGTGTTTTGGTTGTGTGCGGTGAGCGTGTAAAGGAATGGCTGCTTGTTGGGGGGCATATAACAAAAGCCAGCAGGGATACCCTACTGGCTTTTCCGGGGTTAATCTCGAAGTGAGAAGGTTACATGCCGTAGCCAAATAGGTTTGGTAACCACATAGTGACCCATGGTACATAGGTGATCAGCATAAGTACCGCTATCTGCGCGACCCAAAGTGGGATCAGTGGCTTAATCACACTTGCTACTGGCACATCACCAATTTTACAACCGGCAAACAGAGCCGTACCCACTGGCGGAGTACATAGGCCAATACATAGGTTAAAGGTGATTAGGATACCGAACTGGATTGGATCCATACCAAACTGAGTCACAATTGGCAGTAAGATAGGGATAAAGATCAGCTTAGCTGGTGCACCATCCATAAACACACCAATAAACAGCAGCATGATGTTAATAAGGAATAGAACAATGATTGGGTTTTCAGAAATGCCTAGCATTGTGCTGCCCACCATGTATGGGATATCAGCAATCGACATTGTCCAAGACATTGAGCTAGAGATACCGATTAGGATAAGGATAACCGTAGCCGACAACATTGCCTCACCGAATACGCGAGGAATATCACGCAAACTCATTTGCTTGTAGTAGAACATCGCTAGCGCCAATGAGTACACAACCGCAATTGCAGATGCTTCAGTGGCGGTAAACACGCCACCAATGATACCGCCAAGGATAATCACAACCAAGCCAAGTGCCGGAATCGCTTCCCAAAGTGTCTTTTTAACAATAGCCCAAGTAATTCGATCTTCTTTAGGGTAACCCTTGCGCTTAGTCCAGAAGTAGGTCACAAACATTAGCGATAGGGCAATCAGTAATCCTGGGATGTAACCTGCGAGGAACAAACCGGCAATTGAAGTACCACCACTTAGTAGAGAGTATGTGATCAGCGCGCCTGATGGCGGGATAATCATACCAATTGGGCATGAAGCGATGTTTACCGCAGTAGCAAAAGCAGGATCATAACCTTTTGCTTTCTGCGCGGGTACCATAACACCACCAACCGCAGCCGCCGAACCAATTGCTGAACCAGAAACCGTACCAAACATTGTGTTAGCTACGATATTTGTGTGTGATAGTGCCCCCGGTAGACGACCAACCAGCAGCAATGCAACGTTGATCAACTTATCGGCAATCCCCCCTACGCGCATAATGTTACCCGCCAGCATGAAGAATGGCAGTGCAAGGAATGCGAAGTTATCTACGCCGGTGATCATTTTCTGTGCCACAATCAAAATTGACTGTTCCAGTGGGAACATCATCATGGTTGCTGCAATGGTTGAAAGCCCAATAGAAAACGCGACTGGGACACCCAGGCCGAATGAGGTTATTACAAAGGTGACTAGCATCACCAGCATCATCTGAATTTCAAGACTCATATTCCTTCTCCCTATACTTCAGATAGCTTTAAATTTTGCTTTCGTTTTTCTTCGGCGATCTCATTCGCGTAATCCGCGATATTTAGCATGTTGTACAGCAAAATGATCAATCCAGAGATAGGTACCACAATATAGATGTAAGACATAGGCATACCGAGAGAAGGCGTAAGCTGGCCTGTCATGGAGATATTGTTGTACTGCACGATACCTCCGTAAATCATTACCATCATTGCAAACTTAGCGATAAACAGCTGTACAATTATACTCAGCACCAGCTTCTTAATTCCTGTCAAACGTGTACCCAGCATTTCAATTGCAAGGTGTTGGTTTTGGCCGACCATATAGGCTGAACCAGTCAGGCCGCACCACATTAATAGAAAGCGTGCAATCTCATCGGTTGATGTACTTGGTGAATGCAAAACAAAGCGGGAAAACACTTGCCATACCACGCACGTCACCAAACTAATGGTGAGAATACTGACCCCGGCCCCAATGACCCGATCAAATAGCTTTCGAACAAAGTTCAACATGAAAACATGCTCCTGTAAAAATCCTGGTGCCATTCTGTCCATCTGAAACGCTATTTCAATGAATAAATCCAAAAAATCAGATCGGTGTAGCAATAAAAATAAAATATCGTTTCAATAAAAAGGAATTGTGATTTCTATCTATTTCCATCTGTCAGGTTTCGACTTATATTGATTTCAACTCAAAACGATTAATTGGATAGAACCATGAAACTAAACAAACTCAATGCTGCCCTTATCGCTGGTTTAACTTTTAGTGCATTTGCTGCTAACGCAGCTACATTGCGCCTTGGCCATAACACTCATCCAGACGGTCCAACTGGCCAGTATTTTGAAATGTTTGCCCAAGCAGTTGCTGAAAAGTCAAATGGTGACATTCGTGTTCGCATTTTCCCTAACTCGCAGCTTGGTACCCAGCGTGAAATGCTTGAGCAGGTTACGAATGGCCTGTTAGATATGACCAAAGTTGATAGTTCAATGCTTGAGAACATTGAACCTAAATACAAAGCGCTGAACTACCCATACGTTTTTGAAAGCACAGAAAAAATGCACGAAGTCGTGTCTGGTGAACTTGGCCAGGAACTACTTGAATCGACAGAAAAGCGTGGCTTTATCGGTTTGGGTTACATCATGATGACACCACGTGGCTATTACTCTCCAAAGCCAATCAACGGCCCAGAAGATCTGAAAGGGATGAAACTGCGTGTTCAAGAGTCGAACACGATGATCCGTTTAGTTGAGAACATCGGCGGCATCCCAACTCCAACACCATACGGAGAAGTATTCTCTGCACTGCAGCAAGGTATGGTTGATGGTGTTGAAGGTGCTGGCCCATCGTTATACACAGCGCGTCATGGTGAAATTGCTAAATATTTCTTTGAAGACAACCATGTACAGATGGCAAACGTGATTGCAATCAGCAACCGTTCATGGAACCGCCTATCAGAAGATCAGCAAGCGATCGTTCGCGAAGCGGCGGTAGATGCAATGAACTATAGCTACACCACTGGTTGGGATATGGAGATGGCGCTGCAACAAAAAGCGGTTGATCAAATGGGGGTAACTATTGTTCAGCCAACAGAAAAACAGCGTGAGCAAATGATTCAATCGATTCAGCCTATGTATCAAGATCTGGAAAAAAATGAGCCAGAAGTTTACGAGTTCCTAAATCAAATCAAACTAGCGCAGCAATAATAAGGGCAACCTTGCACGCTACCTGAAAGCAGTTTCAGGTAGCGTGCTTGTATTTTTTTCAAAGGTAATACAATGAATAAGAATTTTCTCGACGATAACTTTTTACTTAGTAACGAAATCGCACAGCATCTTTACCATGACTACGCGAAATCACTGCCAATCATCGACTACCATAACCACTTAAGCCCTAAAGAGATCTATGACGATGTTCAGTTCTCTTCTATTGCAGAAGCTTGGTTGGGGCATGACCATTATAAGTGGCGTGCGATGCGTGCAAATGGTATCGACGAGTCCTTTATTACTGGTGATGCTGACTCTCGTGATAAGTTTAATAAATGGTGTCAAAGCGTGCCTTACCTGATTGGTAACCCGCTATACCACTGGAACCACCTTGAGCTGCAACGCTACTTTGATATTGACTTGATTATCAACGAGCAGAATGCGGCCCAGATTTGGGAAACCTGTAACGAGCAGCTTAAACAGCCTAGCCACAGTGCGCGTAACTTGCTTCGTATGATGAACGTTGAGTCATTATGCACCACCGATGACCCACTCAGCGATCTTGAGTACCACAAAGCGTTGGCAGATGAAGGCTTTGAGGTCAAAGTGCTGCCTACCTTCCGCTCAGACGATTTGTTCTACATCGAGAACACTAATAAGTTCCTAAGCTGGGTTACAGCCTTAGCTGAAAAAACGGACATCAATATTACCTCGCTTGATGAGTTGTTCTCTGCACTAGACCAGCGGTTTACCTATTTCCATGAAGCGGGATGTCGTCTATCTGATATGGGTATCAAGGTCGTGCCATACGTTGCGTCGACTGTGGAAGACGCTGACCTAGTATTCAAAAAAGTGTTGGCTGGTGAAGATATCAATGCTCATGAAGTGGAAATCTTTAAGACTCAGATCTTCCATTTTATTGGCCAGAAAAACCATCAGCTTGGTTGGACTATGCAGCTACATATTGGTGTTCTGCAGGATCCAAACGCTCGCCGTGTTGAAGAACTGGGTGGAGCAACAGGCTTTAGTTCAATGGATGATCAGACTTTTGCTGCTAACCTAGCGAATCTGCTTAGCGACTTAGACTATAATCGCCAGCTTACCAAGACTATTGTCTATTGCCTAAACCCACGCGATAATGCAATGGTTGCCACCCTTATTGGTGCGTTCCAAGACAGTGACTTTGGCCCAGGTAAGATCCAATTCGGTTCAGGCTGGTGGTTCAACGACCAGAAACTAGGTATGATCGACCAGCTTACAACACTGGGTAACCTCGGTATGCTTGGCCGCTTTGTTGGTATGCTGACAGATTCGCGAAGCTTGTTGTCTATGCCTCGTCATGAGTACTTCCGACGTATCTTGTGTAACCTGATTGGTCAATGGGTTAAAGACGGTGAGCTACCGAACGATGAAGCGTTACTTAAGCAGACTGTCGAAGGTATCTGTTACTACAACGCTAAACAGTACTTTGACTTGTAATATCAACTAAATGAAACATGTCATGTCTATATAGACTGCGCTGTGCGTGCCCTGATCTTAGGCTGCTAGTCGATGGCTTTGGAGCCTGAATTAAGCGTGATCTGAAGATAATTTGGTTTTAGTGTTGATCATCTATTTTGTTGCAAGACGCTTTGAATAAAGCTTGTTGTATTTTGCCCCCGTTTTGGGGGCTTTATTCATTTTGGACTGCTTACTGGACAGGCTCTGGATAATCTAGCGACCATTAACGTGTCTTATATGTTGCTACGAAGCCTGGATAAGGTATGAGTTACCAATCAAGGCCAGCACTAATGTGCTGGCTTTTTTTATTACGGAATAAGAAAAATATAAAATTTGGTTTAAATGGTCGTTGAGGTAGGGGAATGAAACCTCTTCTATGAAGTTCTTATTAACCGGCATAAATGTCTCAGCCGTAGGTTTTGTGTCATGTTGGTTTTCATTAAAAAGTCGACATTGCTTCAAGTAAATGGCCGCTTTTTATTTAAGGCATAACAATGCTTACAGTTTCTCTAGTCCAGCGTTGCCTTTGGGAAACTGTATTTTATATTTTTAGATATTTATTATCATCTTAAAGTCATCAAGATGAAATGATTCAACCTAAATATAACGGCTGTTTTGTGAACGCATGTTCATCGCTTTAATACATATTTTAGGGAAGCAATTGTGAAAAACATTCTTAAATTAGTTGGCATACTAGCTGCTGTTATATCGCTAACAGCTTGTAATTCAAGTGACTCTGATGATGACGGAAAAGGGCTGGAAGTAACCCCCACTGTTCGCTCTCACTCACACAATGATTATTATCGTGACGAGCCATTTTTTGGTGCGGTAAATTTGGGCTTTGGTAGTTTTGAAGCCGATGTGTTCTACCGTGAAGGTTATGATGAAGTGCTGGTGGCCCATGATGAGTGGGAAACGGTTTTTGAGTGGTCGTTTGATGAGATGTATATCCAGCCATTGGTCCAGTATGTCAGGGACAACGAATACCGTTTTTATAACAACTGGTCGCATTCTGCTGTATTACTGATTGATATTAAAACACAAATAGACAGTGATGATAGCGGCTATGAAACTTGGTTGGCGGTAGAAGAAGTGTTAAGCCAATATCCAGATATCTTCACTACCTATGAAAATGGTGTAGTGAAGCAAGGGCCGGTAACGGCAATTATTTCAGGCCATCGTCCGATCGACCAAATGGATGCTGCGTCTATTCGCTACTCCTTCGTGGATGGTCGTTTAGGAGACTTGGGTGAAATAACTGACCCAAGACTAATGCCGCTTGTCAGTAATAACTTCAGTCACTTTAACCAACCAGAATTTGGTAATTTCTTTGGTAAGGGAGAATGGCCGCAGGAAGCACTTGATGAGCTGGAAAGAATTGTGACCGAAGCACATGCCAATGATCAGAAAATTCGCTTCTGGGCGACACCGGAAGGTGATGATTTTATTAATAACCATATTTGGAGTGAATTAGTAAAAGCCGATGTCGACTTTATTAATACTGATCACCAACAAGATCTGCACGATTGGTTGCTGGAAAATGATCCGCATCCTTCAGAGCCTTCGGTAAATTGGCTAGATAGTCAAGATTGGGATCCTATGTATCCATAGCTCCTATGGTTGATTATTAAAACTATTTAAGCACACTGCTTTTCGTAGTGTGCTTTTCTATTCTTTCCCTCTCATCCTAAAAGCAGATGCAGTGACTCCTGCATTTTTACGAAAAAAGCGAGCGAAATAGGCCGGATCAGTAAAGCCAAGTTCGTAACCCACTTCAGAGATAGACATCGCAGTGAGTAGCAGCAACCGGCGAGCTTCCTGCATGACTCTGTCAGTGATCAACCTCTTTGAAGACAGCCCGCTGATCCGGCGGCAGATATCATTTAGCCTTGATGTAGTCAGCCCTATGTTCTCGGCATACTGCGGTAGTGTCCAGTGGGATCGGTAGTACTCTTCAATTAGCAAGTTGAATTGATTGAAAACGCTAACGTCACTGCTGCGGTAGCTGATTGTCACCGGCTGGTTGTTGGCGTACCGCATGATTTCTATCAAGATCAATTGAAGCCAGGACTGGCTGGCCGATTCAGCCATAAATTGTTGTTGTGCTGATTCTTTCTCAAGCATTTCAAATAACGTCAGCAACGGTGAGGACTCTGGTAGGGGAATACAAAAGGGCTGCATGGCCGTTGAAGCAATATCATTGCGACCAATTTCAATATCGAGTAGCCGCCATACCAGTTGTTGACTGGCAGTGATTACAAATCCATGGGCATGGTCGTCGGTAACAAATGAGTGGGGTACGGTAGGTGGCGTGAAGAACAGGGTTTTTCCCTGCATAGAGTAATGGGATTGATCGAGCAGGACATGAGTACTGCCTTCCAGAATACAGTGTATTTGGTAATAGCGGTCGTGATAGTGAGTTGGCATGTTTCGACCAAAAAACAGGGCCAGACTATTGAGTCTTTCAAGATGGAACTCGTTGTCGTTATAGCGAGAATCGTAAACTTTTCCGATATTCAGGTTAGGGATTGTGAGTGCTTCCATGGCGTGACCTTCCGTACTTTTGTTTTTATTATTTCTAAATTATTTAACATGTTATCTAATTTGGCGAAAAGTACAATTAAATACTTGTAACATCCATTTAACAGTGAACGGTGATTTCCCATAATAAGTGTAAAGAAGCCGCTGAAAAGAAACGGCAATGCTCACTATCAAAAGGAACTGGACATGAAGCGACCGAATCCCCTGCTAGAAAAGATGCAAGCTATCCTGCCGACTATTGCTGCTAATGCAGGGCAGGCTGAACTTGACCGCACACCACCAGAAGAGAATATCCGCCTGTTACGTGAAGTAGGCTTTTTCCGCGCTTTACAACCGAAGGCATACGGTGGCTCGGAGATTTCACTGCCTGAGTTTACTGATTGTGTAGCGGCATTAGCAGGGGCGTGCGGTGGCACAGCATGGGGGGCGAGTCTGTTAGCCACGCACAGTCATCAAATGGCGATGTTTTCCAAGCAAGCCCAAGATGAATTCTGGGGAGATAATCCAGAAGCAACCGCCAGCAGCAGCATTGCGCCTTTTGGAAAAACGGAAGAAACCGAAGGTGGGGTGATCTTTAACGGTGACATGCGATGGAGTAGCGGCAGTGACCATGGTGATTGGGCTATTTTGGGCTTTCTTCGAACGGATGTTAGCGGCAATAAAGTCTACTGCTTTGGCGTTGTACCGCGCCATGAATACAGCATTATTGACGACTGGTATGCGGCGGGGATGCGTTCTAGCGGTACCAAAACCTTAGTTTTAAAAGACGTATTTATACCTGAGCACCGTATTGAAACAGCCAAAGGTATGATGGAAGGATACTCTGCAGGATTTGGGCTTTACCCTGACAGTGATATTTTCTATACCCCTTACCGTCCCTATTTTGCCTGCGGCTTCGCAGCAATCAGTTTGGGTATTGCCGAGCGTATGTTGGAAGTCTACAAGGAAAAAACTAAAAACCGTGTCCGTGCTTACACGGGGGCTAAAGTGGGGGCGGCAACACCTGCACTCATGCGTCTTGCAGAATCAACCCACCAAGTTGCAGCAGCTCGAGCTTTCCTAGAGAAAACCTGGGAAGAGCACAAAGAACATGGAGAGCGCAAAGAGTACCCATCTGCCGATACGCTAGCTTACTGGAGGACCAATCAGGCCTACGCGGTGAAGATGTGTATCCAGGCTGTGGATCGCTTGTTTGAAGCGATGGGGGGAATGTCTTGGTTTAATGACAATGAAGGCCAGCGTCTGTTCCGCGATTCCCATATGACGGCAGCTCATGCGTATACCGATTACGATGTTTGTGCCCAGATCCTTGGTCGTCAGTTAATGGGCTTGGAGCCGGACCCAAGTATGGTCTGATAACCACTTTACTCGAGTGGTGTTCTTGCCCCCCTGTTAGGGGGGCCTTTTCATTTTAGGATAATGAGATTCAACTTTTGTTGAGTGTATGGTGGCGTTACATTCTAGATTACATTTTGTTCCAGTGTTACCGCTATCCTTTTATATGGGCTGTTATCTTTTTGGTTAATAATTAAGTTGTTGTTTTATAGGTTGTTTTGTTGTTTCTGGGTGTGTTTTTTATCGGTTGTAACGAGGTGACTATGAAGTGGGTTGTTATGGTCGTTGTTTTGTTGGGATCAACATAAAATGAAATGTCGGATGATTTTAATCAAAAAATGCAGCAATCACTCAAATTTTTTTTGCATAAATAAAATTATGTGATAAATTGATTTCAAGATTTGAGAGCATCAAATTGCGAATAAAAAGATCATTCTCCTTAGAACGGGGGAGGGTGGTTTAAAGGTCTGTTAATGCACTTGTGTGATTGAGACCGACTGGGGAAGCCCAGTGGATATCCTGCTTGGAACCCAGGATATTAGGAACGGAAAACGCCCCTGAGCGAAAGCTCAGGGGCGTTTTTTTCTTGTCTGGCCAAATGGCTGGGCAATGTGAAAATGTGGCTTAAGTGTTGGCTGTATTGTAACGGCGGTTGCGTCCAGACCAAATCGTCGTGTCTGCCAAATCTTCAATCGGATTTTCTTCCCTAACCCGGCTTCTTCTGCGGCGATGAAGACTGCCCTGTGTATTCTTTTGGTAGTGGCTGCTAAGCTGCCGGAGGCTTTTGATATCAGCTAATTTCATCGTTCTCTCCATAAACAGATACTGATACCAGCATAGTGGTCTAACCTGAATATAAGTTGACGTAGATGCTCAATTGGTTGCATTTATTTAGCTGTCTCGGGTTCTTTTTTCATTTGTGTGATGTATGCAGAATGTCTTGGTGTGCAGAACGTTAGAAAGCGTCTTTTTCATGTAAAAGTAAAATATGTTGTTTTGTGTTTACTGGGGGCTTTCTAATTGGATGAAAATATTTCTCCTTGTTCAAGTTGCCCATTTTTGTTGTTTTATTACATGAAAACAGCATATTAATTTGAAGTGCGTCACATTGATGGGTAGTATTCATGCCGTCTATTGATAATAAATTACACGATGAGATGGCAAAATGATTGAAATGTTGGCATTAACCCAAATCTTTCTGGCTCGTCAAAAAGCAGAAGATCAAAAAAACAAACAGCAAGAAGCCAAGCAGCAAGACGCTAAGCAATAAAACGATAATGAATCGTTGGCCCCTTGGGGCTGTTGGCTATCGGAAAGAGTTACAATGAAGAAGCGACTCATGAAAATGAGCCGCTTTTTTAATACGTTATTCGTTATTTAACCAGAGCAAATCTTGTTCGGAAACATACTCATTGTAACCCGCTTCCCATCCTTGGATGGCCAGGTTTTCATGCTCAGTATTGAGGCACTGACCAGTGTACTGCTCCCCTTGTTTACCATGTTTATAGGTTTTGTAAGGTAGGCAGTAATCTTCAATACCTTGTTGGTAACCCAGGCGATAATCGTTAATCGCACCTTCAGGCATCTCACTCAGTTTATTCAGTTCAGTCTCGGTGCGAACTAAGCGGCCATTTTCACCGTCTTTGACACCAAGCATTTTCCATTGATTTTCTTGAGCCAGGTCGGTGTCATAGGACTGACCGGTACAGGCCGCTAAGCTGAGGACAGCTACAAGTAAAACTAGGTGTTTCATCGTCTACCTCCGCAAGCAAGTGTGAAAGTGATCCCGCTAGCGCAAATAGATAGGCTATCTGACTGCTGGGCAGGTCTTACACTTCAAGTATAAATCCTCATGAAAAAACGGGCATAAAAGCCCGTTTTTTATTGTGGTTTTATCTTTATCTGCTGGAGAGCACCCGTGATGGAGCGGTGCGAGGCCAGTAATAGCCGAGGTAATTCCAGCCCACCCAAAGCACGAGCCCGGTTGCGACGGTCATTTCAAAAATACCCAATCGTTCGAGCCATGACCAATGCGGATAATAGATTGCAAACCAGTCAGTGAGGCGTTCCAGGGCAACGGCACTGATCACTGATGGGAAGGTAACCGCAGCCAGTGATGGTTGAAAACGTTGCTTAAGTAAATTGAAATAGCACAGATAAACCAAGATAGTCATGGTGATACCAATTCCAGCTAAAGCACCGGTCAAGACAGGATCCGGCTCGCTGACATTCAATAGGTAAGCGGTTAGGGAGAGATTGACTGGAGCGGCCATGATAGCGAGTGTTGGCCTGGCTGGTCGTGGTAACCGCCCGGCAAAACACAGGCGATAGAGCACAACAGGTAACATAAGGAAGTAAATGGCGATACAGGCATCTGTCATGGCCAAAGCGAAATCGTGGTGGCCAAGCTGTGGGCCAGCCAAGGTACCGCTGATTGCCCCAACAGGGTAGAGGAACCAGCTTGGGTACATGTTAGTTAATCGAAAGTTTTTGATTTGGCAGAAAAAGAAAAACCCCATCATAAACATATGCAAGGCCAGTGCGGGGTACCAAAGCAAGCGAGCGACTTCAACATGGAGCGAAGACAGGTAGTCGGATAAGACCAGTAAGGTCATCGACATCGGGGCCATTAAGCTCCCATAGAGTGGGTGGCGGAGATCCTGGATAAAACGCTTGGGGTTGAATAAGTATTTAAGCACCACGGGGATCAGCAGAATAGCGCCGATCAGAGCACCTATACCGCGATACCAATCGGTATGTTCAGGGAAATACAGTGACCAGGCAAGGCCAGTTCCCATTGAGGCTAAAGCCAAAGCGGCTTGGGCCGTTGGAATGTGTATCAAAGCATTGGTAAATGCTGCCATTGAGCTATAAAAACCTTCGTTGAACATTAAACAGACTGGAGAAGGGGGCATTCTACACCAGTTTGGCAGTGAGATTACGGGGGATGGATCAAAACAGAGTTTGGAGTCGGTCACATTTTGGTAGAAGATTTGGCAAATCAGGTTTGCTAAAAGTGGAATTTAGTACCATATTTAATTTGTGACCTGTAAATGAGCTGATTTATATTTAGCTTCTGGAGGAATGAGCTGTTTTCGTACATGTGGCTCAAGGGTACAGGAAGCCGGTTGATGTGAATCAACCACACTAAGCGTCGGTATTGCTTAGTTTACAATTTGGTTAAGTGACAAAAAAACAAAGTACTTCTTCGTCAAACACAAAGATGTCCGATTTAAATTTGTGACTATATCGGATACGGCATACTCAACGTAATGAGTGGCGAAGCCTCAAGTTGTAGTTCAATCATCGCTCTATGTGTGCTGTGTAGGTAGACTGGAGCAACAGAATAGAGATAAAAACTAAGCCGCACTGCAATGGTGCGGCTTTTCTTTTGCAGCTAGAAAAATATCGCCATCTTCTTGAAAATACTAACCTGTTGTTTTTAAACACTCGTTTTATGTTATCCACAAAAACAGTGGGTAACTTTATGGTAAATCCCTACGATATTGATTATTTCGTCAACAAGTGGCACTCAAGCGAACAAAAAGAGATATTAATGTAATCATTTAACAATTTATTGAGGGAGTTCAATATTTGCTCAATTGGTGATGGGGTTACAGGATATTATAACTGTTGTTTGCTATTTTTAATTCGTAAAAGGAATTATAAATATCAAGAGGTTAACCATGATCAGCCAGTTCAACTCTTTGACCATACGCCAAACCTTGCTCGTCATCTTCATTATTCCCACATTGTTGCTGTTGTCTGTGATTGGGTGGCAAACCTATCAATTAATGGATAAACGATCCCAAGCTGGTATCACTAAGGAAACCGTCGCGTTATTTCATCTCTATGATGAAGTCGCCCACCAGTTTGCGGTTGAGCGAGGATTAACCGCGGGGGTGATCGGAGCCAAGGGGCAAGGCCCTCAGGTGCAGACCTTGAGAAACCAAAGAGTCCTTGCAGACAATGCTTTCCAGTCATTGTTGGCATTCACCACCAAACACTTGGATAGCCAAGCCATTGAACCGCTGCTTGAAGCCGTTCGCTCGCAATTGGATAAGCGCCATGCAATCCGGCAGCAAGTCGATACGTTGCAGTTGGTTGACTCCCCGTTTGCCTATTACTCCAATATCAATCGCTTGGCATTGGATAATCTAGCGATCTTACTCGCTCAGATCAGCAATGCTGAACTCAAGCAGGAAATGCAGGGCTTGCTGCAGTTGCTGATCACTAAAGAGCAAGCCGGAATGGCACGTGGGGCGCTTAATGGTGTCTTTGCCAGTAAGCAATCAGGCCTCGACCGTTATGCGCAAATCCAGGAATACATCAATGACGAAGCTTATGCTATCCGCCAGGCCCGCTTACTGCTAAGTGGGGAATATTTACACCAACTTGAAAGTATTATTCGTTCACCGACTTGGCAGCAAGTGATGAGTATTCAAGATTCGTTTCTAGCCCAAAAAGCATCATTGACTGGGGTGGAGGGGCCTAACGCGACAAGTTGGTTTGGGCTAGCCACAGAAAGAATTTCTGCTGTAAAAACTCTGCGAGATCAGATGGCGGCTGAATTAACGGTAAAGGTACAGGCTGAACAACAGTATGTGATGAAACAACTGCAGTTTCTTGCTGGTCTCGTTGCTCTCGTTATTCTACCTCTGATCCTGTTCACCATAGTTTCACTCAAGCGTTTAACGCGACGTGTTTCTGCATTTTCGGACAAGTTAGCTGCGATGGCGGCAAACAAAGACCTGACTATTCGCCTTGCTGATAGCCATGATGATGAGATTGGCGAGATCGGTGACAAACTGGATAGGTTATCAGATAGCGTAAGTGATACTCTCAATAAGGCTCATAGTGTCGCAAGCCAAACCCAGCAAGAAATGGCGGAGATGGCGAAGTTAATAGCACTGGCAAGTACGGACAGCCAGCAAACCCACTCCCGTTGTGACAGTATTGCTACCGCAATGACCGAAATGGCGCAAACTAGTGAACAGGTTGCCGGTATCACCAACGATGCGCAGCGCAGCACGGAATTGGCTCGCCAAAGTGCAGAATCTAGCTATGTTCAGAGTGAACAATCGCAACAGACGACTTCGCGGCTGCTGGTTAGTGTGAATGAAACATATCAGTGTATTGAGACTCTTGAGCAGCAAATGGCAGGGGTGACCGTTATTCTCGACACTATTAATGCCATTTCTGAGCAAACCAATTTGTTGGCACTTAATGCAGCGATTGAAGCGGCAAGGGCGGGTGAACAAGGCCGGGGGTTTGCCGTTGTCGCGGATGAAGTGAGAACCTTGGCCCAGCGCAGTAAAATGTCCACAGAAGACATTCGCCAGTTACTCGATGGTATTACCCAAAATGCTAAGGCGTCCTACAGCAATATGCAGCAAAGTCGAGAGGCAACCGTTGAAACCCAAAGCGTGGTGTCGGAAGCAAGTTCTTTGGTGGAAGGATTAATAGGTAACGTCAACGAAATTGCTGAATTTAATATTGGCATTGCCACAGCGGCAACTCAGCAATCTCAAACGGCACAGAGTGTGGATGCTGATGTCGATGGCTTGTTGGAGCTTGCTGGAAATACCATGAAGGCGATAGTGGATATTCATGAAGAGATGCATTTGATTAAACAACGCATGATGGAATTGATGTCAGAAGTTGATAAGTTTCACATTCGCACTACGAATCAGTCACCAGAAACCAGTGAATTTGCTATAACAGCGTCTCACTAAAATCGCATCAGGCCATACAGAAGCTAATTAGCAGGGGCTTTTCAGCCCCTGTTTATTGTAGGTAGGGTGCCATTCCAAAATGACTCTACAATGCCATTGCATTTGGCATCATGGAGGGTGTTGTTGGCGATATGCAGCTTATCGGCATATTGCCGACCTTCCACCCGGGCTTCTACCCATGCTACATGATGGTCGGTGTTATCAGCTTTGAGCGTGCTTTGGAGCAGGTAATCGCTGACTCGCTGGATAGTCATATCGGGCAGTGTTTCGAAGAATTGGCAAGAGTCCAAGACACCATGCAACTGGCCGGCAGAAGTGACGGTGGCCAGAGAGCTCGCAGAAGCGTTGGTGGCTGTTGCTGCGCCTAATAGCAGGGTGAAGATGACACTTGGTAGTCTTGGGGAAATCATACATTCGTCTCGTAGCAAGAGGTTGGGAATGCGGATAATCTACCTATTTTCGACTACCAAATGTGGTTATCAGTTATGCAGGTTGCTGAGTTCAATTTAGCTCAAGCGCTTTTCCCACCATTCGCGGGCTATCGACAAGGCTTGCTCTTGTTCGCTGCAAATGCCCATCATTTTTAGCACGATAGCGAGAGTAGAAACCACCGCGTGTTCACCATAATGGTTGTTGGTTTCTCCCTGCCAAACTTGTTGCAAGAAGTCGCCACTGATCTCACCGTGTTTACCGGATGCGCCTTCCAAGTAAGTTGGCCACTCTTCCGTGTATAGCTGTCCTTGATTGACGCCAGATAAACGACAGGCTGTACGTGGGCTTCGTTCACTCTCTCCACCTTCACCTTTAAAGGCGACCATGTTTGTGTCTCCCACTAATTGAGCTGCTTCGGCGTGGAGTTGTTCATAGCCTTGGTGGAAAATACCATGAATCGCATAAGGTGCTGCGGTTGGGTTGAGTGCCCGGGCTACGGTGTTGAGCGGGGTTCTGAGTCCAACTAAATTTCGCAGTGCCAACAAATCTATGAGTGGCTCGCAATAGCTAGAGAGCGGGATGTAGCAAATATTCTCTTCGGCGAGGATCTGTCTCGCTTCATCCGGTGTCGCGGCCTGTTGAATATCCAATGCAGGACATGCACTTTCAACCTGATATTTGATCGCATCAACAGCCATATGGCCACTCAGCATGACACGGATACCATTTTGCGCGAGTAATTTGGCAGCCAGCATAAGCCAAGGCGGCTGGCGACGTTTACCGGCAAAGCATGGCCAGTCGACATCGACATCTAGCTCACGCCAGTCTGCTGAGATACGGCCACGTAGAGATTGAATGTATCCGGCGGCTTCTTCGCTGGTTTCACAACGGACACGTTGCAGCATCAGCAAGGTGGAAAGTTGTAATAACTCGGCCTTGCCGTCGAGGTACATATCCAGCGCTTCACGCGCTTCGTCTTGGGTGAGCGAGCGACGGCCCTTTTCTCCGCGGCCAACGTGTTTAATAAACTCTGAAAATGCTGTCATGGTGCCTTCCGTGTAAATGTACCCAAGTATTTAAATACTAAGCTAATGGATTTATTCACATAATGAAACAGGATTGTCGTCTGGTCATTTCTACACTTTCGTCAGTGCTTGCCTACACTTATTTCTGGAAACTAAGTTATAACGCAGTCAATAAGGATGAGTGTGATGAAGAAACGTTTGATTTTAGGTGCGTTGCTGGCGGTGATACCTTTAGGGGCAAATGCAACTGAAGGTAGGGCGATTGAGTACAAGGTCAATGATGAGGCCTACGAGGGGTATTACATTTCTCCATCAGAAGATGCGCCACTTGTGTTGCTGATCCACGATTGGGATGGTTTGACTGACTATGAAGTTAAGCGTGCTGAGATGCTGGCAGAGCAAGGTTACGCGGTGTTTGCGGCTGATTTGTTTGGTGCTGGGGTACGGCCGACCGAAGTGGAAGATAAGCGCCAGCATACCGGAGAGCTCTATAAAGACCGAATGAAAATGCGTGACTTGATGAATGGGGCGCTGCAAATGGCGGACTCGCTTGGAGCCAATACCGATAAATCCGTGGCGATGGGGTATTGTTTCGGTGGCGCAGCGGTACTGGAGTTAGCCCGTTCTGGCTCAGACATGAAAGGCTTTGCCACCTTTCATGGCGGATTGAAAACCCCGGAAGGTCAGGACTACTCCAAGGCAAAAGGGAATATATTGGTTCTTCATGGCGCGGCGGATACAGCGATCCCAATGTCTGATTTTGCTGTTTTATCGGGGGAGCTGGAAAAAGCGGACGTGAGCAATGAAATGATTGTTTACAGCGGTGCGCCACACGCTTTCACTGTGTATGGTTCGGATAACTACCGTCAGGATGCAGATTATAAATCGTGGCAGCGTTTCTTAACTTACCTTGATGATGTTGAGTGGTAGATGACGATTTAATTGTCTGTATTACAAAAATAATTAATTAAGATCGATAATTCGCTAGGAATAGTGATTTTAAAAGTGGGTTATTGGTCTCTTTTGTAAATTATTTAGCGGAATTATCTACAAGTTTTATTAAAGTTAAAATAACCTTCATGTAATCCATTAACTCTAGGTATATTCTGGCTGCGCGCTAGCTTAGTGTTGATATTATGCTTTGGATTGCTGGCGTATTGTCATAAATTGTTCATTAACTCTGATTAGTTTCATTCTCGATTTTAATAATTTATCGATGGATATCTAATGAGTAAACAGCCTTTTAAATATCTAGCTCTGGCTACTATTGTTGCTGGGTTAGTAGGATGTAACAGTAGTTCGTCAACAGATGGAAA
This sequence comes from Photobacterium sp. DNB22_13_2, assembly GCF_052873915.1. NCBI lineage: Bacteria > Pseudomonadati > Pseudomonadota > Gammaproteobacteria > Vibrionales > Vibrionaceae > Photobacterium > Photobacterium sp. DNB22_13_2. The sequence continues at coordinate 268,144 of NZ_JBNNXU010000005.1, forward strand.
GACGGATGAAAAAAGCATTCTAATGAATGTGCGATTAATTGAAACAACAGATTTGCACTCGAATGTTCGATCATTCGATTACTTTGCATCAAAAGGCAATCAAGAATATGGCCTGGCCCGCACAGCCGTCATTATTCAAGAAGCTCGAGATGAAGTGGATAATTCACTGTTGTTTGATAATGGGGACCTTATTCAAGGCAGCCCGATGGGTGATTATATTGCTGACTTAGGTGTAGAGCATTTGAAGCGACACCCTCACCCTGTTTATAAAGCAATGAACTACTTGCAGTATGACGCTGCCAACATAGGTAACCATGAATTCAACTATGGTTTAGACTTTCTTGATGCTGCCATTGACCATGCTCAATTCCCTTATGTAAGTGCCAACGTCTTTGAGTTTGATGAAAATGCCATTCGCTCTGGTAAGGTTCAATTAAATACCGAAGAGTGTAGCTTCGATATTGAAGATCACTATGCTGGAGACTACGATGAATTTTTTGACGAGTACCAGCCATACTTTAACCCATATGTGATTTTGGACCGTGAATTCATTGCTGATGATGGAAACCATTACCCGGTTAAAGTCGGTGTTATTGGTTTTGTTCCGCCACGAATTATGGACTGGGATAAACGCCACCTTGAGTGTAAGGCAATGGTCGCGGATATCGCTAAATCAGCCGAATACTATGTCCCTAAAATGAAATTAGAAGGGGCAGATATTATTGTGGCGGTTCCGCATTCCGGTTTAACTAATTCGCACAATGTTGAACCATTTATGGAAAATGCGGTGTGGCAATTGGCACAAATTGACGGTATTGATGCCTTAATGTTTGGCCATGACCATAAGAACTTCCCAACCACAAGTGATGCCTATGACGGTATTCCAGGGGTAAATCCTGAGGAAGGAACTATTTTTGGTAAGCCTGCCGTTATGCCTGGTTTCTGGGGAAATCATATTGGTGTTATCGATCTAAACCTTAAGTCTGTCAACGGAGCAACGTGGACGGTTGAAGCGAGTACAGCTGAAGTTCGTGACTTGAAGCCGTATACACAAGATGCTGTGGTGAATTGGTTAGTCGAAGATGATCACCAAGGCACGATTGACTTTATGGCGGAAGAAATTGGTGCGATAGAAGAGCCTATCAATAGTTTCTTCTCGAATATTGTACCTGATCTGTCGGTGCAAATTGTTAACGAAGCGCAATATCATAAAGGCTTGGAGTGGCAGGAAGAAGGTGTCTTTGGCGAAGAGAACAAAGATCTTCCATTGCTATCGGTATCCGCTCCCTTCAAAGGCGGTCGAGGCGGTCATAAAGATTACACCAACATTACTGATGATGCGCTTACCCGTGCGAGTGTTGCCGATCTGTATGTGTTTGATAACAACACGCCTTCAGTTCTTAAATTGACGTTTAAAGATGTCATTGAGTGGTTGGAATCGGTTGCTTCCCAGCAATACCAGCAAATCACTGATGACAACATAGCATTGTTACATCAAACATTCCGTACTTATAATTATGATGTGTTCTTTGGCGGCTTTGATTTGGATGACTTGCAGTACGAGATTGATGTCTCTGTCCCGTCGCGTTATTTAACCAAAGCCAATGGCACGCTTGAAACCGATGAAGACGATAACTTCATAGTTCGTGAGCAATACAACCGTATTAAGAACTTCACTTATAAAGGTGAAACGGTTGAGCTAGATAATTATGTTCTGGTTGTAACCAATAACTTCCGCGCAAGTAGTACTTATCCTGGGGTGGGTAACTCAGACCGTATCTATGATGACGAGGCTGACACGAACCGTGACATTGTTGCTGAATACCTTGATATGCGTGCTGAAGAAGCCATTGAACAATGCAATGATAATGCTGACTGTGATGAGCCAGTGATAGAGTTTGAAAACATGCATAACTTCAAGTTAACGGGTGCTGAGGGTAAAACTGTGACCTTTATGACATCAGGATTGGTAGACGCCGCGACATTTGCCGAAGACCATATTGAGTCTGGTTTGCTTAAGGCAACCGATGAAACTGGCATTATCGAAGATAAGTCTGGTTATCGTGTGTTTGAAATGAACATGCAATAAAGCAAGTGACTTGAACCTATAATGAAGCCAGCAGAACTCCTGCTGGCTTTTTGCTATCTGAACCTTTGTAATGACCTACAGTCAAAAAAGAAACCGCTGCGCATGAAGCAGTGTTCGAATATAAGGATGAACAATATGCTCTATGTGACAACTCCTGAAGTATATGGTCGCGAAATCAAGGAAGTACTTGGCACGGTGACTGGCAATGTGGTGCAGTCCAAGCATGTTGGCCGCGATATCATGGCAGGTTTTAAGACCATCTTCGGCGGTGAAATCCGCGGCTATACCGAGATGCTGACAGAAGCCAGGCAGGAAGCGACCCAACGTGCGATCGCCGAAGCAGAAGCCTTGGGTGCCGATGCGATTGTCAATGTCCGCTTTACTACTAGCGCCATCATGCAAGGGGCGTCTGAAATTTTGGTTTATGGGACGGCAGTGAAATTGCGCTAAGCAGTCGGGATCGCTATTTATGACTAACCCACAAAAGCTTTTGGTGATGACAATATGAGTTAGTTAATTTGTTTCAAGAACTGTGTTCTTGTTCTTGTTTTAATACCCACTCGACAAATGTCTGTGCCGCGGGGTCGGTACAGTGATCGGCAATCGAAAGAAAGTAGGCTTTGTCAGTAAAATCAAGCAGCTCAGTTAGAGCAACCAACTGGCCGGCTTCTAATAACTCTTCAACATGCCAGTCCCATACGAGGGCAATACCTGCATCATTGATGGCTGCCTGTATTACGGCAACTTGATCTGTCATGCAAATTGCGTCGTGTGGTATACGGTATTCTAACCCGGCTTTATCAGCCCAGGTTTGCCAACCTTCCCAGAATTCGAGTTCATCCTTGAGCATGACAAGAGGCAAATCAAAAACTGTTGATATATCAATGTTTCCGCCGTGTTTTTCGAGGAATCCCGGGCTACATACTAGTAATACCCGCTCATGAAAAACTAGATAGTTATTTTGATTTTGCGAGTGTATAGGGGAGTAAAAAAACGCCACGTCGTAGCTGTCATCTGTTGCGATTTGACGTTCATTGTTTACATTAATATTGAACTGAACATCAGGATGCTCTTGGCGGAATTGATCTAACCTAGGCAATAACCAAAAGTGCAAAAAACAAGGGCCGACTTCAATATCTAAAGCTGGAACATTAGCAGCCTCATCCATGAGGAGTGTTTCTTCAGCAAGTATTGTCAGAGCTTCGGTTACTCGGTCTAAATACCGCCGCCCTTCGTCAGACAAACGAACGCCTTGCGGCGAGCGGGTAAATAGCTCAGTGCTTAGCAGCGACTCTAGCTGTTTAACCTGCTTACTTACCGCTGTTGGCGTCACGCAAAGTTCATCTGCAGCTTTTGTTAAACTCCCCAACCTCGCAGCCGCTTCAAACATTATCAGACTATTAGTGGAGGGTATTAACTTGGAGTTTATGGGCATAGTATTACTTGTATGAACTTATAGTTAACACCATGGTAACTAAATACTGATTTACTGACAAACGGCACTCTATAACATAGGAGGTCCTTTGCTTATGTAACAAGGATGATAATGAAGACCGTACAAGAGATCCATCACGACTGGCTGACCCTTCCTGATGGCACACGGCTTGCCTACCGAGCTTGGATGCCTGCTGACGTTGCTACCTATCCTGTCCCCGCCATACTAGAGTTTCTTCCCTACCGTAAAAATGACGGCACCATCATTCGTGATGAAATCACGATGCCGGAAACTGCCGCACATGGTTATGCCTGTATTCGTGTGGATCTTAGGGGCTGTGGTGAATCAGAAGGCTTGTTTGAGGATGAATATTCCCAGCAGGAGCTTCAAGACGGCTGTAATGTGGTTGACTGGATTGCCGAGCAGAAATGGTGTAATGGAAACGTAGGCATGGTGGGAATATCTTGGGGCGGGTTCAACTCGCTACAGATTGCCGCGCTGAAACCGACGGCATTAAAAGCGATTATTACCCAGTGCTCGACGGATGATCGTTTTAGGGATGACATTCACTTTGCGGGCGGTTGTCTACTTAATGATAATATGGACTGGGCTGCCTTTTTTTGGGCTTATGCGCTGGGTCGTGCTCCTGATGCCAAACTGGTTGGCGAAGAATGGAAAAATATCTGGCTTGATCGGCTTGAGCAGATGCCATTTTTGGCCAAGCCGTGGTTGGCAGAGCAAACACGCTCTGATTATTGGAAACATGGTTCGGTCTGTGAAGACTATTCAAACATCAACATCCCCGTGTATGCGATGGGGGGATGGGCTGATGGGTACCGCAACACTGTATTTTCTCTGTTGAGTAATTTGTCTGGTCCCAAGAAAGGGCTGGTGGGGCCATGGGCCCATAAATACCCTAATATTGCTTATCCTAATCCCAAAATGGATTACGTTGCTGAGTCTGTCAGGTGGTGGGATCGATGGTTGAAAGGTGTTGATAATGCTATAGATAGAGAGCCGGAGCTGCATTATTACTTGCAAGACAGCGTACTACCACAAACCGATTATAAACATCGTGCTGGGACTTGGGTCAGTGAGTCAACATGGCCATCCATAAACACAAGTTATAAAAAATGGTACCTATCTGATAAAGGGTTGTCGGAAACCATATCAGACAGTTGTCCATTGAGTATTCGTTCGCCGCAAACTGTTGGCTTAGAGGGAGGACGCTTCTGTGTTGGCATTCGCCTGGATATGGAAAATCCGGCAGATCAGCGTTTAGATGACGCTGGTTCACTGGTATTTGATTCCGATACACTGACGGAAGATTTGCCATTAGCTGGACAGGTAATGGCGCGCCTATCTTTATCAAGTGATAAACCGCAAGCCTATGCAGTGGTTCGGATCTCTGATGTGCACCCTACTGGGGAAGTGACTCGAGTTACTCACGGTTTATTGAATCTATCTCACCGTAACAGTCACGAATTTCCAGAGCCTCTAGTTGTGGATGCGGTCTATGAAGTCGATGTTGCGTTAAACCATATGGCTTACGTTGTGCCAAAAGGTCATAAGGTGCGTATTGCCGTTTCAACTGCTTACTGGCCTCTGATATGGCCATGTGCGGAAGACGCTACGTTGACATTATATCCATCACAATGTTCGGTGAGTATGCCACTAAACGACTCGCCTGTAGTGTCAGATCTGGTCCCTAGTTATGACAAACCTGTGGGGTTTGATGGTCAAGTCTTGCGTGCGTCAAGCAGCAAACGTGTCGTTCATCGGGACTATAAAACCGATATGACTACGCTTGAGACCTTTGAAGATTTTGGTTGTCAGTTTATCACTTCATCACAAAGCGACATTGATTTTACCATTGAGCAATCGTTGTCTATTCACCCGCAAGACCCTTTAAGTGCGAAAAATGATATTCACTTGTGTGTGGATATGGGGCGTGACGGTTGGCGCACGGCGATAGAGGCACATTATGTAATGACGTGTGATGCAGAGCATTTTTATATTCAGGCGCAATGGAAAGCCTGTAGCGATGGGAATTTGATTTTTGAAAAACGTTTTGATGAAACCATCAAGCGTAATTACATGTAATCAATGTTCAAGGATGAGTTAATGATTAAAAATATTCGACCTTTGGTCTTTTTCCCGACCTTCTTGATATTGATGGCAGCATTAGTATTTAGCTTGGTTGACTTAGAGGGGTTCACCGATTTAACAGGTGCGATAAACAACAGTATATTGCAGCATTTTTCTTGGCTATTCAGCCTAGGGAGTTTTTACCTGCTGGTGTTGATCGTGATCACCTACTTTTCAAAATTGGGTAATATTCGTATTGGGGGGGAATCCAGTACTCCTCGTATCAATAAAAAACGTTGGTTTATGATAGTACTCTGCACCACATTAGCGGTGGGTGTCCTGTTTTGGACGACAGCTGAGCCTATTTACCATATCTATGGGCCACCGGAAAGCTTGGGTATCGAACCAGGTAGCGCAAATGCGATACTGTTTGCGATCTCAGCAATGTTTTTGCACTGGGGGCCGACGCCATACGCTATCTATTGTGTTCCTGCGCTTATTTTTGCGCTCGCTTTTTATAACCTTAAGCTTCCGTTTTCTATTTCGAGCTCATTACGTCCGGTGTTTGGCCGCTACCTGACACCCCAGGTTTGTGATGTGATTGATGCCCTGGCACTTTACTCATTGGTTGTGGGTATGGCTTCATCACTCGGTACCGGTGCACTGACCTTGGTGGGTGGTGTCAGCCAGTTTATTGATATAGAGCGTAATACGTTTACGTTAGGTATCTTCATTGCGGTTATCGTAGGCACGTTTATCTTTTCAGCAGCCAGTGGCTTGATAAAAGGTATTGCCCGTATGTCGCAGGCGAACTTTTGGATGCTCATTGCGTTGTTCATCTTTGTCCTTTTCGTTGGGCCAACAACTTACATACTCTCTCTTGGTGTTGAAGGGCTAGGTGAATTTCTTCAATCGTTCTTTCGGTTAAGTTTATTTACCGGCCAGGCAGCCAATGACCCATGGCCCCAGTGGTGGAGTGTTTTTTATTGGGCGGTTTGGTTTGCATGGGCACCGATCACTGCAATGTTCCTCGGTAAGATTGCTCGTGGTTATACAGTGAAAGAGTTTATCCAGATCAACCTGTTTTACCCAAGTCTGTTCATTTTAATGTGGGTCGCCGTTTTTTCAGGTACCGCTATCTTTATGGATACACAAAGTAACGGTGGACTGTATGCAATTCTCAACGAAAAAGGCATAGAACAATTGCTTTATCATATTATGGGGCAGTTACCTTTGAGCGGAATAACCTCGTTCTTTTTGATCTTGATTGCGTTCATTTCATATGTAACGGCGGCGGATTCAAGCACTGATGCTATCGGCGATTTATGTACCAAAGATTTTGACTCAGAATCCGATGAAGGGTCTTCTCTTCCAATCAAAATTTTGTGGGGAGGAGTCATTGGCTTGGTATCTTGGATTATGGTCAGTACCGTCGGTATTAACGGCGTGAAACAATTGTCGAATCTAGGTGGGTTACCTGCCACAGTGATCATTCTGGCTTGCAGCGCGACATTGGTTCGTTGGTTATATAAGCCAGAGCTGTTGACCTCAGACATTCACCACTACGATAAGGTGGGTGAACCTTTGCTCAATACATTGACACAATCGCATGACAGAGGTAATTAGGGGACGTTTGTACATGTCGAGCATTAGTCTGTAGCAACTTATCGTGATTAACACTGGGTTGTTTATAACCATTGCTAAATAGCGCCTTCTTGTTAGAAGGCGCTATATTTTTTCAAGCGTACAATTGAAATCATTCAGTTCCGAAAATGGCTAGTATTGTCCTTACTGCGGGGTAGACTAAAAGGATAGCTATCAACCCAATGGTTTAGTACCTGCAAGGACACCCCACCATGATGACCCCAACCGAATGCCAGCAAGCCCGCATGGCACGGGATAGACGTTACGACGGACTGTTCTTTACCGCCGTGAAAACCACCGGTATATATTGCCGCTCGATATGTCCGGCTCCTTCTCCATTGGAAAAGAATGTTGAGTATTACCCCTCAGCAGTGGCGGCGGCACAGGCGGGTTATCGTCCCTGTTTGCGTTGTCGGCCAGACAGCGCGCCGGGATCGCCAGCATGGCAGGGCAAAAGCACGACCTTTGTGCGGGCGCAGCGCTTGATTGACGAAGGGGCACTGATCGACAGTAACTTGGTGCAATTGGCCGAGCGCCTCGGTGTAACCGATCGCTATTTGAGACAGTTGTTTAATGATGAGATGGGTCTGTCTCCTAAGGCTTATAGCCTCTATCAACAATGTCTGTTGGCCAAAAAGTTGCTTCATGAAAGCCAATTACCGGTTACGGATATCGCGTTGGCGAGTGGGTTTAACAGCATCCGGCGATTTAATGATTGCTTTCAACAACACTTTTCACTGACTCCATCGCAAGTGCGTAAGCAGCTAAATGACGCTGAACTGAGTCGTCATTCGGACAACCAAACTCAGATAGTGACGGTCACCTTGTCGTATCGGCCGCCTTACGACTGGGATTCAGTGCGCGAGTTCTTCGCTTCCCGTTTGGTTGAAGGTTTGGAGTGGCTGGACGAAAACAGCTATGGCCGAACGTTTGGTAAAGAATACGGGCAGGGTTGGTTTACCGCCTTCCATGAAGAAGGTAAAGCGCGCTTTCAGGTTGAGCTGAGGCTTTCTGACTTGCAGCGTCTACCTAGAGCTATTGCCAATATTCGCCGTTGTTTAGATTTGGATGCCGATTCAGGCGTGATTGATAGTGCGATTGAAGCGGCAATGGGGCAGCCCTTGAGTCAAACGGGCCTACGTTTACCGGGAACTTGGAGCCCGTTTGAGGCGGGCATTCGGGCTATCTTGGGCCAGCAGGTATCAGTAAAAGCTGCGCGTAATCTGGCCGAGAAGCTGATTCTAATGAACCCGGATAACCTTCCTGAACGGCTGTTCTTCCCTGAGCCTGATGCTTTCGTTGACTATGACTTGAACCCGCTGGGTATGCCTGAACGTCGCCGGGAGACCTTGCGGGGATTTGGCCGCTATGTGGCTGAACAGGGGATAGAGGATCCGAATGAGTTACTGGCCTTACCTGGAATAGGTCCGTGGACAGTTGATTACCTTAAAATGCGTGGCTTGAGTGATCCCAATATCTTCCTTATCGGTGATTTGGGTGTAAAAAAAGCACTGCAGAAACGACAAGATCAGCTAAAGCCATGTCAGCCCGATCTGGCGGCGCCTTGGCAAAGTTATTTAACCCTATATTTATGGAAAACATTATGAGTAATCAGCTTATCAATACACCAATCGGCTGGCTGAATGTAGTGGCGAGCGCGAATGCGATTACTGCCATTGAGTTTGCCGCCGAACATGATCGGGTGCAGCAGCCGTCAGAGACGACCGAGCTATGCTGTCAGCAATTGGCTGAATACTTCAACGGTCAGCGAGAGCATTTTGATGTCGAGTTGGAAATGGCTGGCACGACTTTTCAAAAAACAGTATGGCAGGCATTGAATGGTATCGAGTACGGCGATACGTGCTCTTACAGTGATATCGCCAAAGATATCGGCAACCCGAAAGCGGTGCGTGCTGTCGGCGCAGCCAACGGCAAAAACCCAGTACCGATCATTGTGCCCTGTCATCGGGTGATCGGCAGCTCTGGTAAGCTGACAGGGTATGCGGGTGGCTTGGATATCAAGGTATGGTTGCTCGATCATGAAAAGCAGCACTTAGCTAAATAACATTTCACTCAATCATCTTGCGTAAAAGCTAGGTGCTAAGAAATCAGGACTCTGAGCATTTATTGATTTCTTTGCTATTGCTACCGATTAAATTTCGATAGGGTGGCATCAGTGGCGGTTTTTAGTGATTCGTTTGGAGTAAACAATGATTATTGAGCCTGTGATAAAAGGTGTTGTCGCTCGCTCGGCCCATCCTTATGGTTGCCAGCAAGCGGTACGTAAGCAAATTGACTATGTGAAACAGGCCAAGCCGATTGTGCAAGGTGCAAAACGGGTACTGATACTGGGTGCTTCTTCAGGGTTTGGTTTGGCATCGCGTATTGCCCATACCTTTGGTGGCGCAGAAGCTGACACTGTTGGCGTGTCGTTTGAGCGTGGTCCAAGTGACAAAGGTGTTGGCAGTGCTGGTTGGTATAACAATATCTTCTTTAAGCAGGAAGCGGAGAACGCGGGTCGAGTTGCAACAAATATTGTCGGTGATGCGTTTTCAGAGCAAGTTCGCCAGCAAGTGATCGAGTCGATCAGTAACGATCTTGGCGGCCAAGTTGATCTTGTCGTGTATAGCTTGGCAACCGGCGTCCGACCAAACCCTGACACCGGCGACATGTGGCGCTCGGTGATCAAAACCACAGGTAAGCCAGTCGTCGGTCCGACCTTGGATCTGGAGACCGACAGTTTAGCGGAAATGACGGTTGAAACAGCTAGCAGGGAAGAGATTGCCGATACCGTGAAAGTCATGGGAGGGGAAGACTGGGCCAGTTGGATACAGTGTTTGTCTGACGCTGGTGTTATGGCGCAAGGTTGCCGTACCGTGGCTTATTCCTACATAGGCCCAGAAGTGACTTATCCTATCTATCACCATGGTACCCTCGGGCGGGCCAAAGAGCACATGCATAACACTGCCGAGGGACTTAATACGCAACTTGCAGTAATTGGCGGACAAGCCCATGTTGCCGTGTGTAAAGCCTTGGTGACTAAAGCCAGCGTATTCATTCCGGCTTTCACCCCTTACATTCTTGCCTTGTTCAAGGTGATGAAAGAGAAGGGCACCCATGAAGGCTGTATCGAGCAGATGCAGCGATTGTTTAGTGCGCGGTTTTATACCCAGAAAGATTCTCAGCAATGTGTATTAACCGATGAGCAGCGCTTGATCCGTATGGATGATTGGGAGTTGGCGCCTGATGTGCAGCAGAAGGTCAATGAGCTAATGGCCGAGATGAATACTGATAATTTTGCCGAGTTGGGTGACTATGCAGGTTATAAGCAGGACTTTATGGAACTCAATGGCTTCGGCTTAGCAGGTGTTGATTACCAGCAGGATATAGTTCTGGATAGCCTCAAAGCATTACAGCCTTAGCCTATAGTGTTGCAAACTCGATAAGCAACTCTGTTGATAATATCGTCATTATCTTGTCGCCTTAATATAGGTGAAGGTAATGGCGACTTGTATTTTCTCACAAATGAAACGCACTCTGCATTGTACATGCCCCTTTCTCCAGCGTTTTATCAGTATTGAGATCATAAAACCTCGATATTATTAATTCTGTCTGAGGATAAATCTGGTCTATTCAGCGAATAATCATTACAATTAGTTCAATAAAACAACAACAAAGAATGCAGTGATTATGGTTGAACGTCGTCACTTTAGTCGTATTTTATATCAGGCTCCAGCTACGCTAACGAATGCCAATGGTGATTGGCAGGCGGAAATACGGGACCTGTCCCTGCAGGGGATCTTGTTGACCAAGCCGGAGAGCTGGACTGTTCAAGATACTGACGATAAATATCTTTTATCGTTTTGCCTGCACGACTCTGACATTGAGCTGCGGATGGAAACCCAGCTGGTTCACCATGATGCTGCTTATTTACGTATGCATATCTTCCATATTGATTTAGAAAGTGCCGGGCATCTCCGGCGTTTGGTCGAATTAAATGTTGGCACTGATGAACTATTACATCGTGAGCTGGAACAACTAGCTGATTTGCAAAACCATCTCGACGAGTCGTGAATTGTTATCATGTCAGAAAACATTTGTATTTCGGTGTCCGATCATCGTGGCACCTCTCATTATCTTATTAATCGCTTCAAGAAACGTTATATCGCCTTAGCGACAACCGCTATTATATCTGCCGCCGCAGCTGGTGGGTACAGTGTATATACCCTTTATCAAGAGAAGCTTCATTCCAACCAGCAGCTTAATCTGCTTAATGTTCAGGCTCAGCAGCTCAGTGCTTCCTTGTCTGAAGAAAGTGCCAGTAACCGTGAATTGATTGAAGAACTCAATGATAAGAAAGCGGAGCTAGATGCACTTTCATTGCGTATTGATGACGTAGAAACCATCCTGGGTCTGCAAACCGCCGAAGATGGTGAAGTGGTTACCCTTGAGGAGCGAGTAGACAGCGCAGCGATCAGCTCTGCAGTAAGAGGAACCTTATTCCGTATGATCCCAAATGGCAATCCGACGCCAGGGATCAGGATGTCATCGCAGTTCGGTACCCGAGTTCATCCGGTAACGGGTAAACGCAAGCGCCATTTGGGCTTGGATTTTGCCGCCAATACCGGCACCGAGATCTACGCGCCAGCAGATGGCGTGATAGAAGTGATCCGCCCAAGTAACAAGGGGTCGGGTAACTTCCTTAAGCTCGATCACACCATGGGCTTTACCTCCACCTACTCTCATTTGAAGAAATTTAATGTCAAGCGTGGTGAGTTTGTCCGTAAAGGTGAATTGATTGGCTGGACGGGCAATACGGGGTTGTCGACGGGTCCACATTTGCACTATGAAATCCGCTTTTTGGGACGAGCCTTGAATCCTCGACCATTTGTTGAGTGGACACCGGATAACTTCGAGAGCTTGTTTGAAAAAGAAAAAACCGTTCAATGGGCGTCTTTGCTTAATATGATCAATAATGTGGTGTCGATGCAGGTACAGCTCACCCAGTCGCCTCATATTGCTCGTCCTATCCAAACGGCAAGCAATGAAAAAGGCCTCACAGGTGAAGAAGGGTAACTCATCGGCCTAGGTTTGAAATTACCACGTCTGTGAAAGGAAACGCTATGACCCGCGAGCTATATATTGGTGTAATGTCAGGTACCAGCCTAGATGGCGTGGATACGGCGTTGGTGGCATTTGACAGTGAGTCTCACCAGAGTTCAATGCCTGAACTGTTGGCAACCGATGCCTACCCGATGCCTGAGGCATTGAAATCAGCATTGCTTGATGTGTGCATAGGGCAGGCGACGAACCTAAAACTAATTGGTCAGCTGGATCACCAATTGGGGCATCTTTTTGCCGATGCGGTTAATCAATTACTGGAAAAGGCGGAGGTGAAGGCCTCTGCTGTAACAGCCATAGGAAACCATGGGCAGACGGTATACCACCAGCCGGATGGCGATTACCCATTCACCATGCAGTTGGGTGATGCCAATATCGTGGCCGCTAAAACCGGTATTACAACCGTCGCCGACTTTCGTCGTAAAGATATGGCGCTGGGTGGGCAGGGGGCACCTTTAGTCCCAGCGTTCCACAAAGGCTTATTTTCCGAACTAGACTCGACAACGGTGGTATTGAATATAGGCGGTATTGCCAATATCTCGGTACTGCAACCCGAACAGCCTGTTATTGGCTACGATACAGGACCGGGTAATATGTTGATGGATGCTTGGGTGTATCTCCATCATGGCCAGAAATATGACAAATGTGGTGTCCTCGCTGCATCCGGGACGGTCAATCAGCCTTTGCTAACGAAATTAATGGCAGATCCATACCTTAGCCGCTCCTATCCGAAAAGCACCGGAAGAGAGCACTACAATCTACCGTGGTTGGAAGGCCAACTGAATGGTTTGGTAGACGCCGTCTCGGAGCAGGATGTACAGGCAACCTTGTTGCAGTTTACTGCACAAACGATTGCCGAACAGGTGGCCTGCTTTACCATTGGTGAGCAACCACGTTTGTTGGTGTGTGGCGGTGGGGTGAATAACCCTATTCTGATGTCTCGCCTTGCTGAGCTATTGCCTGCCTGGTTAGTGGCTAATACCCGCGATGCAGGCATTGACCCCGATTACATGGAGGCGATGGCCTTTGCTTGGCTTGCCCGCCAACGCATTCATGGCCAACCTAGCAATGTACCGGAAGTCACAGGAGCAGCAGAATTGGCTTCATTAGGTGTTATCTACCCAGCCTAAACGGTACTTGTTGATGCTAAGCGTATTTTTGTCAAAAATGGTTAGATGATAATTCATAAGCATTGTTTTTCACAAAGCGATGGTTTACAACCATATATACTGCCAGTTATCTCAAGGACCTTTTCAGTATAGAAATGTCTCCTTAGTATCCGGCATATTGTGATGAGTGGGTTATAAATCAGTAAGTAAAAGCCATAGATGTATGTGGTAAGTAGTGAGGTTATACATGATGGGTCAGTGGCGACATGGACTGTTGGTATTGTTATTGGTTGCTGGTACTGCGCACGCGGTCAAAGAGCGGGAGCTGGGTGAGATCTTTATTGAAGAGTCACAAGCTAAGCAGCCGCTAGAGTTTATCGGTCAGGGTAGCCGTCCTGTCGATAATACGGGACGGGACAATTTCAGTATTTACCAAAATAAAAATGTTGAAGATCCTACTGAGTTTGGTGCGGGCCTAAAATTCAATGCGACCAATGACTTTAGTATTTCTGTCGAGGCTGGTGGCGCAATGGTTGATGACAGTACAGTTGATATTGACAGCGGCGCGGTGAAATTTGAACTCAGTTATTAACTTTTTATTGAGTTTAGATGCACTTTAGGTTGTGACAACGACTGTTTATTGCGGTTATTTTTATCTAACGAGTACGAAATAGTAAGTAATTTCATTTGATGTGAGCCTATCGTGCATAGTCTTTGCTTGTTATCCCTTTTGTAATGAATTGAAACATCTTGTCTTTTTTCCATCATCGAACTTAAGCTTTTCTGTCACTCCCAATCCCTATATTCAGCATGAATTTCAAACATGCTCATATATTACGGGATTAATATGTTCAAAAAATCACTAGCTGCGGCGGTATCACTGGTATTGACGACGTCAGTCTTTGCAATGGATACGCGTTACGAAGATCGTACCGGCAATCTTACTGCCGATCTACCACAGAGTGAAGCTGAGTGGTCTAACCCATCAACGTTAATCTTTGCTTATACGCCAGTTGAAGACCCATCGGTATACGCTAGCGTATGGAGCGAGTTTCTAGAGCACATGGAAGAGAAAACGGGTAAGTCTGTACGCTTCTTCCCGGTGCAAAATAACGCTGCGCAAATTGAAGCCATGCGTTCTGGCCGTTTGCATATTGCGGGTTTCAACACTGGCTCTACACCTCTAGCCGTTAATTGTTCTGGTTTCGTACCTTTTACAATTATGGCCGGTGAAGACGGCTCTTTTGGTTATGAGATGGAAATCATCACGCATGCTGACTCTGGTATCGAGAGTGTTGAAGATCTAAAAGGCAAGAATCTTGCGTTCACTGCACAGACCTCGAACTCCGGCTTCAAAGCGCCTTCAGCAATCTTGAAAGCAGAGTACGATATGGTCCCAGAACGTGATTTCACGCCAGCCTTCTCTGGAGCACACGATAACTCGGTTATTGGTGTTGCTCACAAGGACTATGACGCTGCAGCAGTAGCGAACTCTGTACTACAGCGCATGCTAGACCGTGAAGTGGTTAAAGAGTCAGATATCAAAAACATTTACACGTCACAAACTTTCCCAACAACGGCATACGGTGTCGCACACAACCTTCACCCAGAGCTTCAAGAGAAGATCAAAGAGGCGTTCTTCAGCTTTGATTGGGAAGGAACTCAATTACAAGAAGAGTTCACTCGTAACGGCGAGGCGAAATTCATTCCTATTACATACCAAGAGCATTGGGCGGTGATCCGTACCATTGATGAGGCAAACGATGTCTCTTACACTTGCCGTTAATAGGAACCATTATGTCAACACTTCAACTTCGTTCGCTAACGATGCAGTACTCACCAAAAGATAAAGCGCTGAGCAATGTATCGCTAGACATCCAAGCAGGTGAAGTTGTTGGACTTATCGGCCCCTCAGGGGCCGGTAAATCAACACTGATCCGCTGCGTAAACCGCTTAACTGAGCCTACGTCTGGAGAGGTCTTGTTCAAAGGGCAGGATTTGACCAAACTGGGAAGTCGTGAACTGCGTCAATCACGCCGAAAAATTGCGATGATTTTCCAGGAATACGCCTTGGTTGAGCGACTTACCGTAATGGAAAACGTACTGTCTGGTCGTTTGGGCTATGTACCTTTCTGGCGCAGTTTCCTACGTAAATATCAAGGTAACGATATCCAATCGGCTTATGCGCTGCTTGATCGTGTCGGTTTGATGGAGCATGCTGATAAACGCGCCGATGCTCTGTCCGGTGGCCAGCGCCAACGTGTGGGTATTGCCCGCGCCCTTGCCCAGCAACCAGAATTGCTATTGATCGATGAACCAACTGCAGCTCTTGATCCACGTACTGCCCGTCAGGTAATGCGCCTGATCAGTGATATTTGTAATGAGAACCAGCTACCGGCCATTATTAATATTCACGATGTGAACTTAGCCAAACAGTTTGTTGATCGTATTATCGGGCTTAAAGCCGGTGAAGTCGTTTTTGATGGTAAGCCTGAAGAACTTGGCCATGATGCTTTGACTCGTATTTACGGTGAAGAAGATTGGAACAGTGCTTCTGATACGGTGGAAGAAGAGTGTATGCCTGTGACGGCCGAGCTGATGCTGGAGCCTGCATAATGGCCCAAACTTACCCGACTGAATGGAAAAAGCCGCCTTTTATTGCGCAACCTTTTTGGCGCTGGCTGCTATGGCTCGGTGCCGGTATCTATTTTTATTTGGCAATTGGTTCGGTTGAAATCAACTGGATGCGAGTTTATGAGGGGACCGATCGGGGCCTGAACTTTATTATGGCCTTCATGCGACCGGACTTTGTCAGTCGCTGGGACAACATCGGTATCGGTTTGGTTGAAAGCCTGACGATGACCTTGACGTCGACGGTAGCCGGAGTGTTGCTGTCGATCCCCTTCGGGTTGGGTGCCGCAAAAAATCTGGCTCCTCGCCCGGTTTACTTGTTTTGCCGCAGTTTCGTTGCTGTTGCCCGGAGCTTCCAGGAAATTATCATCGCTATCTTGTGTGTTGCCTTGTTTGGTTTCGGTACTTTTGCCGGCTTCGTGACCTTGACGTTTGCCACGATCGGTTTTTTGGCAAAACTGTTTGCCGAGGAGATTGAGTCGGTGGATCCTGCTGCGCTGACTGCTATGAAAGCCACAGGTGCTAGCTGGTTCCAGCAGGTGAATTATGCGATTCAACCACAGGTTATGCCGCGCGTGATAGGCCTGAGTATGTATCGCTTGGACATCAATTTCCGTGAATCTGCAGTGATCGGTATTGTCGGTGCCGGAGGTATCGGTGCAACACTCAATACCGCGATGGATCGTTATGAGTACAGCTCGGCAGCTGCGATTTTGCTGATCATAATTGGTCTTGTCATGTTGGCAGAATATGTTTCAGCCATCATTCGTAACCGCATTCAATAGGAGCCGGTATGTCTAACACTCATTTTACGTATCAGGCCCAATGGCAAAAATATTCGGCAAAAGAGAGCTTGTGGCGTTGGTTTGGTTGGTTGATTTTTGTGTCGGTTTGTATCTATTGCTGGCAGGTGATGAACAAGGACACGATGTGGTTCTTTGTGGTTGATGCACCTAATCAAGTGGCAGATATTACCGGTCGGATGTGGCCGCCACGTTGGTCTTATATGGAGCAATTGTGGCAACCTCTGTGGGATACGCTCAACATTGCCACCCTAGGCACATTACTGGGGGTCGTTATGGCCTTTCCGGTGGCATTCTTGGCCGCTAAGAACACCACACCCTCGACGGTATTCGTTCGTCCGGTGGCGCTTTATATCATAGCCGCAAGTCGGTCGATCAATTCATTGATCTGGGCTTTATTGTTGGTGGCAGTACTGGGTCCAGGCCTGCTGGCGGGTATTATTGCCATTGCCCTGCGCTCGATTGGGTTTGTTGCCAAGCTAATGTATGAAGCAATTGAAGAAGTGAACAAAACCCAAGTGGCCGCGATCACTGCAACTGGCGCATCATCGCTCCAGATCCTCGATTACGCTGTGATGCCACAGGTATTACCAAACTTCATCGGTACATCGATCTTCCGTTGGGATATTAATATCCGTGAGTCAACCGTACTGGGTTTGGTCGGTGCTGGTGGTATCGGTCTAAAACTGCAAGAGTCAATGGCAGTGCTGGCGTGGCCGCAGGTAACCGTGATTTTTCTCTCGATTCTGGCAACCGTTGTAGTGTCTGAGTGGGTATCAGCCCGCTGCCGTCATGCACTGATTTAATGGTCGGAAACTTCTCGGCAGCGAAAAGGCTCACTTCGGTGAGCTTTTTTTTGATAACACAGTAAGTCAATGCACTGATGAGGCTATTCAATCTACAACTTGAGGCCACTTGGGTACACTTTAGGTGGATGAGCATCTCTATGTCCCTAGTGGCTCGCAAAAAATAGCGTCTTATGCGTCCCTGTAAACGCCTTCATATAGAATGATGAAGTGCAGTAACCATCAACGAAAACGGCAGGGAAAGACGAATGGCAAAGTATCAATTCTTTTGTAAACCAGATTCAAACTGTAAAGCGTTTACGTATATTGAAATGGCAAGCAACAGCTTTTCTTCTGAGAAACAGCAGTTATTGGATATGGGATTCGAGGTTGAGGGTGATGTGATTTATGCGGATTCATCAGAGGAGGCTGTAGACAAATTCAAATCAAACTTCGTTGCGCCGCTAGAGGATTATGCGAATTCAGACCCAGCAGGTGGTATTGCGACTTTCGTTTTCGAGGCATTCAAATCGATCCGTGGCAAGAAATAGCTTGTGGAAACAGGCTCACTAGGTCATTGGAGGATCCTTTGAATCGGTTGTGAAATTACACATTAGTTGTTTTGTAGAGAGTAATTGGTGTTTTAATCAATGTTTTTTGATTTTATTGTGACGCTTATCACTTTGCTGTCGTGAGTCGCTCTTGCGTTAGTGTGATCCATGTCTACTTATTGGCCTTATTCATGCGCGATGTTTTATATTGCCATGATACATTCCTGCTGCATTCAAACAGCCTGCTATATCGGATAGCGAGCTATACAGTACAGAGGTCAACCAGATGTTTTCACCAGATTCAAAGATGAAGGTCCAGGGGGCTGGGCGCTTTCTCTCGAATATGGTTATGCCCAATATTGGCGCATTTATCGCTTGGGGATTAATTTCCGCGCTATTTATTCCTTCTGGTTGGTTTCCAAACAGTGATTTAGCAACGTTAGTCGATCCGATGATGTTTTACCTATTGCCTATATTGATCAGTTACCACGGTGGCCGTTTGGTCTCTGGGGAGCGAGGTGCAATTGTCGGTACTATAACGGCGATGGGCCTGATTGCAGGGGCTGATATACCGATGCTGATGGGGGCAATGATTGCAGGTCCCTTAGGTGGCTTGGCAATAAAACATTTTGATATGGCCGTTAATGGTAAAGTGAAAAGCGGCTTTGAAATGCTGGTAAACAACTTTTCTGCTGGCCTCGTAGGGATGCTGGGTGCGGTGGTGGCCTTTTATTTTATTGGCCCTACGGTAAGCGTAATGTCTGCAATGTTAGTCGCCGGAGCGGAGGCGATGGTAGAGAACGGCTCCTTACCTTTGGTTTCAGTATTGATTGAACCTGCGAAGGTATTGTTCCTAAATAATGCTATAAACCATGGGGTTCTCTCACCTCTAGGCATTCAACAGGCCGAAGAGGTTGGGTATTCCATTTTCTTCCTGCTCGAATCAAACCCGGGTCCCGGTCTTGGATTGCTTTTAGCCTATATCGCGACGGGAAAAAAGCTAGAAAGACAAACCGCCGCTGGTGCATCGATTATCCATCTTTTCGGTGGGATCCAAGAGGTCTATTTCCCGTACGTGATGATGAATCCTAGGTTGCTGCTTGCTGTGATTGCTGGTGGTATGGCAGGGGCTTCAACGCTCGTTGTTTTTGATGCTGGACTCATTTCAGCCGCTTCTCCTGGCTCTATTGTGGCTATTTTATTAATGGCGCCAAAATCCTCATTACTTGGTGTCGTACTGTCCGTCGTAGTGGCAACAGCGGTGTCTTTTGTTGTGGCTGTTGCACTTATGAAAGTCAAAATAGGCCAAGCAAAGGATAGGCAACATCCATTACTACCAGAAGCAGCACAGTCAACAATGTCCCTTCAACCAATTGGCAGCGGGCTACAGCAGCTTTGCCCTGTCACAACAGAGAATGTATTTTTGGGGTTGAAGCATGCCAACAAGGAAGAGGCCATTCGGTTTGCTGGTGAACAGTTGGTCAAGCAAGGAAACGTTTCTGAAGAATACGTAGGGGATATGTTAAAGCGAGAGCAATTGTTATCGACTTATCTTGGAAACTCAATAGCCTTTCCTCATGGCATGATCGCCGGAAGAGACAATGTCAAAGAAACGGGTGTGGTGTTCTGCCAATATCCTGAAGGAGTTCTCTGGGGGGATGAAAAAGGTGAAGATGGTAATTTGGTGATTGCCATTGCCGCCAAGGGAGAAGCACATATTCATGTCATAGCGTCAATCAGCTGTGCTCTAGATGACGAAGCAGCATTGGAAACCTTGAAGACAACAATAGATCCAAATGATGTTATCCGCATCCTCAATGGTGTGCAGACGCATGCGAACTGAATCCATCCATCTACCGAATGAATCGGAGCTTCTAGAGGTAATATCGCAGGCAGATAATGTCAGTTCGGTATTCAGTGCTGCTTATCATGCCCTTGATGATACTGTCGGCGCTCTAATGCAAAGCTTGTTTGAGCAAAATGATTACTCGGTGAAGTTTGTCATTGAGCCTCTGATCTCAAATAGTGGGCCGCTCGGGGATGTGCTGGTAAGAACAAAGTTGTTACTGGGGTTAGCTGTTATCAACAAGCAGTTGTACAGTGATATCGAAACTTTTGTCCGGTTGAAAGATTTGGCTGAAGCAAGGTCAGATGATATCTCTTTTACAGATGCAGAGGTGCTTCAAGAGTTGAGGAAGATCTCGGCGATTGAGCGAACAATGCCAATTCACTATGACCCAAGCATGTTGAAAGGCCTATCTGAGCCCATGCTCAATATGTTTATTGATCGGCATAATCAAAAGGTTCACTCAACTATAGTGCTGGCCATTACTGATATTGTGGAGAATTTGCGCCACAGCAGACTCTCGAACTAGTTCTGTTTCTTCGCACCATTTCCCGATGGCGCCATAGCCAAACTAAACTCCCCCCTTTGAGCTCATCAATACCTCTATTTCGGTGCAAAAGACGTATTGATGAGGCTCTGAATCGTGTAACTTTTGGTTACTTAGGCATATATCTTCTTTTCTTGTCATCATTGTCACCTTATCTTGCTTCGTAAAATAAGTGGGGTGGGATATGGTTGTTAAGTATTGTTATAACCCTTTTAACTATAAATTAGCCTACTTATGACTGGAAAAGATTAGCCTTAACGCGGATCTTATTTTACAATGAAAATTAAGAGCTGGTTAATTTTTACAGGATACTTCTAATGAGACTGATTCCACTACAAAATGCAGAGCAAGTTGGCAAATGGGCTGCGCGCCATATCGTAAAAAAGATCAACGCCTTTAAGCCAACGGCTGAGCGACCATTTGTGCTTGGCCTGCCTACCGGAAGTACACCGCTTTCAACGTATAAAGCACTTATCGAACTCTTCAACGCCGGTGAAGTCAGCTTCAAACATGTAGTGACATTCAACATGGACGAATACGTTGGTATTGACCCTAATCATCCAGAGTCTTACCGATCTTTCATGTACAATAATTTCTTCAAACACGTTGATATTAAAGATGAAAATGTCAACTTGCTAGACGGCCTTGCCGACGATATCGATGCACACTGTGCGGCTTACGAAGAAAAAATTAAGTCCTATGGAAAAATAAACCTATTCATGGGTGGGGTAGGCATCGACGGTCATATTGCATTCAATGAGCCAGCTTCTTCGCTGTCTTCTCGCACTCGTATCAAAACATTGACCGAAGATACTCGTATTGCGAATTCTCGCTTCTTTGATGGCGACATCAACCAAGTGCCAAAATATGCGTTGACTATCGGTGTGGCGACCTTGCTTGATGCTGAGGAAGTGATGATTCTGTCCTTGGGTCACAACAAAGCATTGGCACTTCAGATGGCAGTAGAAGGTAGCGTTAACCACATGTGGACAGTGACAGCGCTTCAACTTCACCGTCAGGCTATTATTGTTGCCGATGAGCCTGCACAGCAGGAGCTCAAAGTGAAAACGGTGAAATACTTTACTGAGCTTGAAGCCGAGAACATCAAAGGGCTGTAACCCTCTCTTTAATATAAAAAAAGCCACGTAAGTGGCTTTTTTTATAGGCGGTGTTCCTATAGACAATCAATGCTTAAGAGGCCAGCGGATTATCTTTAAATAGCTGGTTTACGATTTCAGTAATGGCAAGCACAATAGTCGATTGGACTTTTTGGTTGTGTCGGCCCAAGTACATGTTCAGCATAGGCCCTGATAGGCTGGAAATTGTTTCGGCGTCAAAATTAATCGGCATGATTTTCGCTATCGCATTCACCCGATTTAGCTCAAACAAAACGTTTTCGTCGGTAAAAGAGACATCGTCGCCTTGGACTTTGGCCCATTCTTTTAATGTGACAAAAACTTCTATGTCATCGTAAATTTCTTTACTGATCACACCTAAACCCAGCAGTAACTTACCTCGTACCATTATCTCACCTAATGGACCGTCATTGGTGAGTAAAGGTTCTACGATAAATTTGACCGCGTAATCGTCTTTATGAAAAATATTCTGCAGCAGCGCGTCTACACTGTCGTCTAGTGCATCATAGGCGGCAAGTAGCACTTCAGCAGCTCCTTCTGCTTCGGCTATTGCTTCAAGTAATTCAGATTCATTAGTTGGGTGTATTGGCATAAGGATACTACAAGAAAAAGTGCCACATTAGCGGCACTTTGTTATTTGATTATTTCAATGCTACATAAGCGTCTTCTGCTAGTCTAACAACTTCTGCATCACTCTTCAGCCCCGAATAGTGTGACAATGTCTCAGCAAATCCTTTTTCTGCGAACATTGCCTGTAGTTCGACGGCTTGAGGGTCGTCTTCATTTTTGTAATGGAAGGCCGCTGCAATCCCTTTAAGCAGGTGTTTGTTGGGCAAGCCGTACTCTAGCGTCCCGTTCAGTGGTTTGATCAGGCGATCTTGCGGGCTTAGTTTACGAATTGGCTGGCGGCCAACGCGGTCAACTTCATCGCGTAGATATGGGTTGGCAAAGCGACCTAGGATTTTCTGGATGTAGGCGGCGTGCGCTTTTGGATCAAAGCCGTAACGCTTAATAAGTACAGCGCCACTTTCTTCCATTGCAGCGGTAACTTCCGTAAGGATAGCGTTATCTTCAACCGAGTCTTTGATCGTTTCATGGCCAGCCAGCACACCAAGGTAGGCGGTGATCAAGTGACCCGTGTTAAGGGTAAACAGCTTACGCTCAACAAAAGCCATCAGGTTATCGGTACACTCCATGCCTGGAATATTGGGGATTTCGCCCTTGAATTGAGTTTGGTCCACAATCCATTCACTAAAGGTTTCAACGGTCACTGCTAATGGATCGGTCTCGCCATCAGCGGCTGGTGGAACAATACGGTCAACGGCAGAATCGACGAAGCCAATATGTTCTTCAGTAAATGCTTTCATCTCATCAGATAGGTGTTCAAGCACGACTTCTTTCAGCTGGCTGGTACCACGGACCATGTTTTCTGCAGCGATAATATTCATTGGGGCGATGTTATTTGCAGCCGCACGTTTCTCGATGCCTTGGGCAATCGATTTAGAAATGATTTTTAGAACTGTTGGGCCGACAGCGGTAGTGACAAGGTCAGATTCGGCAATGCAGTCAACAACAGCATCTGTTGCAGAGTTTACCGCAGTGACATTTTTAACCGTTTCAACAACACATTCTTCGCCAACGACTTTAACGGTGTATTCATTTCGTTTTTGTAGTTCAGAAACAACGGTTTCATTTACGTCAGCAAAAGTAACAGCGATACCAGCGTCTGCCAATAACTTACCAATAAAACCACGACCGATATTACCTGCACCAAAATGTAACGCTTTCATAATATTTGACCTTTTAAAGTTGAATCTATATAGCTAACGACTTAACTGCGAAATAAGCAGTGAGCTATTTAGACTGAAGGTGAGGCCCGCCGGGGGACAGGCCTCCCTCACTCAGTAGCTCGTATGAACGGCAGTTATGCGTTCAAGATGCGAAGAACATCTTCTGGGTTACTGGTGTTCTGTAGACGCTCTACCGCTTCGTCATCATCCAGCGAGTTAGTGATAGCCATGAGTACCATGTTGTGTTCATCACCTTGAGCTGCGATACCAATAACCATCTTGGCGATGTCATCGTCATCCTCACCCCACTGGATGCCCTCTGGGTACTGGCAGAACACGATGCCTGTTTTTTGGACAAACTGCTTCGCTTCAATCGTACCGTGTGGCACAGCAATAGATTCGCCAAGGTAAGTTGAAACCAACTCTTCACGGGCAAACATGCCATCAACATATTCAGGAGCGACATTGCCCAGTTTGACGAGTTGGTCACCAGCGAATTTGATAGCGTCCTGCTTGTTGTCAGATTTCAGGCCAAGGAAAACAGCATCGCTTGTCAGAGTCAGCTTATTATCATTATTAGCTGGTGCTTCAGGTTGCGCTGCTGCCACTGGCGCTTCAGTTGCTTGTGTTGCATTGCCTTGGCTTTCAGTGAGTTCTGAAACTAGGTTGTCGTATATGTCACCATCTAAGAAGTTATTCAAAGAGATATGCATAGCATTCCCTGCAAAGGTACGCGCTCGGTCTGTTAAGTCTTTGTGGGTAATAACCAGTTGCGAGTCTGCTGGAAGGTTGTTAATTGCTAAGTTTGTAACTGAGATATTAAGGCCCGCCGCATCTACTTTTTTACGTAGTAAGCTTGCACCCATCGCACTTGACCCCATACCTGCGTCACAAGCAACGTAGATAGACTTCACGTCAGCAAGGTTGATTGCAGCACCAGTGGTTTGGCCTTTCGAAGACGATTTCATGTCTTTCATTGCTGCCGAGGCTTTTTCTAAATCATCTTCGCCAGTGTCTCGTTGTGTTTTCATTAGTATTGATGCGACGAAGAAGGACACAGCTGCTGAGCCAATAACAGAGAGGATTACACCTACGAACGAAGATTTCGGTGTCATCAGTAGTACGGCAAAGATAGAACCTGGTGATGCAGGAGAAATAAGACCAGAGTCGAATACAACGTTAATGAACACACCTGTCATACCACCTGCGATAACCGCGAGGATCAGGCGTGGGTTCATCAGTACGTATGGGAAGTAAATTTCGTGGATACCACCAAAGAAGTGAATGATTGATGCACCCGCTGCTGACTGCTTGGCATTACCTTTGCCAAATACCATGTAGGCAAGCAGTAGACCAAGACCTGGACCAGGGTTTGCTTCGATTAGGAAGAAGATTGAACGACCAAGTTCTTCAGACTGCTGGATACCAAGAGGTGAGAAGATACCGTGGTTAATCGCATTGTTGAGGAACAGGATTTTAGCTGGTTCAACAAAGATAGAGGTTAGCGGAAGAAGGTGTGCTGAAACCAAAAAGTTTACGCCAGCCGCAAGACCGGTTGATAGCACTTTAACTGCAGGACCAATCACAAAGAATGCAATGATCGCACAGATCATACCAATGATCCCTGCAGAGAAGTTGTTTACCAACATCTCGAAGCCGCTTTTTACTTTACCGTGAACGGCTTCATCAAAGCGCTTGATTGCGATACCACCCAGAGGCCCCACGATCATCGCTCCCATGAACATTGGGATATCTGTACCAACGATGACACCCATTGTGGTTATCGCACCAACAACGGCTCCGCGGTCGCCACCGGTCATTTTACCACCAGTATAACCAATCAATAATGGCAGCAAGTAAGTAATCATTGGACCAACAAGGGAGGCAAGCGTTTCATTTGGCAGCCAACCGGTTGGGATGAACAAAGCAGTAATGAAACCCCAGGCAATAAATGCTCCGATGTTTGGCATTACCATGTTTGAGAGGAATCGACCAAAGCTTTGGACTTTGATCTTTGCATCTGGTGATAGCATAAAAGTTAACCTCAAGTAATGTATTGGATGACCAAGCTGGCCCAAAAAGTATGTTTAATCGTTGAGGAAAATGTATCACAAGATTTCAAAAACGCATGCCAACCCGCCATTTAGTGATCTGAGTCACACATAAAAATCGAATGGTCTTGGCTTGGTGTGACTTGCTTCACGAAACCTGGCTGTTTTAAATTTTCACCCGGCAGTTATTGATAGTGATTATCAATAACTAGTGATCTAGATCTCATTTATTCCTTGATGGCACCTTAAATAATTAGTGATCGTTGTCACATAACCAAATCATTGCTGATTTGTGTGATGAATTTACGCATGAATTACGCACGAAAACTGTGCGAAATATGCTCGCTTTTGAGTCTTGCTTATTGTTTTGTAATTTAATTACATTGATTTGTAAGTGTGGGACAGCTGGAAATTCGAGAAATATCTAGGAGGGATTGTTGATCTATTGGTTGTGTGAATGGCTGGTGGATGAACGTGTATCTGAATCGCTAGCAGTGACCCGCTTTCATTTTGATTAGTCCCTGCTCATTGGAGTATAAAAGCTGACCTAAACTGTAAAATGTCAGTAAATTCTTTTATCTCTTAACATTTTATCGTTTTCGTCGTTCTAAGATCCTGCCTTTTATCGCAGTGGAAATAACATGAAAAAGATAATGTCCGTCATTTTGGCCATGGGTATGTGTGCATCAATGACCGCGAAGGCTGAGACTGGTATTGGCCTTTCAGTGGGCGACCCTTTCTGGGGCGTCGATATGAAGCACAACGGTTTTAGAATCAATATCAGCCTTGATGATCAGTTCGGTGTTGGTGTGAATAAAACCTACGGCGTACAAGGTACGCCACTTTACTTGTTCCTTGGTGGGCAATACGTAGATAGAAATAAACACTATGTGGCGATCACACCGGGTATTGGTGCAGAATTCCGGGTACGTCCAATGGGCTTCTATGTTGATTTGACGCCGGCGGTCTACTTAGATGAACTTGATATTGAGTTGGAAGCGAGAGCGGGTTTTAGAGTGTACTTCTAAGTGTCAGAGCGAACTTTCTTCTTAACACTTTTCTACAATTAGCTTTGATGCACTAATCCTCGCCAAATGGCGAGGATGTCAGGTGATTAGCCTAACGGAAAATAAATAAAGATGTAATGTTTGTAAGTGAAAATATACCTATTTAATCAATTGCTTAATCTTACTTCAATAGCATGGAGCTTAAATAAAGCTTTTCGATATCATTGAGGCTGTTCGAAACCTCAATGGCTGCACGGAGCGGTTCAGACAACTCTAAAAAGTAGCTTGGAGGCTGATCAAATAAGCGGGCGGCTTTGCTGATCACTTTTCTTGAGGGGGTATGTTTACCGTTTTCGATCAAAGATAGGTAGGTTGTTGTGATATCAAGGTGGTTGGCACACTCTTCACTTTTCATTTTCTTGTGAAGCCTTAGTGCCCTAATTTTAAAACCGCTAATACTCATCAAATCTAGTCACCATTATTACTATTTATTAAAAAATCATTTTTGTCAGGGTAAGGGAGACACATTAATCCATCTTTACTGGCGGCATGCTAGCTATTTTTGCTGCTAGGTATTTATCTTCCTCTGGATTAATCTTGAAGTGGATAAACGAGGTCTCAAAGTTATCATCGTAAGTTAGGCGCTGGGCAACACCGGCTGCTTGATCATTATCGAATACTATCCAGTATTCAATACGGCCATTTAAGTCGTTGTTGAAGGTTGTCATGTACTTAATCATTTTATTTCCAAATGGGACGTCATTCCTTATAAAGTAAAGTTTCTCTGCCACATTGGTTAAATCTTGTGACACAAAGTACACGAGAAAAGCCTTGGCTTCCTCACTAAGTTCATTTAATTCAGTGATATGGGCGTAGTTCATATTATTTAAACTTTTTAAATATATTGTTTTATTAAATCATCTTTTTAGAACTAATATATGATTACCTTAAAGGGTAATTATATCAACTGATAATTTTTGGAATGTTAGATAAGCAATTTATTTTCATTTTTCCTGTTGTAATAAAAAAAAGTCTGAGTACAATGTACCTCCTGTGCTGGCTGGAGGTTAATTATGGGTAGTGAATGTCATAGTGAAAATATTGATATCAAGTCTATAAGAATGCGACTAAAAGTTAGCCAGCATGAATTTGCCGAAGCACTTGGACTAAGCCAAGAAACGATCAAAAGCTGGGAGCAAGGGCGTCGTAATCCTACTGGTTTAGCGAAGAAAGCTCTTAAGCTGATGGAAAAAGATCTTGAGCTTTATTATAGATTTAAGTTCAACTGAACAAATGACCGATGGCATCTCATTCCTTCCTGCAAGGTGCTATTGGCCATTTCTTTCGCCACATACAAGGGTCAAATATTGAAACATGATGAATATGAACTTGACTTATACTTTGAAAATATTGAAGAAATAAATAAATCCATTGATGGAATAGACTTTGTTCTTAGCGATGATTTCCTTAATTTTCGACACCTCAATGCAGTAATACTTTTCATCATAATATTCGCTATTTATTTATTATTCTTTTAAATGGAGGGTAAGCGTATTATCACGCCGCCATAACCTTAATATCTCTACTTTTTTTCGCTTTAAATACATGAAATATAAAAGAGATATTATGCTGAGTTTTTATAAAGAAAATTGGTTCAACAACATCAAAGGAGATTTATTATCGGGAATTGTGGTGGCATTAGCCCTCATACCAGAAGCTATCGCATTCTCAATCATCGCAGGCTTAGACCCTAAAGTTGGCCTCTATGCATCCTTTTCAATCTGTGTAGTTATTGCTTTCACTGGCTCACGTTCGGGCATGATTTCCGCTTCGACAGGTGCAATGGCTTTGCTAATGACGACATTAGTGAAAGAGCATGGCCTGGAATACTTATTAGCCGCTTCTTTTTTGGCTGGGATCCTGCAATACACCATTGGGTTGCTCAAGCTGGGTGATCTCATGCGTTTTGTTTCGCGTTCCATCGTGACAGGTTTCGTGAATGCCCTTGCTATCCTCATATTCATGGCGCAATTGCCAGAGCTGACAGGTGTTACTTGGCATGTCTATGCGTTAACAGGAGCTGGGTTGGGGATTATTTACCTATTTCCGTATATCCCTAAGCTTGGCAAGTTATTGCCTTCTCCATTGGTGTGTATCATTGCGATCACTGTCTGTACCGTCATGTTTAAGGTTGATGTTCGTACTGTGGGGGATATGGGGGCACTGCCTGATTCTCTCCCTGTCTTTTTGATCCCAAATGTCCCGTTTTCAATCGAAACGCTATACATTATCCTCCCGTATTCATTCGCATTGGCAGTAGTCGGCGTGCTTGAATCTATGATGACGGCAAAAATCATTGATGACATTACCGATACACCAAGTGACAACAATGCTGAGTGCAAAGGCCAGGGGATCGCGAATATGGTCTCTGCCATGTTCGGTGGTATGGCGGGATGTGCAATGATTGGTCAGTCGATGATCAACATGAGTTCGGGCGGTAGAACGCGGCTTTCTACCTTGGCTGCCGGGGTTTTCTTACTCATTATGGTTGTGTTCCTCGGTGATTACCTGAAACAAATTCCTATGGCAGCTTTGGTCGCTGTCATGATCATGGTTTCTATTAGTACGTTTTCTTGGAAGTCGATCATTGATATCAAGCATCACCCACTGAATGCCAATGCTGTGATGATTTCGACTGTCGTTTCCGTCGTCCTCACCCATAACCTTGCGATTGGCGTCGTCGTCGGTGTGGTTGTTTCGACCGTGTTTTATGCCAACCACAGCCGCAAGATCATGAAGGTGACAGATGATGTGGTGGTTCTCAATGAACATACAATACATAAGGTGCATGGTCAGATATTTTTTGCCTCAGCCTACAACTTCATCGATATGTTCAACTTCAAACACCCAACGAAGTACGTAACGATAGACTTGTCTGATGCGCATTTCTGGGATATCACCGCCGTTGGGGCATTAGATAAAGTGATCATCAAGTTTATGGAGGTAGGCTCTATG
Source organism: Photobacterium sp. DNB22_13_2 (assembly GCF_052873915.1). Taxonomy (NCBI): domain Bacteria; kingdom Pseudomonadati; phylum Pseudomonadota; class Gammaproteobacteria; order Vibrionales; family Vibrionaceae; genus Photobacterium; species Photobacterium sp. DNB22_13_2. The sequence continues at coordinate 297,792 of NZ_JBNNXU010000005.1, forward strand.
GTTGATGTCGTGGGAATGAATGAAGAGTCTGAACAGATGATCACCAAGTTCGCCATATTCGACAAGCCAGAAAAATTGGCGAATCAGGCAATTGGTCACTGATTGTTAGTAAGGGTTATGTGTGACAAACGTTCAAATGGCTTAGATGCCATTTGAACGCCTCTATTTTTATAAATTAAAGTGCTACTGTGATGCTGTCGCTTTGATATCTACTTTCCCGCTCGTCATATCTACATCCGCGTGATATACAACATGCGGGTCTCCGTAATGTTTGAAAGTAAAATCATAAATGTTTGCTGGAGCCCATATTTTTAAGGTTTCAAAAGGTATTATGTCATATCCATCTTGTTGGTAGAGCTCCGTTTCTATCACTTTTGCCATAGCAGCTTGTTGGTTGGCTACTCTATCAATACTGGGTTCGAGTGAAGGGTTGCTTGGATATGAAACACCGTTGTTCTTCATCAAGCGGAAAGCGCCGTTGCTCCACACCATAAAATCTTGCCAGCCGTTGCTACTGCTTTCAACTAGTAGGACAGGAGTTTTAACCACTGACATTTGGCTGAGTATGTTGCCTTTGTTGTCGAAGATGACCGCCGTACAGCCGCCAGTGCCGCAGAAATAGCTGTCTTGAATTAAGATAAAATGTTCAGCAAAACCATCACGGTTCAGATCTGCACTCCCTTTAAGGTAGCGGATATTGTCTTGTGCAAGTGACAGCCCTTGCGGAGCCAAGATGCTGTTATCTACCCATTCGGCAATCTTACTATCGCTTACTACCTGGAGTTCGGGGGCATTGCTGATGCTATTGACGTCTTTGGTTGTACTGCATCCAATAAGAAGAAGTGTGCTGATTAGACATATCTTCCCTAATTCGTGATTGAACATTATACCTGCTCTTTTCTGACCCACTTAGAGTGTAAGTATATAGAAAGGGTATTGTCGGTACGAAATATCTTAATTGCTTCTGATGGTTATACCAACCTACATAATTATTTGATCAGTCTTGCCGGTTAAAACCGCTGTTCTCTGCGTTAGATCTTTTGTAATTAGAGCCACTAGTTACTGCAATATCTGCCTTGATAACAACGATTTTTCCAGTGCAAATACTTGATCAACTACTTATCCAGATTGGTATTACAGGGAGAATAGCTAGTTTGCTCGTGATTAGGTGCGAATTTTTAGTATTCAAGAGGGATGGGAACTTTCAGGTGGTTCTGAGGGGATATTAGATGGAGAAATAACAACGGTGCTGAAGCTGTTACAGCCTCAGCACCGCAGTCAAATTATGTTCGAATTACTTCTTAAGACCTGTGAAGTAGTCGAAGATAACTGGTACGTCGTTCTGGCCAAGACCTGCATCAACTGCAGCTTGTAGGCTAGTAGAAGTACCTTGAGCGATTAGAGACTCAGTACCTAGCTCTTCACAAAGAGCAAGGAAGTAACCAAGGTCTTTGTTTGCGTTAGCAACAGAGAAGCCTAGTTTCTCTTCGCCGTCTACAGCGTAGAACTTACAGAACTGCATGAACGGAGAGTTAGAAGGACCCGCTGACATGATGTCAAACAGTTGTTGACCGTCAACACCTGCAAGCTTAGCAACAGCAAATGCTTGAGACATAGTTGCAACAGTTGTCATACCCATGAAGTTGTTCACAAGCTTAGTAACGTGACCTGAACCTAGAGCGCCTAGGTGGAATACGTTTTCGCCTTGCTCGTCAAGAACTGGCTTAACTTTGTTGAACGTTTCCATGTCGCCAGCTGCCATGATGTTTAGAAGACCATCTTTAGCGTGAGCTGGAGTACGACCAAGAGGAGCATCGATCATACCTGCGCCTTTCTCAGCAAGGTCAGCACCGATCTTCTTAGTAGAAGCTGGAATAGAAGTACCGAAGTCGATTAGCGTTTTGCCTTCAGACATACCCGCTAGGATACCAGCTTCGCCGTATACTACTTTCTCAACAACTTCAGAAGTCGTTAGGCAAAGCATAACGATGTCACTTTTCTCAGCGAGTTCTTTACCAGAAGCTGCTTCAGATGCATTGCCACGAGCTAGAACTGCTGCAACTGCATCTTTATTAAGATCCATTACGTTTACTTCGTAACCACGGTTTTGAAGATTCTCAACCATGTTGCCGCCCATAAGGCCAAGACCGATGAAACCAATTACTGGTTTAGTCATTTCAGACTCCTACTATAAAATACTATTGTATGACTATATGGCTTAAGGATATACGTCTGCTCGTCTTAAAGCAATCGTAGAATGCTTTGAAATTTTCGCCAGTTCACAGTTTTTTGATCTAAGCCAGATCTGCGCTGATTTTGAATTGTGATCTGGGGAGATATCGTGCTAACGAGAAAAAATCATTAGCAAAGAGAAAATATCTCCCCGGTGAAGCGCCGCCGATTTAGTGGTAATTCAGCGCTGCCGCTTTGCTTTGATCGAATTCATTGAGCGTCTTGCGTGCCAAGTGGCGGAATGGGATCGCCTTGATACATTCTTCGAACGGCATGATAGCGAACGCCCAAAACAGTGGAGCGTCGAAGAACTGGATGAGGATAGCCAGCAAAGGCAGTGATACCAGCCATTGACCGGAGAAATTGATGGCAAATACTGCTTTGGTTTTTCCCAGTGCCCTGAGCGCATGGCCGTGCACAGAGTTATAGGTGCGAACTAGGGGTAAGAATATATAAAGTGGAGCAATCAGTGCGAGGGCTTGGTATGTTTCTGGTTTCATCTCTGGATAAATAAATGGTAGGCATACGCTAAGCAGAGAAAAGCCGAGTGATGCCATGATGGCAAAGATGATGGTTATTTTAATGCTAGTGTCTACATTGCTTTTCAAGCAATCAAGTTTGTTGGCTCCAATCGCCTGACTGATCAGTATGGCGGTCGAGTGAGACCATGCCGCTGTAAATTGGCTCCCCATTCTGACCCATGGCATGATCAAGGTGATGGCAACATAGGCGTATAGGGTTAGCTGCGAATAAAGCAGTTGGTAAATAGTTGCCCCGACGGCCAGCATGGCCATATTGGCCGCAATCGGAAAAATTTCAATAAAATGGCGCTTGGTAAGATAAGCAAAATTAGCGAGTTTCTCTGGTTTGCGCAGGGTGAATATGTCATCCAAATTGACGCAGTAAGCAAGGAAGCCTGTGCGCACCATAATGGCGACTAAACTGCCTAATGCTGCCCCAGTAACACCCAAGCCACATGAGTGGATAAGCAGGTAAGTTGCCACGGTATTGACTGGCAATTCAAGTAGATAGCCCTTAAAAGGAATTTTGGTTTTACCTAACCCATTGAAACCAGCAATCATGACCTGGGTGATGGCGCTGAATAGCAGGGTTAAGGTGGATATATTTAAGTAACCCACGGTTAATTTAAGCAATTCAGGATCTCGGGTAATATGGCCAACCAGTTGCTCTCCGAACACAAACAGCAACATCGAAAAGAGCATTGCAACACCTAAGTTTATTGCCATTCCGCTTAGGATCGAGTCGCTTAGCGCTTCGGAACGACCCGAGCCATATGCCCGGCTGATCACCAACTGGGTACCGTTTGCCAGCGCGTTTTGAAAACCAAGCAAGAAAGCGACAATGGCAGTGGCAATACCAATGGCGGCAACAGGGACTTCTCCAAGTGGTGAGATCAATACTGTGTCGATTAATAACATCGACTGCATCAGCAAGGCGTTCATGGCGAGCGGCCACGCGGTTGTGAGGTTTTTCTTAACAAATGGAGAGAGTTGCAAGAGGGCTCCTTGTTGCATAAAGGGATTCAGAAGGTGAATAATTGTATTATTATATTTCAATCCTTCCGCTAACTTCTAGAGCCTTCTTGCCGATTAATCGTTCCGATTTGTTAATCGATCGCCATGCCACTCACGTTGCCATGTTTTTCTTCAATCAATGTACAGAACAACTGACTGGCTGTGGCGATAAGTTTATCCGGGAAGTCATAGTCGGGGTTATGGAGCTGAGGGTGATCTTCGCCGCTACCAAGGCAGAACAGTACGCCGGGCCATTTAGCGAGAAACTCCGCCACATCTTCCGACCATCGCATTGGCTCTTCAATAATATTGACCGGTAGGCCATGTAGTCTGGCTTGCCGGATAAGCTGCTCGCAATGTGGTTGTGAGTTGACGGTGGCATTGAACCACTCCTGCCATGATATTTCGAGGCCGAGCTGTTCCTGCTTACACAAGGCGGCGATTTGTTGCTCGATAAGGGACTTCATCGCCAAAAGAGTTTGGCTGTTATCGCTGCGTAGTGTTGCAACTACTTTTGCATAACCCGGTGCGGTACCGAACGCGGCCTCGCCCTGAGCCGTTTCGCCAAGTGAGGCGTGCACCACGGTAGTTAATGCGAATACATCGGGAAACAGCTCAGGCAATTGTTGGATCAACGTGATGGTTTCCATCATCGCGAAAGTCGGAGGTAAGCCGTCTTCAGGTTTAGCTGCATGGGAGGTTTTACCAAACAACTCAATAGTCACGCCGGTTGAGGCGCAGGCAAACGTATTGGGTTTGATGACTACCGTATTGAGCGGGTAACCGGGCAGGTTATGGTAAGCAAAGACATTATCAATATGTTGCTGGGCGAGCCAAGGTTCTTGCAACATGGCTGCGGCACCGGCTCCTGTTTCTTCTGCGGGTTGAAACAGTAACAGAACCTTGCCTGTGACCGGTGGATGCGCGCAGAGGAATTTGGCGACCATCATCAAGGTAGCGGTATGTCCATCATGGCCGCAGGCATGCATGATCCCGGAATGGCAGGAAGCATAATGGTGGCATGCTTGTTCATGAATCGGCAGGGCATCGAAATCGGCACGAAACAGACTGGTTTCACCCGGTTTACCGCTGTCGAATTCCACCACAATACCGTGACCCCCGAGGTCAGTTTTTGGGGCAAGGCCAAATTGACGCAGCTGTTGGCTTATCAACGCTGCGGTTTGACGCTCATGGTGTGAAAGCTCTGGGTATTGATGAAGGAAATGGCGGAAGTTGATAGGGTCAAAGGAATCAATCGGCGTGATCATAATTTTTTGTGCAGTGATAATGTGTAAGTTGCATAGATTACGCCGAATAGTCGGAGGCAAGTGTGATGGCTATCGCAGGGATTCGTCGCCAATATCTAGTTCGCCAGGTAGTTCATCATCCCAATTATCCAAGATAAATTGCCGTTTGCTATCGAGCCGTTGCCGAAGGGATTGGTTATTGTCTTCTGATTCTTTTAATTGGCGGACGAGTTCGAAAGCGATCGCTTCAAGATCTTCAAAGCTGAAATCATCGCCCTCGGTGTTGAGATAATTTTGTGGGCTGGTGGTTTCAAATTCAAACTGAGGAGCTGAAGGTGTCAGGGCTCGAAGGCGTCGCTCTTCCTGAATGTGTTCGAACAAGAAAAAGCCACTGATTACACATGTTATAAGTGCGCTGGCGGCAAATAAATTACGAAACTGCCCGCGCTCTTTGACTGCCATCAAGGTCAGCAAACCACACACAATGCATAGCAGTATGAGTACCATTCCTTTGTTGCCTCAATCGTTTACTGTTGGTGATTAGGTTATCAAAAACGAATGGTTAGTCACTATAAATATTCTGTTACCGAATGAGAATTGTGAGGTAGCGATGCCAATGAGTGTGTCATCGCTATCTTATTTCGGTTATGGCTGTAGTTGCTTGATTGCCGTTATCAGGGCATCTAACCCCGCTTCTACCTTACTCAACGAGCAACCGACATTTAAACGGATATAGCCTTTCCCTTCTTCGCCATAGGTATCACCGCGCATGATGGCGACCTTATGCTCATGAATAAGTATCTGCTGTAGGGCATCCATATTAATGTTCAGAGGGTTGAGATCAATCCAAGCCAAATAGGTGCCTTCTGGCACTTGGTAGTTAATTGCAGGAAATGCGGTGTTGAGTCTCTCCGCCACTGTTCTCAAGTTTTGTTGCAGGTACTCCTTGAGTGCATCTAACCATTCGTCACCTTGTTGGTAGGCGGCGATATGCGCGATCACCCCCAAGATAGAAGGGGATGATAATCCATGTGCTGCCTTGAGTTGCTTTAGGTACTGTTCTCGCGATACTGAATCGGGAATAAAGGCATAAGCACCAGTCAGGGCCGGAATGTTGAATGACTTCGAGCCTGAACTCACCAAAGCCCAATCTTTGTTGGTAGCCACTGCTGACCACGGTAGGTAGTGGGAATAGGCCATGTCCATATGAATATCATCGGAAATCACTTTAACGTCGTGGCGCTGGCAAATGTTTGCCATCCGCTCAAGCTCGTCGCGGCGCCATACTCGTCCTGTCGGGTTATGCGGGCTGCAAAGTAACAAGATTTTGCACTTTTTACGGGCAGCTTGTTGTTCAAATTGCTTCCAGTCTACGTCATACCCCATCGCGGTTTTGAGCAGCGGGCTTGGCAGCAATTGGCGCTGGTTGGCTTCAAACATATTTCCGAAAGCATCATAGGCCGGGGTATGGATCAGTACACCATCGCCTGGCTGACTCCAGTGGGTAATGAGCTGCGCAATAATGTAGATTACCGAAGGGCCATAGACGAGGGCCTCTTGGTCAAGCTCTGCCTGGTAGCGTTTGGTAAACCAGCCCGTAATAGCGTGCTTAAAGTCATCATGGTTCCAGCGGCTGTAACCCAATACGCCGTGAGTGAGGCGTTGCTGCAAGGCGTGCTGGATACAGGGTGCCGTTTCAAAATCCATATCAGAAATAGTGAATGGGAGGAGATCGGCTTCACCAAAACGATCTTGGACATAGTCCCATTGGGTACAGTAAGTGCCATAGCGGTTAACGGGAGTAGAGAAATCAAACATAAGTGCCTCGTAGAACAACGTATAAGGTTGTGCTCTTGCTTGAAAAGCACAGTCTTATACCAAGTGGGGAGCAGGCTCCCCACTGGAACAGGTCTTACTACTACTGGAGTGACAGGCAGTAACCACTGATGATTAAGCAGGCATCAGGCTTTGGATTTCATTTTTCACCAAATGAACCTGAGGGCCAATCACCACCTGTAGGTTATGGGCATCAAGCTTCACCACACCCAAAGCGCCGTTGGCTTTGAGCACCGCATCGTTAACCAGTGACATGTCTGTTACTGAAAGACGCAAGCGAGTGATGCAGTTGTCCAGTGACTCAATGTTATCGGCACCGCCAAGGGCTTCGAGGATGATGTCACCTTTGTAGCCAGTGGTTTTCTCACCAGTTACAGCTGCGGCAATTTGCTCGGCACTTTCTACTTCACGTCCCGGCGTTTTCAGGTTGAAGCGGGTAATAGCGAAGCGGAATACTGAGTAGTAAACCGCAAACCAGATCCCGGCCACAACAGGTACAAGATACCATTTGGTTGCCGTTCCCTGCAGGATACCGAAGATGAAGAAGTCGATGATATTACCGTCGGTATTTCCGATAGTGACATCCAGTAGGCCCATGATCATGAAGCCAAGGCCCGTTAATACAGCGTGGATCAGGTACAGAGCTGGTGCCACGAATAGGAACAGGAACTCAAGCGGCTCGGTGATACCACCGACCACACAGGCCACCACGCCCGATAGCAGCAGCGCTTTTACTTTGCCGCGATTTTCAGGGCGCGAGCAGTGGTACATCGCCAATGCAGCACCCGGCAAGCCACCAAGGAAGGCAGGCATCTTCCCCTGAGACAGGAAGGCGGTAGCAGAAGATGAGAAACTCTCAGTAGTTGAACAAGAAAGCTCAGAATAGAAGATATTCAGGGCGCCGCTAACAGTATTGCCACACACGTCCATGGTGCCGCCGGCTTCAGTAAAGCGGATCAAGGCAACAAGGATATGGTGTAGGCCAAAAGGAAGAAGCAGGCGTTCACCGGCACCGAACAAGAATGGACCAAATGGACCGGCGTGAGAAATCGCCGTACCGACACCGTTGATACCTGCTGCAAAGTAAGGCCAGATCAACGGAACGATAAGACCAACCACACCCAGCACTACAGTGGTGATGATAGGAACAAAGCGAGCGCCACCGAAGAAAGCCAGCGCATCAGGCATCTTATAGGTGTAGAAACGTGCATGCAACTTCGCCACGATAATACCGACAATCACCGCGCCTAAGATACCGGTGTCGATAGAATCGACACCAATGATTGATTTCACGCCGTAAGCGGCTTCTTGATCGGCATTACCGAGTACACCGGCTACAGTAAGGTAGAAGTTGATGGACAGGTTCAAAGCCGCGTAGCCAACGAAACCAGCAAAGGCGGCAACTCCTTTTTCTTCACGTGCTAGCCCAAGCGGGATGGCAACGGCGAACATGATTGGCAGGTAAATAAAGGCAACCAAACCGATTTTTGTCATCCACATGAACAGTAGTTGCAGTGGCATGAAATCCAAGAATGGAATGCTTTCTTTTACCGCGCTGCTCGACAGCGAGCTGCCGACACCGAGTAAAATACCCGAGAATGCCAGCAGGGCGACTGGTAGCATGAAGGTTTTTCCGAGGCTCTGGAAAAACTCCCATAAGGTTGTTTTCTTTGATGTATTGGACATAGTGGGTAACCCCTAACCTTATTATTGTCGTAGGTAGAGTTGATAAAACGTTTTATCAAACTTTTGAAAAAAAACGCTGAGGCAGAGCCATCTATGCTCATGCATCAACGTGTTGAATGTGTTCTCGCAAATAGGATAAAACGTTTTATCAGTTGATTTCGCTGGTTGGATCACGAAATCTGATCGGTTTTCCGCTAGTGATTTAAACTGTGATCGAGGTAAAAGTGTGAAAAGCTCGATAGAACGTTTTACTTGCATGTAATATCCTTGGTGTCTCGAAGACGGATACGTGCTGCTAATGAGCCAAAGAAAAGTAAAAATCACAGATGTTGCTGAATATGCAGGGGTGTCGGTATCGACTGTCTCGTTGGTGCTTGGTAATAAGGGGCGGATCTCCGAGGCGACGATTATCAAGGTTAATGATGCGATCAAGGCCTTGGGTTATGTGCGTAATAAGGCTGCCGCGAATTTACGCTCGAACCAATCCAACTTGGTCGGTTTGGTGTTGAAGGACATTACCGATCCCTTTTATACCGAGATCACCGCAGGTTTTAGCCAGATCCTCGAAAAGCATGGCTTCATGTTATTCCTGGCCCAGTGCGGCGATTCGCCTGAGCGATTGGAAGCATGCGTACAATCGATGCTTCAACAAGGCGTGGCCGGTGTGGCATTTAGCCCACTGAGAGGGGCGAGCCAGAGTGTGATTGATATGTTGGCGCAATCTGAAGTACCAGCGATTTGTGTCGCGCGGGCGACCGTCAATGATGATATCGACTACGTGGTGCCTGATAATACATTGGCCGCCAAGCGTGCTACCCAGCATTTGGTTGAACAGGGTCACAGGCATATTGCCTACGTCGGTGGGCAAGGGGACTCTCTTACTCGCGCAGAACGTATCGGCGGCTATTGCACGACCTTGATCCAGTATGGACTGCCGTTTAAAAGTGAATGGATTGTCGAATGCGAGGGCAGCCAAAAAGCGGCTGCCAATACGGTTCAAGAATTGCTGACCCAACATCCGAAGATCACCGCTATCTTGTGCCATCGGCCAGCTACCGCGTTGGGGGCCGTATATGGTGTCGAGCGAGCTAACCGTACCGTGGGACGTGATAACTATATCGGCCAGCAAGTCGCCCTAATTGGTTTTGATGATGTGGCTGAAGCAGAACTTACCCATCCACCGCTGACCTTTATGTCGTCAACGGCCAAAGATATTGGCGAACAAGCCGGTAAGCGACTTGTGCAAAAGATGAAAGCGAGTGATCAAGTTGCTGAGAAAGTTGTATTGGCGCCTGAACTGATTATCCGTGGCTCGGCGTAGATTGTGGTGCGATGTATCGCTATTACTTAATCTAGATTAAGTTTTGCCTTTGGGATCCTCGGTAATATCGGCCACCACTTTTTGTGTACCACACGATATTTGTAGAGGATTGGACTTGAGCACTTTGTTTACTGAAACCCGCATTGGCGGCATGACATTAAAGAACCGTTTCATGCGCAGTGCAACGTGGGAAAATATGGCGACAGAAGACGGCCATATGACGGATAAGCTTTACGCTATCTATGAAGAACTCGCGCAAGGTGAAGTCGGTTTGATCGTAACGGGTTATGCAAACATTGTAGAAGAAGAAAAGCCCAATGCAGGGATGATGGGGGTCTACAATGATTCCTTTATCGGTGAATACAAGAAACTGACCGAGTTGGTTCATCGCAATGACTCTAAAATTGTCATGCAGTTGGCCTACGGTGGCACTAAGACCACGTTTAACCTAGGCGAAAGGGTCATTTTCGCGCCAAGTGAAGTACCAGAGAAAGGTACCCAAACTCAGGGCAAAGCGATGACCAAGGAAGAAATTGATTATATCGTTAAGGCATTTGCCGAGGCGAGCTTGAGGGCCCAAAAGTCCGGCTTTGATGGCGTTGAAATCCATGCTGCCCATACTTATCTTATCAATCAGTTTCTAAGCCCATATTACAACCGTCGTGAAGATGAATACGGTGGTAGCCTAGAGAACCGCATGCGTTTTTTGATGGAGATCTACGTTGAAACCAGAAAGCTGGTGGGTAATGATTTTCCAATTCTCGTTAAATTAACGGCATCTGAATTCTTTGACGGCGGTCTAACTTTCGATGAAACTCGCATCATTTGCCGAAAACTGGAAGACGTCGGGGTTGATGCTATTATCATCTCTGGCAATATTCACGGCAAAGCAAACACCATGATCGGCCAGTCTTTTGATGGGCACACTCTTCAAGAGGAAGGTTACTTTCATGAATACGGTCACGCTATCAGCCAAGAAGTGAATGTACCGGTGATCACCGTGGGTGGTTTAACGGATATTGCGGCGATAGAAAAGATTGCAAATAACACCAATATTCAGTATTTCGCGCTTTCACGTCCTTTGCTTTCTGAGCCGCATTTGGTAAAGCGCTGGAAAGAAGGCGATAGATCACCGGTTGAGTGTGAACGTTGCTCGAAGTGCCGTACCAAGCGCGGAAACTTTTGTGTGGTGAATAAGGAAAGAAAGTCACAGCTCGCGCAAATGTAAATTTGGCACACTCCTGTTCCCATTGATGATTAAGCCAGCAAAATGTTGCTGGCTTTTTTGATCTGGTCTTTAGCCATGAAATACTGACATCATGATGACTTGATACGAGCAGGAATGATGTATTGATGACATTAGAACAAAGCATAGGAAACTCTTTTCTATTGTTGTGCTAACAATAGAAGAGGAGATAGTTAAGAGTAGTGATAGATGATAAAAACAAAAGTTAAAATATTTTCTGTGGCATTGGCCGCTGCTTTGCTTGGGGGCTGCGCCAGTTACGGCATTACAGAGCAAGATATGACCAATTACCTGCAAGATTCGGTCAGCCTTGATCAATCGGTCGGGGTTGAAAATGTCATGTATGCAGAGGTTGCGGTGGAAGATTTAGAGGTCAAAATTGGCCGTGCTGATGCCGACCGGGTGTCTGTGTTTGCCAGTACCAATGCACAAGTTCAGATGTTCAGTATGCAGAGTATGGGGCTAGATTTGGATGTCGAATTCAGTGCGAACCCTGAATATGACAAAGACAGTGGCGAAGTATATTTAAAATCCCTGCGTTTAGAGCGCTTTGATGAAAGTAGTAAACAGCTTACTCCAGAAGTCAAAAAACTCTTAAAGCCAGCGGTATCTATGATTGGTTACGCGCTATCAAAACAGCCGGTGTACAAGCTTGATAGTTCAACAGTGCAGGAAGCCTTAATCAAATCGGCCGAGCCAAACTTGGTTATCAAGAATAACAAGTTAGTGATAGAGCTGTTTGATTGACCTTAGCTTAGCGCTCTACGTCACAGTCAGAGGCATGAAAAGAAAGAAGGATTAGCGTAACAGCTAATCCTTTTTATTATTCCACTCTTGCGACAGCGGATAATTTCCTATTGTAGGGGTGAAATTATGCTGCAGTCAGTACTGTATTTGAATTACTTCACCAGAACATAGCCATTAGTGTCACGAACGCTATGACTATCATTGCAACCTTTGTCTAGACTTTCAGCCAAGCATTCTGTTGAACTCTGTAAATCAAGCTCATCACTATTACGAGACTTGATGTGAGTCGCAATAGCAGAACCAGCCAAAATCACCGATATAGCGACAATAGGTTTAACAAAACGCTGTGAAAATCCCATGTGTACCTTCCTTTATTATTTGAATCATTCAAATTTATTTTAGTTATATTATAAGACAAATCGATGGGCAGGCTTGAGATTGATCAATTTTTCTTATGCTAAGTGTTGTAGTGCTTCTAGGTGTTTATTTCTAAGGAAGGTGATTTTTAAGGGCTTTATTTTGCTTTTGGTATCTTTTGTAATTGTTGTGTCCTGCTGATAATGCAGAGTCTCTGCACTGTATTCTCGAACGTCCTGCTCTATCTGTTCTTCGAAGGCTACGTTTCATAACGGTAACGTTAGTTTTCTGTTTCATCGTGCAAGCAAAGATTGACCGAAAGCGATATATCGCTAAGATATCCGCACTGAAACATTCAATTTAAACCATTCAATAACGGAGGTGCACAAGATGACTAAGCTTACTAGCAAAAAAACTTGCGTCTTCGTTGCCAAAATTGCTTACCTCAAGCAACCCCAAGTCGCTTAGCGCAGGCAGTAGATAAACTTCAATTATTTACTGCCGAAGAATAAAGCGAGACCACCAATACAGATATACCCATGTTCGCCGTAATAACCTGCAGGTGCGGACGTTTGGTTGATGGTCTTGAATTGCTTTTTCGTCGGCTAACTGTTTTTTCTGTTTTAAAGAGAACTAAGCGATGACGAATAATAAACATTGGTCGAAAATGGAAATGCTCCATGCGACCGTCAAAAACCAAAATATTTCCATCAAAGGCACTCACAGTTACTACAGCGATGCTTACGACAATGGTTTCGAGCGTTCTGTCGTGCGTTACCTCCATGGCGATGAGCAAACTTGTCATCGTGAACCGCGCTGGGAAATCGATAAGCTGTATATTGGCGATTATGTCTGTATTGGCGCTGAAGCCGTGATACTGATGGGCGGTAACCATACCCATCGTGCTGATTGGTTTTCGCTCTACCCGTTTATGGACAAAATTGATGAAGCTTATCAGTCCAAGGGAGACACTCATCTTGGTGATGGCTGCTGGATAGGCATGCGTGCCATGATAATGCCGGGCGTAACTGTTGGTGAAGGGGCGATTGTTGCTGCCAATAGCGTGGTCACCAAAGATGTGGAGCCTTATGCGATTGTTGGTGGCAGTCCTGCGAAAGCTATTCGTAAACGCTTTACGCCTGAGAAGATAGAACGGCTGATTGCGTTGAAAATTTACGATTGGCCAGAGAGTAAGTTTGCCGCACTAAAAGATCTGATTTGTAGTGATGATCTTGATGCGCTGGAAAAAGCGCATTTTAAATACGATCAAGCATGATAATTAAGGAGCATAAGGGCTCCTTTTTTATTGCATTTAGGCTTTCTGGTTTTAGGTTTAATCGACTAGATGTCCCTGATTTTTATTGAATATATTTGTCTGAGGGCATAAATTGAAATTTAAACATTGAATGATTTAAGGTGCGGCTGTGCTAAATATGAAAGAGCTTCCCTCGATAAGGGCACTCAGAACCTTTATTGCAGTGGCAAACCATTTGAGTTTTTCGAAGGCGGCAAAAGAGCTTTCCCTCACCCAAGGGGCAGTCAGCAAGCAGATATCTCAGTTAGAGCAGCAGTTAGGGCTGCCACTGTTTGAACGCCACCTCAACGGGATTCGGCTATCGAGTGTGGGGTTGCGTTATTTACCACAAATTGCTGAAACCTTGGAAGCCTTACAAAACGCCACGGCCAGCTTACGCCAGCTCGATCAAGTTGACGAGGTGCTGACGGTGAATGTGACCCCATCCTTTGCTAGCCTTTGGTTGATCCCGCTCATTAACCGCTTTGCTGAAGCCTTTCCCAATATTCAGGTTCAGCTGAAAACGGGCGATGGGCCAGTGCAAGATATCAGCAATGAAAATGATATTGTTATTCGGTGTTTACCGCTGGCAAAATATTATGAAAACGCCACGTTGTTGTGCCGGGAAAACCTTCGCTTGATTGTCTCGGCTGAGTTACTTAGGAAAACGCCGATTCGATATAGCGATGATTTGGCAAAACATGTTTTTCTGCCCCAAGTGACCCGGCCTCAGTTGTGGGAGCAATTTAAAACCCACCAAAATATTGAATTCCCGATGGAATATCATGGGGTGGGGTTTGAGCACTTTTATATGTCTCTCGCGGCGGTGAGAAGTCAGCAGGGCTTGGCACTGCTGCCTGATTTTATGGTCGATGGCCTTATTGCTAGCAAGGAACTCTTTAATCCGCTTAACGCGATAATGGAAAGCCATTATGGCTATTATGTTATTGTTCCTCACTATAAACGGCACTCTCGGAAGGTCTGTGTTTTCAACCAGTGGCTTGGTGAGATGATGTCCAGTAGCCAAACGTATACTTCGTAGCGTTAATTTCCTTGTATCTCCTTATTCGTGATCTTATCAGCAAACATGAATCTTATTTGTGTTTACACTGCCTTTTGATTAATAAGTCGATATACGTGCTGTATTAATCAAAATAAATAGAATAAGTGAATAATATTTCATTCTTTTGATGGGTGGTTACACCATAGGAGAGATACGATGAATAAAATGTCTATTACGCTGTTAAGTGCTGCCGTGTTGTCCGCAATAAGCTTGAGTGCTAACGCTTGTACTGGCCTGATTGTCGGTAAAGGGGCGTCGGTTGATGGCAGTATCATGATTGCCCGTAATGAAGATTTTGGTATTAACAACTGGAATAAACACCTTGCCTATCGTCCACAGCAAATCAATGAAAATGGCGATTGGACCTTGGGTAATGGCTTGGTTGTGCCAATGCCAACACAATTTTATGCCTATTCGGCGATTCCGGATTGGGATGCGTTAACGGTCGATAAAGACGGCAAATATTACGAAGAGCGGGGTATAAACCAATATAACGTTGCGGTTTCTGCCACCACCAGTGCCGAGGTGAACGACAAAGCGGCGAAGGCTGATCCATTGGTAAAACCGGGGATCATTGAAGCGGTGATCCCAACACTTATTCTGCCGCAGGTGAAAACCGCGAAGGAAGGGGTAGAGTTGCTTGGCCAATACATTGAAGAGTACGGCGCAGGTGAAGGTAACAGCCTGTATATTGCGGATGTTAACGAGGCTTGGTTGTTCGAAATTGGTTCTGGCCATCATTGGATTGCGGTAAAAGTGCCGGATAACAGCTACGCAATGATTGCCAATGGATTGCGGATCCATGGTGTTGATCTGGATGCGAAAGGTGTGATGCACTCGACTGGGCTGTTGGATTTTGTTGAAGATAACCAACTGCTAGATAAGCCAGATTCACGTTCGTTCAACTTCGCCAAAGCCTTTGGTGTGATTGGCGATACCTATAATGTTGATCGCGAGTGGTTGGGGCAGGCGATGCTGACACCCTCACAGGTACAAGATGTCCGCGAGCAACAATACCCGCTGTTTATGAAGCCTGATGATAAGATCTCGGTACAGGATGTGGCCAGCGTGCTGGGCTCGACCTATGAGGGAACCAAGTTAGCTGACAAGGGCGAACGACCTATCCGCGTCGAACGTCAGCTTGAATCTCATATTATCCAGCTTCGTCCAGACATGCCGAAAGAATTCCAAGGTGTTATCTGGCAAAGCTACGGCGTGCTGTCTGAGTCGGTATTAGTCCCGTTGTACACTAGCCTGCAAGAATACCCAACGCCATACACCGTAGGGACCGATACTTACAGCGATGACTCGGCTTACTGGCAGTTCCGCAGCCTGACGGCGCTGGCAACGGCCAACCCAGATAAATACTTGCCGATGCTAAAAGAAACTTGGGATAAGGAAGAATCCAAACTGTATAAGCAGGTTAGCAATATGGATATGTTGCTAAAAGACATGTACAGCCAGGATAAGGCGACCGCAGTAGAAATGGCATCCGATTTCTCTTATGGTCAGCTCCAGCGAACATTGAGCATGGCAACGGAGATCCGCTATAAGATGATGACGGACATGACCAAGAGTACTGAGAAAAAATACAGCGAAGAAGAGTTCAAAAAGATCATGAGCCTCTGATTTCGTCAGCCAATATTCAGCCCATAAAAACAAAGAGCGCATATGCGCTCTTTGCTGTTATAGACAATATTGCAGTGTTAGCTTTGATTTTGCTTGTAATGTCGTGATTACATCAAGCCGACTTCTTTGTAGTATTTCGCAGCACCAGGATGAATAGGTGCTGACAGTCCGTCTCTGATCATCTCTTCTTTCTTCAAATGAGCAAAAGCTGGGTGAAGTTTCTTGAAGTCATCGAAGTTTTCAAATACGGACTTAACGATGTTGTACACCACGTCATCTGGCACAGAGGTAGAAGAAACAAATGTGGCACCGACACCAAAGGTGGTGACATCAATGGCGTTACCTTTGTACATACCGCCTGGTACTGTCGCAACGCGGTAGAAGCTATTGTCTTCAATCAGCTTATTTACTTTGTCTCCGGCAACGGTGATGATTTTGCTATCACAAGACGTGGTTGCTTCCTTGATTGCTCCACTCGGGTGACCCACGGTGTAGATCATGGCATCGATCTTGTTGTCACAAAGTGCTTTTGACTGCTCCGAGGCTTTTAACTCTGATGCCAGTTTAAAGTCCTCCATGGTCCAGTCATACCTTTCCATTAGTACTTCCATCGTACCGCGCTGACCTGAACCTGGGTTACCAATATTGACGCGTTTGCCCTTAAGATCTTCAAACGTTTTGATTCCAGAGTCGGCACGGGCAACGATAGTAAACGGTTCGGGATGGATGGAGAATACAGCGCGCAGATCTTTGAACGCACCATTATCGGCAAATTTACTGGTGCCGTTATAAGCATGATATTGCCAATCTGACTGGGCGATACCCAAATCGAGTTCACCCGCTCGAATGGTATTGATGTTGTAAATGGAGCCTCCAGTACTTTCTACCGAGCAGCGAATGTTGTGATCTTTTCTGTCTTTATTGACTAAGCGGCAAATGGCTCCGCCTGTTGGATAGTAAACCCCTGTCACCCCACCGGTTCCGATGGTGACAAAGCGGCTTTCAGCAACGGAAAATGAAGATGCACCGAGAAGCACTGCGGCACCGGTGACAGCAAAAAGTTTGTTGATAGATCCCATAGAAGTCCCTTCATAATGAGTTTTACGCAATAAAGCTAAGCCAATGGATACGGCGTCTGGCTAAGCCGTGAGGAGCTGGCGAAAATGGTTAGCATCAAGGGTGCCGAGGCCAAGGAGCTTGGCGGTATCGGCGATGTTAGCCACTTGTTCTGCGTTGCTTAAGGCTAATGTACCTTGATGATTAACATGGTTATTTTCAAAGCCAACTCGAATATCTCCACCCATAATCATAGACGCTGCTAGGCAAAGATGTTCATATTTTCCAAATGCACAGACTGCCCAGCGTCTGTCATGGTGAAACAGACGTTGCTGCAAAAAGGGAGGCAGGTCTTGCGGGGTGGCGGTTTGGAGCTTGTCGTAACGGCCCAGTACCAACAATATGTGATGATTGTGTCGGGGTAATATTCCTTGTTCTAGCAGCGAGAAATAACGTGTTAAATCCTGAGGGCTATAGAGAATATATTGTGCGATGCAGTCTTGTGCAGCGATGTTATGAAAGAACGTGCTGGCTTTATTTAGGTATGCAGCATCTTGAGCGTGGCCGTCAGGGAGCAACTCGCTTAAGGCAAAGGAAGCGGCTTCCGGTTTGACTTCATTGATTAGGGCCATTTGTTGTTCGGGGGAATATTGCCCGACGGCTTCGGTGGTCAGCTGAACAATAATGCTGTTTCCGACTTTCTCTTTGAGAGCATGGTATAAATGGAGGTTATCTTCGATCTCCAATGAGTGTTTCCCACGATTATCCCTAGCATGGAGATGCACCATGGCTGCACCGGCGTCCCGGCAGGCGATAACCTCATCAAGAATTTCCTGCTGTTTCATCGGCAAGGTTGGATGATCGGCTTTGGTTTTTCTTGCACCGTTAGGAGCCACAATAATGGCGGTTTGGCCGATAGTGAGTTTATTTTCCATCTGTTCAACTCCTGTGTTTTGATAACCCATAGCGATAGTTAACTGTTAATAACTACATCCATCTTGCCGAAGCGCTGAGTAGCGAGGTTTTTAATTTGCCAACCAACTCATCCAATTGGTGCTCTTCGATGATAAACGGTGGGGCTAACAAAATATGGTGGCCGGCTTTGCCGTTAATAGTCCCTGTCATGGGGTAGCACATCAGGCCGTTTTTCATCGCTTCTGATTTAATGGCTTTATGGGCCTGTGTATTATTAGGAAGCGGTGTCTTCGACAGTTTATTGCTGACCAACTCAATACCGATAAATAACCCTTTGCCACGAATATCTCCGATATAAGGCAGTGGTCCCAGTGCCTCGTTGAGCTTTGACATCAGTTGCTCGCCACGTCGTTTAACGACACTGAGCAGGTCGTCTTCGATAATGGTGTCGATAGTTGCTAGGGCTGCTGCACATGCCATCGGATGACACATAAAGGTGTGGCCATGCTGGAAGAAGCCTGAACCCTCGGCGATCGCCGTGTAGATTTTGTCGTGGACGATGGCTGCACCTATCGGTTGGTAGCCGGCGCCGAGTCCTTTAGCGACAGTGACAATATCAGGCACAATACCTTCTTGCTCGAACGCAAAGAAACTGCCGGTACGACCAATACCGCACATGACTTCATCCAGGATCAGTAACACATCATATTTATCGCATACTTCTCTGATCCTTTTAAAATACCCTTCGGTGGCTGGCAGTGCCCCTGCGGTAGCACCGACAACGGGTTCAGCAATGAATGCCATGACGTTATCTGCACCAAGCTCAAGGATCTTTTGTTCTAATTCATCTGCGATACGATAGCTATAGGCGAGTTCTGACTCTTCCTTTTGTTGATCGCGATAGGCATAGCAGGGGGCAATATGGTGTGCCGCTGAGAGTATCGGTCTGAAAGGCTCACGTCGCCATTCATTGCCACCGACCGAGAGTGCGCCCAAGGTATTGCCATGGTAACTTTGCCGCCGGGCAATGAATTGGCTCTTTTGTGGTTTCCCCTTTTCGACGAAGTATTGACGGGCCATTTTCAATGCGGCTTCAACAGCTTCGGAGCCGCCACTGACAAAATA
Organism: Photobacterium sp. DNB22_13_2; assembly: GCF_052873915.1. NCBI lineage: Bacteria > Pseudomonadati > Pseudomonadota > Gammaproteobacteria > Vibrionales > Vibrionaceae > Photobacterium > Photobacterium sp. DNB22_13_2. The sequence goes on from NZ_JBNNXU010000005.1 coordinate 317,081, forward strand.
GGTATGGTTTAAAGCGTCTGGTGCAAGTTCAGCTAATCGTGTTGCTAACCGCTCACTGTTATCGCTGGTGAAAAAGCCGGTGTGGGCATAGGGAATACTCTCAAGCTGTTTGGCAATAGCGACTTTTACTCGCTGATGGTTGTGGCCTAAGTTCGATACGGCAGCACCGCCACAGCCGTCGAGGTATTGCTTCCCTTCGCTGTCAGTAAGGTATATCCCATCACCACTGACAACGGTCGGTAGCTGGGCATGGCAGTGACGATGGAAAACGTGGCTCATTATTCGATCCCTTATGTATTTTGCTTGTTTGATTGTTGAGCTAAACAGGAAGACGAACAAACGAATAAAATTACAGGGGTATGAGGAAAAGGAATAGGGCGCGGAATGTATCCTTTGGCCGGTAAGCGTTGAGTGACTCGCTACCGGCCTTTTTTGTTTTAAGCGATCTCTAGTGCTTTATCCTGTGAGATAAAGGATAGATCGAGGCTTTTCGCCACACTTTCATTGGTAACCTTGCCATGGATGACATTCAGACCATTCTTGAGGTGCAGATCGGCCTGCAAAGCGCGTTTGTAGCCAAGGTTTGCCAAGCGGAGGATGTATGGCAGGGTGGCATTGTTGAGGGCGAAAGCAGAAGTCCGGGCCAAGGCGCCGGGCATGTTACCGACACAATAGTGCACTACATCATCGACAATATAGGTTGGCGCATCATGGGTGGTGACTTTTGACGTTGCAAAACAGCCACCCTGATCGATGGCGACATCAACCACCGCAGAGCCTGGGCGCATAGCTTGTATCATCGCTTCACTGACCAGTTTCGGTGCCGCAGCCCCTGGGATTAACACGCCGCCAATCACTAAATCTGCGCCGACAACCGCGTCTTCAAGATTTTGTTGGTTGGAATAGACGGTTTTTACACTAGCCCCGAATTGAGCATTGAGTTTACGCAGGGTATCAATATTGTTATCCAGAATAGTCGTTTCAGCGCCTAGCCCAACGGCCATCTGTGCGGCATTAGAACCCACCACACCACCGCCAATAATACTCACTTTTGCCGGGGCGACACCCGCAACCCCGCCCAGCAATAGCCCCACACCACCTTGGGATTTTTCTAGGCAAGCGGCACCAGCTTGTATCGACATCCGTCCTGCCACTTCCGACATAGGTGCCAGCAACGGTAGGCTGTTATTAGGTCCGGTGACGGTTTCATAGGCAATACACACCGCTTCACTGGCAAGCAGATCTTCGGTTTGTGCCATATCGGGTGCAAGGTGAAGGTAGGTGAAGAGGAGCTGTCCGGCACGCAGCTTGGCGCGTTCTATCGCCAAAGGCTCTTTGACCTTGACGATCATGTCTGCCGTTGCAAAAACCGCATCGGCGTCAGGCAAAATTTCAGCGCCGGCCTGACGGTATTCTGCATCACTGCACCCGATACCAACTCCAGCAGTGGTTTCTATATACACGGTGTGGCCTTGGGCACAGACTTCACGGACGCTGGCTGGGGTCATGCCAACGCGGTATTCATGGACCTTAATTTCCTTAGGTACGCCAATTTTCATAGTTAACTCCTTTTATACAATGTCGAATTTATCTTGTTTGATCACCTTGAAGTTGTCCCATGCTTGCGAGGTCGGCATCACTTCAAGGCTGTTGATGTTGATATGGGCTGGTTGCTCGGCGATCCAGCCAATGATCTCTGCAATATCTTCTGGTTGCAGAGGGTTAGCTTGTTCATAAATAGCGTTGTACTTGCCTTGGTCACCCTCGAACCGGATTAAGCTGAACTCACTTTCTGACAGACCGGGTTCAAGGCTAGTAACACGCACCCCGGTGCCTGCAAAGTCACTGCGCAAGTTGCGGCTGAACTGCGCAACAAAGGCTTTGCTGGCACCATAGACATGGCTGCCAGGGTAGGCCCAGTTGGCAGCAATACTGGCGAGGTTGATGATGCTGGCTTTGGTTTGTTGCTTAAGAATTGGGAGCAAGGCATGGGTCACGTTGACTAAGCCTGTCACATTGGTATCGATCATGGTGTGCCAGTCGCTCAATTTGGCTTGGTCTGCGGGTGAGGCTCCAAGTGCAAGGCCGGCGTTATTGACCAAGACTTCGATTTGGCGAAATGCTGACGGTAAGTCGGTAATGACCTGCTGAACTTGCTGGGCATCCCTCACATCCATCTGAGCATGGTAAACACTTGTGTATTCTGACAACTCATCAGTGAGAGTGCGTAAGCGTTCTTCGCGGCGGCCTGTAATGATCAGGGCGTAACCTTGGCGAGCAAAATGCCTGGCAGTGGCAAGCCCGAACCCGGACGTAGCACCAGTAATGAAGACGGTTGGTTGAGCCATGGTTAATCTCCTTATTAATCCCAAAGCAGCGGTAAAAATTGTCTGGTAATGGCACGAATTAACAACCAGCCAGAGAGTAACAGCAGTAAGTAATAAGCGCCGTGATGGACAATCGCGATATGTTTACGGCGGAAAAGGTATTGGCCTGCGCTAACCCCCACAACGGCAAGCAGGCCGGTGAAAAGTGGAGCCTCTGGTAGCAAATAAAACTGTTTCTCGACGGCATAGCCCAAGCTAACGGCAAGGCAGGTCGTGAGAAAAAAATAACTAATCAAGGTATCGCGCTGTTGGCTAAAGGGCAGCCCGCTATAGCGTAGATGGATCACCACCGGTGCGCCGCCTGCGGATACCGCGCTGGTTGTCCAGCCTGACATGATGCCGCAAAGTTCTGGAGAGGCGAGGGCTTTACGTGCGATTGCATGATTGAATTTAGGTAGTAATGCCATGGCAAGGACTGTCGCAGGCACCAGTAGTTTCAGGCCTGTTTCCGGCAGCCAGTGCAGTAGTGCAAGGCCGACTGGAACACCCGCAAATGTCGCCAGTAATATCCGGCGTAAGGCGCGAAAATCGGTACGATCCCAGCTGCTAGCCACCAGTGGTAGGCTGATGAGTAAATCAAGTAACAAGACTGCTGGAACGGTCTCGGCGACGGGGTAGCGTAGGGTCAGTACTAAAATCGCAATTGCAGAAAAACCGAATCCGGTATAGCCGCGGACGAAAGCAGCAAAAAACAGCGTTGCGGGTATTACAATAGAGATAATCACACTGCCTTCCTTGGTCTGTGCCGTTGAAACATAGCACTAGGTTACGGTTTGGCAGTGTGGTTGATTAGAGCCAGTTCAGTATTTTTGTTGGGACAGTGCATCAAGGATTTCGGCCAATTTGTGTATCCCTTGTTGTATTTTTTGCTCGGGGATAGCAAAGAACCCTAACCGCACATAACTTTGGGTTTGTTGGTTCGGTGAAGCAAAATGGACATCTCCAGCTTCTATCAGTATCCCAGCTTGTTTGGCGTGATGCTGTAGCTCCTTGCTCGAAATACCTGATGGTAGGGCTAACCAAAAAGCGCTGCCACCCAAGGTGCTATTGGTCATGCAATGAGGCAGGTAGGTCTCAAGGCTGTGTCGCATGATCTGCCATTTCTCGGCATAGTGACTGCGCAGTTTGCGCAGGTATGTATCGTAATACCCCATAGAGATAAACAGTGCGCAGGTTCGTTGGTTGTTCGCAGGTGGATGGCGATACATTAATCGCCGGAGTTGTCTGGCTGCGGTGATCAGAGCCTCATCGGCAACCATGAAGCCAACCCGTAAGCCGGGGGAAAGGGATTTCGACAAACTGCCGACATAGATCACCCGGTTGTGGTGGTCGAGGCTTTTAAGCGAAGGTTGGGGCTGGGCGGTTAAATTGACCTCGCTGTCATAATCATCTTCGATGATGACAAAATCGTGTTCTTCGGCAGCATCAAGCAAGGCTTGGCGGCGTGGCATAGACATCGTGACGTTGGTCGGCACCTGATGGCTGGGAGTTGTATAGACATAGTCGCAGCCATATAAGACTGGATTGATGGTAAGGCCTTGTAGGTCGACCGATAAAGGCTGTATTTGTGCACCATGGCTGGAAAATATATTGCGCGCATCAGGGTAGCCAGGATCTTCAACACCAACAGACGTTTCCTTTCCGGTCAGCAGTTTTGCTAACAAATAAAGTGAGTTTTGGGTGCCTATAGTGATCAGGATTTGCTCCGGTTTGGCATGAATCCCCCTTTTGCTGAGTACATTGTTCTGTAGCTGCTTAATCAAGGCTGGATCATCGCAATCGACGGAATCTGAGACCCAGTCTTTGATCACACTGGCTCGTTGGGCTAGTCGTCCACATTCGCGCCAATGGTTGAGCGGAAAAAGTGAGTGATCGGGCTGGCCAAAAATGAAAGGGTACGGATAGCGTTGCCAATCACTCGGCTTCTCTATATTACGCTGTTGAGCCACATCCGTTTTGAACCGTTTGCGCCAAAACTGTGCAGGTTTTGTGCTGCCGTTGGGCGTGATGTCATCAGGCATTACAGATTGGTGTGAGGCCGTAGGGTTGACGTAATAACCACTGCGTTGGTGAGAGAGAAGATACCCTTCGTCGACTAAGCGGTCGTACACCAAGACAACCGTATTGCGTGATACCCGCAGCATCGAAGCCAGCTTACGACAGGATGGCAGTGCCTTGTCAGAAAATAGTCCGTTACCGATTTTCTCTAATAAGTGCTCGCGTATCTGTTCTTGAAGACTGCGTTCCGGTGAAAATTGAATGTGAATAAGGTGCTCGTTTTTCATCGCAGGATCCTTTGCGTCTAAAACATCGATAGTCTTTTATGCAAGGTATTCAGCAGGATATGTGCCATGTTGAGTAGCAAGATGAAAAGCTGTGCCCACAAAAAGTTATAACTGGCGCTATGGCGTGTTGGGTGGCTTGCCTATGGTGGGGGAAAAGTAATGACAGGGAGTGACAGGATATGCAATCACAGAGTCAGCAATACACCAAGGATGAGCTGTTGGCGATGGACAAGGATGCCGTGTGGCACCATATGACCCAGCACGGCACGCAAACAGCACCGATGATGGTTCGGGGTCAGGGGAGCGATGTGTGGGATGTTCATGGAAACCAGTATTTGGATGCGTCATCAGGTGGTGTTTGGTGTGTCAACGTCGGTTACGGTCGGGAGAGTATTGCCGAGGCGGTAAAAGCGCAGCTGGTAAGTCTTAACTATTTTGCGGGGACGGCGGCGACACCTGTTGCGGCACAGTTTGCGTCTAAGTTACTGGATCTGATGCCGGGTATGGGCAAGGTGTACTTTTCCAATTCAGGTTCGGAAGCCAATGAAAAGGCATATAAGATTGTCCGTCAAATTGCGGCTAAGAAATATGGCGGGAAGAAGCATAAGATCCTTTACCGGGAACGTGATTACCATGGCACGACCATCACCTGTCTGAGCTCGACGGGCCAGGAAGAAAGACGAAGCCAGTATGGACCTTTTACCCCTGGCTTTATTGAGTTTCCTCATTGTTGCGAGTACCGCAGTCAGTTTGGCCCGGTTGATAATTACGGAGAACTGGCAGCCAAGGCTTTCGAGGACGTCATTCTCCGTGAAGGGCCAGACACGGTAGGGGCTGTTGTTATCGAACCTATTACTGCCGGTGGAGGAGTGATCACCCCGCCAGAAGGGTATTTACTAGCGGTTCAGACGATATGCCAAAAATACGACATTTTGCTTCATGTTGATGAGGTTGTGTGTGGTATGGGGCGGACAGGGGCATGGTTTGGCTATCAGCATTACGGTATTCAACCGGATATTGTCACCATGGCGAAGGGGGTTGCGTCAGCCTACGCTGCAATTTCCTGCACCGTAGTTACCGATGAGGTCTTTGATCTTTTTGCTGATGAGCCTCTTGAAAAGGAAAGCTTTTTCCGTGATATCAGTACCTTTGGCGGTTGTACCGCTGGCCCAGCGGCTGCGCTTGAAAATTTGCGGATCATTGAACAAGAGAACTTGGTCGAGAATGCTGCCCATATGGGCGAGTATCTGCGGGCACAGTTGCAGGGCCTGCAAAGTCGCTACCCCATTATTGGTGACGTCAGGGGGAAGGGATTATTCTTGGGGTTGGAGCTGGTGGAGGATCCCGAGACCCGTCAGCCAGTGGATGAAACAATCGCGATGCAGGTAGTGGGGCTGTGCGCCCAACACGGTGTGCTGATCGGGCGGACAAATCGCTCTTTCCGTGATTACAACAACACACTCTGCCTGAGCCCAATGCTGACCTTGACTAAAGATGAAGCAGATAGGATTGTCGAAGCGCTCGATAGTGCCTTTTCAGCGCTCATTCGCTAAATTTAACAATCATTAATTCATTGATACCGAAGGCTGCATTGGCAGCCTTTTTTGATCTTTATTCACCTTTTGTTCACATAACCGGCTTGTTTGGTATGCGCTTGGTATGTGTTTGATGCTTGTTCGATGTATTGATATATGCATCTTGGCTGCTGCACTCAATGTGCGCTTGCTGGTGGTGCAAATCTGGACCAATTAAGCTGCGAATTGGTACTACCGAATGTAGGGGGATATTCCGTAGGGTAGAGCTAACTCCACTGATGAAAGGGAATTGATTATGAAACATAACCGAGCATCTATTGGCATCAAAAATGTGGCCTTAGTTAGTGCATTATCCGGTGCTTTACTGCTGTCGACATCCGTCATGGCAGCAAAAGAGGTGACCGTGGGTTATCAGGGAATGTTTAACCCAATGAAATATGCGATTGACCAAAAACACTTTGAAGAAGCAACGGGTTACACCATTAAGTGGCGAAAGTTTGATTCTGGAGCCAAAGCAATCACGGCGATGGCTGCTGGTGCGGTGGATATGACGGTGGCAGGCTCAAGCCCGATTGCCAGCGCGGCCAGTAACGGCATCGATATGGAGCTGGTGTGGGTGATGGAAAACATTGCCGATGCCGAGGCACTTGTGGTGAGAAACGGCAGTGGTATTACTTCACCGGCAGACCTGAAAGGAAAAAACCTTGGTGTACCATTTGTGTCCACGACTCATTTTCATATGTTGTTTGCCCTAGAGCAATTTGGTTTGACCGAGAAAGACGTCAAGCTGATTAACATGCAGCCCGGTGCAATTGTGGCGGCTTGGCAGCGTGGCGATATCGATGGGGCCTTTATCTGGGATCCGGCTTTAGGCTCGATTAAGCAAGAAGGCCAAGTGTTGATCACATCCAAACAGCTAAGCGCATGGGGTAAGCCAACCTTTGATGGCCTGATAGCAAGTAAGTCCTTCGCCAACAAAAACAGTGACTTTATGACTGATTTCCTAACCGTTATCGCCAAGGCCGATGAGGAATACCGAGTGAATCAAGAGGGGTTCTCTGCTGATCACCCTATCGCGGTGTCTGTGGCTAAGCTGACCGGCGGTGAAGTCAGCACAGTCCCAGAGGCAATGAGCCTGTATGAGTTCCCAGATGTTAGTACTCAGTTGTCCTGCCAGTGGCTTGGTTGTCAGGCTGAAGGCGGCGCGGTCAAAGCATTGGAAGCTACCTCGAAGTTCCTGCTGCAAGAGAAAAAAATATCTGGCCTGCAACCTGACTACAGTGTTTTCGTCAATCCAAGCTATGCAGCAAAAATAGCGCTTTAACCCGTCACGGAACAACATGGAGGTAAGTCATGGACAAGGATAAAGTGCTGGAAATACATGATGTGTCTGTTATTTACGATGATCGCAATGGCGGGGAGCCTGTAAAAGCATTATCAGGGGTCAATCTAACAATTGAACAAGGGGAGCTGGTCGTGGCTCTGGGAGCTTCAGGCTGTGGTAAAACCACCTTGCTCAACTTGATGGCTGGGTTTATCCAGCCATCAAAGGGTTACTTGACGTTGGGTAATTCTGGGGTAGAAGGCTTGCCAAGGGTAACGATGGGTAGAGAGATTGGTGATCAGATTATCGGCCCAGGTGCAGAGCGAGGAGTGGTGTTTCAAAAGCACGCACTGTTCCCTTGGTTGGACGTGATTGAAAACACCGCTTTCGGCTTGAAACTGCAAGGCGTTGAGAGAAATGAACGTTTGGAGCGAGCAGCCAAATACCTTGAGCTGGTCGGGTTGAAAGACTTCCATCACCACAAGGTTTACCAGTTATCAGGCGGCATGCAGCAACGGGTGGGTATCGCAAGAGCGCTAACCAATGATCCCAGTATCCTGCTGTTGGATGAGCCGTTAGGGGCGCTTGATTCTCTTACCAGGGAGACCTTGCAGGAGCTACTACTCGATGCCTGGCAAGCGACCAATAAAATGATGTTTTTCATCACGCACAGTGTTGAAGAGGCCCTGTTTATGGCGTCACGGCTTATCGTCATGTCGCCACGTCCAGGGCGGATCACCCATAGTTTTGAGTTAGATTTCAACCGTCGATTTTTGGCTTGCCGAGATGCCCGTGCGGTGAAATCGATGCCTGATTTTATCGAGATGCGTGAGAAGGTGCTGTCTATTATTCACCAAGATGAAAAACCGGAGGTGGCGGCATGAGCAATATTGCATCGAATATCGAGGCTGTAGAGCCGAAGGGTACGTCTATCGAACAAATTGATTCTACACCGGAGGTATTGCTGGAGGTGGCTCCTCCTCAACCGGTTAATGCACCGCGACCTCACTATCGAGATACGGTGGGCTTAGATGGTAATCTCCCTTTGCTACCGAAATTATTAGCGGCACTGAAAAAGCGTACCGAGACAGCACCTAATTACTACGGTGAACCGGGCCAAGGGGACGCAAGGATTGTGTCGATTATCTCGGTGATTGTGTTTATTGGTTTGTGGGCTTTGGTGACAGGTTCCGGATGGATTAAACCTCTGTTTCTTCCCTCACCGATGTCTGTGGTCGACAGGCTAGGTGATTTAGCCGTGAATGGCTTTTCGGGCGTATCTTTGGGTGAGCATCTTGCTGCCAGCCTGACCCGGGTGTTCGGCGCTTTTGCTCTGGCGGCACTGACCGCTATTCCGCTAGGTATATTAATTGGTACCAATGTATGGGTGCGGGGCGTGTTAGATCCACTCATTGAGTTTTACCGCCCGCTTCCTCCTCTGGCTTATTTGCCTTTGGTGATCATCTGGCTGGGTATTGATGAGACCAGTAAGATCACTTTGATTTTCCTTGCCATGTTTGCACCGATAGCCCTGAGTGCCAGAGCGGGGGTAACATCTGCGAAAAGTGAGCAGATCCAAGCGGCTTACTCGATGGGAGCCAATAAATTCCAAGTGCTTTACCATGTGATCATTAAAAGCGCGATGCCAGAGATATTAACAGGGCTTCGTATCGGTATTGGCTTTGGCTGGACAACATTAGTTGCCAGTGAAATGGTTGCAGCCCAAGCTGGGATAGGATTTATGGTGCTTAACGCTGCTGAGTTTCTGGTAACCGATGTGGTCATCGCAGGCATTATAATCATCGGATTGATTGCCTATTCCTTTGACTTATTCATGCGTTGGTTAGAGGTAAAATTGGTGCCTTGGAAAGGGTATTAACGAATCACTTATAACAATAAGTTTGTAGTGGGCAGGACACCATATCGGGAGATGAAACCGTAGTCAAAACGACACCCAAACGTACTTGAACGGTCATTTAAGCCTGCCACGATAAAGAGGCTAAGAACCAGCACCCTAGAAAAGGGTATGTTACGAAGACTCATAACGTTAAGGTTCCTTTCCGTTGGCCGCCCTTGGGCGGCCTTTTTTCTTGCAATGTTATATCAATGTTGGTGCGCCGGCAGCGTTTTGTTTTCGTAGGCATCGGCGAAGTTATGGTTTCTGTCACGGTGGCCTGCTTCATCTTCACGGATACGCAAGACAACATCTCTCAGCTTCGCATTCGCAGCCAAGTTATAGTAGTTAATCGCAATGTCCGGAGCTGATGTGTTTTCCACTTCACCGGCATCTATTTTCTCTAGGTACTCGGTATAGCTTTTACAGGCTTCTTCTTCGAAATAGCCAACCACCCGGTGGGCAATGCGTGATGACAGTAAATAGATAACGCTGTACACCACAATAAAGGCACCTTGTGCGATCAATACCAGCATCCGTTCAATCCAGCTTGGTTTGGCGATATCTAAAAAGATCATTAAATGCATACGTTCATTTTGGGCTTCATCAAGCAACTCTTTGATCCAGCCTTCGTCATCTTTCATTCGGCGTAGTGATTTTAGGTGGTTGAACATCCCTGCCACCATGCCTGGAACTGCTGCAATCGTTTCGAGTATTACTGCTCGTTTAGCGTATTTTTTGCCATAAAATAGATTCAGGGAGAATTTGAGAAACTGCGTAATGAGCAGTGCGATACGCTCTGAGACTTTTGTTGCGCTCTTATGGGTAAGCTTGAAGTCTGACATGATGAATCTCCTATTTATTATGATGTATTTTATTGCTTTGCAATTAAAATATTTTCACAATATATAAAATAATCATGTAACCATCTGTGTCGTTCAATAAACTAGCGTCGAACTCAGTAAGTTATTATGTCAGGTGTAAATAACCCTTTTAAAATAAAGGTTTAAATGTTTAGGTAAATGTATAATGAGGCTGGGAAAAGTGTTTTTTGAAGTTGTAACACGATTTTTGCGATATACGGTGTAGATATAAAGATACGAAAATTTCCATGTAATCTCAATGGTTATTTAAAAAGTGTTAAGTATTGCTATTTCATGCCCATGGCTGATTTGTCCGTTATTTCTTGCTGGCATATGGTTTTATCACAGTATACTGAAAAGTTTTGTTACATTGCGGTTCAGTCAAAAAATGGGCTGTTAATTTAACTTATCATTAGCACACTAAATGTGTGAATCTTATTTATCTGGATTTTTTAGATTATATTTCATTTATTATATTTCTTTTAATTGACCACTGAATAACTTCATTTAACTCACGGAATATGCTGTCCGGAACGGTTATTGATTACTGTCAATAACTGTATATAACATGAAACTTTAAAATAACACTAAAGAGGTAAGTCAAATATTTCTGTTATATACACATAGGAAGTACCCATGAAAGTCTCAGCACCCGTTGTGCATTTTAGTACAGCCAGCAAGGTGATACACCTTGTTGCCGCTATCGCTTTTATCGCATCGCTAATAATAATGTTGTTTGATCCCATTCCAAATTCATTCAGTTTTGATTTGCACCAGTCTCTGGGTGTATTGGTCTTGGTGTTATTTGGTATCCGTATTCTGTGGATTAACTGGGCCGGTAAACCAGATACTCAAGGCAGCAAAATAGAGAAATTTATTGCCCACAGTGCACATTTCGCCATGTATGCCATTTCGTTGGCAATGCCGCTGTCAGGACTATTGATTGCGTTGGCCAAGGCCAAAGATACCGTAGTTTTTGGTTTATTTACTATTCCCGGTTTTGTCGAACGTAATTCCGGTTTGATTGATTTCTCTTACCAGATACATTCGATGATGGAAATTCTCTGTTACCTGCTTATTGCCATGCACACCTGCGCAACCATTTTTCATCAGCTGGTGTTAAAAGACGGCACCTTGGCCCGCATGATGGGAGTTAATAACAATGCATAATCATACTTTTCCCCGTTCCGTGCTAACTGCTGCTCTACTGTCAGGTGCGGCGTTTACTGCCAATGCCTACAACATGAGTGTTTATGATGTTGAGCCGGATATTCATTGGGATAAGGTTCCAGTGGTTGAAAAAAACATGTTCTTTCCTGGCCTGATCACCTATGACTGGATTAACTCACCAGAGCATAAAGGCACGCTGCGCAGTGATTTTGAAAGTAAAACCTGTAGTAGTTGTCATCAAGGTGAAGAAAAAGGCATGGGGGAGATGCTCATCAAGCACGATCGCTTGGATAAAATGGCGGACAAACCAAGCTTTATTGATGTCGAGTTCCAATTTGCCAACGATGATGAAAACCTCTACGTGAAGGCAGCATGGGAAACCCAATCACCTTTTCCAGCCCGAATGCATGACACCTTGTTGTTCGAGGGTGGGAAATGGACGGTAATAGGCGGTGACAGGGGCAAAAATCCTTATACGCCGATTTATGAAGATCGTTTCTCGATCATGATTGATGATGGCAGCGTGGATCAATTCACTCAGCAGGGATGTTGGATGTCTTGTCACCGTGGGATGAGAGATATCGGTCAAGCAACCATGCGCGATGTTCAAGCCTTGGATGTCATTGGCTTTGAAGGACTGGGTCAAAAAGATATTCGTAAATATCTACCCGATACCCGAACTGAAAGATATGGCGTTAATTGGGACAAGGTGAAAACTCGCGAAGAGATTGACCAGCTTAAGAAGGACGGCAAGTTTGTCGACCTGATGCAGTGGCGCTCGACCCGTTCGGCCCCGACGGGCAGTGCCGATGATGGGTATGTACTGGAGTACCGCTTAAATGATGAAGGCACCACCGTTTTTACCTGGAATTTGGACAGAAAGACCGGGTTGCCTAAGTATATGTACGACAAGTCTGTGACGGGCTTCTATGCCCTTGACGAAGCAGACTTTACGGACCTGACCAAGAACATTGCGATGATCGAAGGTGTGAATACCATACCGTATGATCCTAGCAAGATAGAAGAAGGTCAGTATCTGCAAGGGCGCTTGAATCGCCAAGGCGTTGGCTCGGCAGGGGATAACAATCAAGTGCATTCGACGTGGGAAGACGGCAAGTACACAGTGGTCTTTACCCGTAAGCTTGATACCGGTAACCCAGTAGATGACAAGGTCATGGCTGTCGGCGGGACGTATGATTTTAATATCGCAATCCATGATGGTCAGACGACGACTCGATTCCATCATGTCACCTTCCCATTTACAGTTGGGATCGGTGAGAATGCGACCGGTGATGTGGTGACGACGCCGATTCGATAATAATTATTTTTTAGCAAAAGCCAGCCTATTCTGAGGCTGGCTCTTTGTTCTAGTTGATTTATATTGTATCAATCACGTTGTTCTAATGAGCGAGCAACAATATTGCGAGTATCTATTTGTGCCTCCACAATCGCAAGGAAGCAGAACACCAGCCCTAGTCCTACTAGAGATGATATGATGGTTGCTACCCCTCCAGCAATTGCTGACATACCGGCCATGAATCCCCAGTTAAATGCGTCCAGCCCCCCTAGAACGACGAGTGAACCAGCGAGACAGCCTAAAACAGCACCAACAATTGATACATTTTTGACTAGATAGAAGAATTTTGGCAACTCCATTACTTGCATGTTTTTACTCCTTAAATTCAGGTGTTTAGCTGAATAAAAGCGTACTTTTGTCCCTCTAATTAAACAACTTAATAATGCAGTTTCATGCATTTTGCCTTGGGAATTGTCTAGAGCGTCAATTTATGTATTAAATAATGCGTTGTGTTTGCTATGAGGGGATATCAAGTGATATGTTACTGTAACATTTAAAGTCTGCCTGTAACGTACCCTATTGTTATGACACAAGAACAACGAAAATCTCGACCAACGCTGCAAGATATTGCTGACCGTATTGGCATTACCAAAATGACCGTGAGCCGGTATATGCGTAATCCTGAATCGGTCTCAGCCAAAACGCGCGACAAGATTGCAGAAGTGGTGGAAGAGTTGGGGTACATCCAAAACCGCGCACCCGCTATGCTGTCGAAGTCTTCCAGTAAGGCGATAGGGGTGTTGCTACCTTCGTTGTCGAACCAAGTCTTTGCTAGTTTTGCTCAAGGTATTGAAGCAGTGACCAATGCCAATGGGTATGAAATATTGATTGCTCACTTCAGTTATGATGAAGACGTTGAAGAGCGTAAAATAGCCTCCTTACTTTCCTATCAGGTTGATGGGCTTATCCTCACCGGGACAGCACATACTGATCGTACCCTGCAAATGATAAAAACCGCAGGGGTACCGGTGGTGGAAGCGATGGAATTACCAGAAAACCCGGTTGATATGGTGGTAGGACTGGATCATGTCAATGCGTCGTACACCGCGGTTAAAACCATGCTTGATAAAGGCAAGCGCCATATCGCGTATTTTGGTGCACGCTTGGATACCCGAACCAAACTTCGGATGGAAGGTTATGACAAGGCGATGGACGAAGCAGGGCTGGAGAAATTCCACATCCTGACCCATGAACACTCTAGTTTTACTCTCGGTGGGCAGCTATTGAGCCGAGCTTTGGCTGAGTGTCCTGAGCTGGACGGAGTGTTCTGTACCAATGATGATATTGCCATCGGTACTATATTTGCTTGTAACGAACGGGGTATTCAGGTGCCACAGAAAATTAGCGTAGTCGGTTACAACGCATTGGATATCGGACAGGCTATTACCCCGCGTTTGACCAGTATCTATACGCCGCGTTACCAAATCGGCGAAAAGAGCGCTGAGTTGTTGCTCCAGGCGCTTGAAGGGAAACGCAGTGAGCGGAATGTGTTCGATATGGGCTTTACCATCAGTCGTGGGGAAAGCCTTTAAATTTTTATCTTGATACGAGAAAGGAGCACTGTTTATCACAGTGCTCCTTTTTTCGTATCTACTAATTAGAGCGTGTACGTAATGGCCTAGAACAGGAAGCTTGCCCCTTCATCGGCACCGCCGACATTTTCCCGCATCACCTTGAAGATATCTCGCCCCCAGGTGATTTGGCCTGCTTCTGTATCCAGCAGGATCGGTTGGCGCTGGTCAAATGGTGCTGCCACCTCCAGTAGCCCGGTTTGACAATCGAGTTTGACGATATCGCCATCTTCAATCAGGCCAATGGCACCGCCACGAAGAGCTTCGGGCGTGATATGAATAGCCGCTGGGATTTTACCAGAAGCACCAGATAGGCGACCATCAGTAACCAATGCCACTTGGTGACCGGCCTTCTGGATATTGCCAAGAATTGGCATGAGTTTGTGGAGCTCTGGCATACCGTTGGCGGCAGGACCGTTGTGGCTGACCACAATGACACAGTCCCCAGTAAATTCACCTGCTTGGTAAGCTGCTTCCACATCGTGTTGGCAGCGGAAAACCTTAGCTGGGGCTTCTATAAACTGGTGTTCAGCTTTTACCGCAGACACTTTGATAACCGCTTGGCCTAAATTTCCTTTCAGAACTTTTGTCCCACCGGTTTGGTTGAATACTTGTCCGCTGCTAGCAATCACGTCGGCATCGGTGCTTTCACCAACGGGTTGCCATACTAGTTTGCTCTCACTCAACATTGGTTGGGTCAATTGATCGGCAAACTCACCGAAGACGGTTTGCACCTTATCATTGAGCAGTCCGCGTTCATGCAGTGCTTTCATTAATGCAGGAACGCCGCCTGCTGCTTCGAAAGCATTGATGTCTGCCGGGCCATTAGGATACATCTTGGCAAGCAGAGGTACGATGTCAGACAGTTCGCTAATATCATCCCAGGTAAGGAGTAGGCCGCCAGCACGAGCGATAGCCAACATGTGGATAGTGTGGTTGGTACTGCCGCCAGAAGCGAGTAAGGCAACGACACCATTGACCAAGTTTTCAGCGGTAAAGACATCAACAAGCGGCCTGTAGTTCGGCGAATCAGCAGTCATTGCAGCCAGAGCCAGACTGGCATGCTCGGTGAGTGCTGTGCGTAGTTCGCTGTTAGGTGGGACAAACGCTGAGCCCGGTAACATCAAACCCATTGCTTCGAATACCAACTGGTTGGTGTTGGCTGTGCCATAGAAGGTACAGGTACCACCTGAGTGATAGGCTTGGCATTCCATTTCTAACAGCGCATCTTTACCAACTTCACCTGCCACATATTGTTGGCGGACCGCAACTTTCTTGTCATTGGTGATGCCAGTTGGCATTGGGCCCGCTGGAATAAACGCCGTTGGCAGGTGGGCATAGCTCAGTGCTCCCATCAGTTGCCCTGGTGCGATTTTATCGCAAATGCCCAGTAGTAAGGTGGCATCAAACACATTGTGGCTTAGCGAGAATGCGGTGGATTGGGCAATCAAGTCACGTGAGAACAGTGACATGTCCATGCCCGGCTGGCCTTGGGTGACACCATCACACATGGCCGGCACACAGCCCGCGACTTGTGCGGTGTGCCCCAGTGATTTGAGCGTTGCTTTAATGTGATCTGGGTAGTTTTTATAGAGCTGGTGGGCACTTAGCATGTCATTGTATGACGAAACAATAGCAAGGTTGGCGCGGGTAAAGTCCAGAATCTCGCCTTTCTCTTGCTGGCAGGATGCAGCCACTGCGTGTGCAAGATTGCCGCATGATAGGCTGGCACGCCCCTTGCCTTGCTCTGCTTGCTGAGTAGTCTTGGTTTCAAAGCTGGCGCGAAGTGATTGGCTGCGGGCTTTGATGCGTTCGGTGATCAGGGTAATAGTTGGGTGGATCATGCGGTGATCTCCAGAGAAGTTGCCGGTGCTGCTTGTTCTGTCAGCGCTGTTACGGCGTTATCCAGAATCGCTTCAATGCTTTGGTCTATATCGACAGTAATGACATCAGCCTCATCAACTGGGGTCTCGAGGACTGCGAACTGACTGGCGATCATGTTCTCTTTCATGAAGTGGCCCCGACGCAGGCGAATGCGCTCAAGGATCACCTCTTGTGTTCCGGCGAGGTACACAAAGGCTAAATTGTGATTGCCTTCACGAATTTGTTCCCGGTAACATTTTTTTAATGCCGAGCACACAATCACACCCGTTTCGTTCTTGCTTTCGATGCTGAAAGCCGCATCGCGGATCCGCTCCAGCCAAGGCTTGCGGTCTTGATCGTTCAATGGCTCGCCTTGGGCCATTTTTAGAATGTTGGCTTTCGGATGCAGGTCATCACCATCGATGAATTTGCCGCCAATACGCTGGGCAAGCTCATAACCAATAGTACTTTTTCCTGATGCAGATACCCCCATCACAATGATGCTTTTCCCCACCATGTAAGCTCCTTGAATCTTTTTCTGATCTAGATCTCATTTCTTAGATGATCTTCAAAATCGGGTTTATTTTATCGATGTTATTGGTAACATGTTACCCGTAACTTGAGTGGTTGTGAACCACTGAATCAAGAATTCATCAAAGCACCATGTTCTGCACAGCAACAAAGTTGTTCCGGTTTTAGAGAACGGGCTGTGCCATGGAGAGGGGAGAGAAATGGAACAAACTATCGAAAGCAAACTGAGTGCGATGAAGGTTGTGCCGGTTATAGCGATCAAAGATGCTGACAAAGCACAGCCACTGGCCAAAGTGCTGGTTGAAAACGGTTTACCGTGTGCAGAAATTACGTTTCGTACAGAAGCTGCGGTCAAGTCAATCCGCCTGATGCGCGAGGCTTACCCTGAAATGCTAATTGGTGCCGGTACGGTATTGACCACCGAGCAGGTTGATCAAGCTGTCGAAGCCGGTGCTGATTTTATTGTGAGCCCGGGGCTGAACCCGGCGACGGTAGCGTATTGCCAACAGAAGAATGTTGCCGTTATCCCAGGTGTGAATAACCCAAGCCTGGTTGAACTGGCGATGTCGCTTGGTCTGAAAACCCTGAAGTTCTTCCCCGCGGAGCCTTCTGGTGGTATCGGCATGCTAAAAGCGCTATCGGCGGTTTATCCGGTTGAGTTTATGCCTACCGGTGGCATTAGCCCTGCCAACGTGGCTGACTATCTGGCACTGGAAAAAGTGATCGCCTGTGGCGGCACCTGGATGGTACCGAATAATTTGATTGATCAAGGCGACTGGCAAGCCATTGGTCAACTGGTGAGTGAAATCAACCAGTAAGCAAAACAACAAATTGTTGGTCACCAGTATTTACATTTTATCGGGTGACATTTAACGCATTTTAATGGGGAATAGGCCGCATAACACGCTAGCCAACTATTCTCCGTACACGCAGGAGTTGAGAAGATGTCTAAAGATTTCAGCGCGGTAGCCCGCTCGGTTGTCGAAAAATTGGGGGGAGCAAGCAATGTTGTCGCACTGACTCATTGTATGACTCGTCTACGTTTTGTTTTGAAAGATGAAGCGAAAGTGGATGCCGCAGCCTTGAAAGGCATAAAGGGTGTAATGGGCATCGTTCATAACGGTGAGCAGTGCCAGGTTATCATTGGTAACAATGTAGCTGCTGCCTACAAAGAAGTGATGAAGCTATGTAACTTTGATGGCGCGTCTTCTGACGACACACCGGCACCGAAGGTAAAGCTAACACCTAAAGTGATTGGGGCTAAAATGCTGGATGCATTGGTTGGCACCATGTCACCGTTGATCCCGGCAATTATCGGTGGCTCGATGGTGAAGCTTGCCGCAATGCTACTGCTGATGTTCAATATTTATGAGTCCGATCACTCAACCATTATCCTGCTGAACACGATTGGTGACGGCGCCTTCTTCTTCCTACCAATTATGGTAGCGGCATCGGCTGCAATTAAATTCAAAACCAACATGTCTCTAGCTATCGGTATTGCCGGTGTGCTGGTACACCCGAACTTCATCGATCTAATGGCACAGGCTGCTGATGGCCGTGCAGTAGAACTTTTCGGCATCCCTGTAACATCTGTTCGTTATACCTACACCGTAATCCCAGTTCTGATCATGACGTGGATCCAATCGTACATTGAACGTTGGGTTGATAGCATTACGCCTGCTGTGACGAAGAACTTCTTGAAACCAATGTTGATTGTGTTGATTGCCGCACCGATTGGTATCCTGTTTGTCGGCCCTATGGGGATTTGGATTGGTACTGCAATTTCTACACTTGTCTACGCTATCCACGGTGCTCTAGGTCCTCTAGCTGTTGCTATCATGGGCGCATTGTGGCCTCTATTGGTACTTACCGGTATGCACCGTGTATTTACACCAACAATCATCCAAACTATCGCTGAAACCGGTACCGAGGGCATGGTAATGCCATCAGAAATCGGTGCAAACATCGGTATGGGCGGTGCGTGTCTGGCTGTTGCTTGGAAGACCAAAAATATTGCACTGAAACAAACGTCTATGGCGGCGGGTGCATCAGCACTGATGGCTGGTATCTCTGAGCCAGCGCTTTACGGTGTTCTGGTTCGCCTAAAGCGTCCTCTGATTGCAACGCTGATCACCGGCTTTATCGTGGGTGGCCTTGCGGGTATGGCCGGAATTGCGAGCCACTCAATGGCGGCACCAAGCCTGTTCACCAGTGTCCAATTTATTGATGTGAATGATCCGATGAGCCTAGTGTGGGTTCTGGGTCTGATGGCACTGTCTGTTGTTCTTTCTTTTGTACTGACACTCGTTCTTGGCTTTGAAGATATCCCTAACGATGAGGATGAATCAAACCCAACAGCTGCAAAAGAGTCGGCGAAAGAAGAAGCAAAAGAAGTTGATGCACTGGCCCCAGCAAAACCAGCTACGGCTTAGTGTTCTCTAACGCATGAAAAAATGAGCCACCTCTTACCGAGGTGGCTTTGCAATAATTCGCGGTACGTACGGTAATTAGCAAAAAACAAGAGGCAAACCATGTCTGATATTACATTCCCGGAAGGGTTTCTGTGGGGCGGCGCGATTGCGGCTAACCAATCTGAAGGTGCTTACCGTGAAGGCGGTAAGGGACTAACGACTGTAGATATGATCCCTTACGGTGAAAACCGGATGCCAGTAAAACTGGGTCAGGTTGATTCGGTTGAACTTGATTCGGACGAATTCTATCCAAGCCATCAGGCAATTGATTTCTATCACCGCTACAAAGAAGACATCGCGATGCTGGCCGAGATGGGCTTCAAAGTGTTCCGCATGTCAATTGCATGGGCGCGTATTTTCCCGAACGGTGATGAAGAAGCCCCAAACCAAGCGGGTATCGACTTCTATCGCTCTGTGTTTGAAGAGTGTAAGAAATACGGTATCGAGCCATTGGTCACTCTTTGCCACTTTGACGTACCGATGCATTTGGTTAACGAGTACGGCTCTTGGCGTAACCGCAAGATGATCGCATTCTTTGAGCGCTATGCCCGTACTTGTTTCGAAGCGTTTGATGGCTTGGTTAAATATTGGCTGACCTTCAACGAAATTAACATTTTGCTGGCCAGTCCATTTTCAGGTGCAGGTATTCTTTTCCAGGAAGACGAAAACCACGATCAGGTGAAATACCAAGCCGCTCACCACGAGTTGGTGGCGAGTGCGTTGGTGACCAAGATTGCCCATGAGATCAACCCGGAAAACCAAGTTGGTTGTATGTTGGCGGGCGGTCAGTTCTACCCTTATTCATGCAAGCCGGAAGATGTGTTCACGGCGATGCAGAAAGATCGCGAAAACTTGTTCTTCATTGATGTGCAGTCACGCGGTTACTACCCATCTTATGCTCAGAAGGTGTTTGATGAAAAAGGCGTGAAGCTGGAGATTCATGACGAAGACTATGAAATTCTGAAAAATACCGTCGATTTCATCTCGTTTAGCTATTACGCCTCGCGCTGCGCATCTGCCGATATGAACGAAGGCAATACCAGCGCAGCCAACGTAGTGAAATCGATCAAGAACCCACACTTGGAAGCCAGCGACTGGGGTTGGGTAATTGACCCGCTTGGCCTTCGTATCACCATGAACTCATTGTTTGACCGTTACCAAAAGCCATTGTTCTTGGTGGAAAACGGTTTGGGTGCTAAAGACACTATCGATGAGAACGGTGAGATCAATGATGACTACCGCATTGATTACCTACGCTCTCACGTTGAAGCGATGAAAGACGCGATTGCTGACGGTGTGCCGTTGATGGGTTACACCCCATGGGGCTGTATTGATCTTGTGGCTGCATCAACCGGTGAAATGAGCAAACGTTATGGCTTTATCTATGTGGACCGCGATAACGAAGGCAACGGTAGTTTGGATCGTACCCCCAAAAAATCCTTCTACTGGTATAAGAAAGTCATTGCGAGCAATGGTGAAGATCTTGCTTAACCCAAACAAGAAAATCTGTTTGGGATAAATGTGTTCTGTTGTCTGAGGGGAAACTCTGACAGTTTGCCGGTAAGTCCTCGTTAATCGAGGATTTACCGGCTTTTTTGATCTATTTAGGTAGATGACTTTCCAATATGGTTATGACTGGAAGGCGAGTAGGCTACCAAAGGCAATTAATCCGGCGCCACAGGCTTGGTTCAGCCGTTTTTTCAGTCGTTGCATGGTTGATTGCAGTGAGGCTGAAGTAAATATAATCGACACAAGACAGAACCAAACTCCGTGCAGAGCGACCATGTACCCACCCACCGTATACCAAAGCTTGGGCATTTTCGGTGCTGTCCGGGGCGACCAGTTGGCTGAAAATACTTAAGAAGAACAACATTGTTTTAGGGTTTAGGACATTGCATAGAAAGCCCTGCGCAAAAAAGCGACTTGGACGTGTCTCTGAAGAGCTTGAATCAATACTGCCTAAGCTTTCGTTTGCCGTCATCAAGCCTTTGATGCCGAGGTAGATCAAATAGCCTGAGCCAGCATAACGGATTGCATTGAATAGCACTTCATTCTGTGAGATGAGGTAACTCATCCCTAACATGGAGTAGCTAATGTGGACAAAGATTGATGCACTGATCCCTGCCGCTGTCCATAATCCAGCCTGTCTTCCTCTTCCTATACTGTTCTTTAAAACTAAAACAAAGTCAGCTCCCGGGCTGATAACGATTAAAATACCGAGTAAGGCTAAGCTGAATAATTCCACGTCGACTCCTGTTTCACCATGAGTGTGAATTGAATAGGCATGATTGTAGGGCAGGTTTATGATCGCTATAATCGAAAAAGTCTCTTTGCAACTGTGAGTAAAGTTCACATATGCGGCACTTAAAGGCGTTCCATATTTTCCACATAGCAGCTTCATCCCCCAGTTTGAGTGAAGCGGCAAATCGGCTCAATATTACCCACGGTGCGGTCAGTAAGCAGATCAAAGTGCTGGAAGGGTATTTGGGCCAAGCTTTGTTTTATAAACAAGGTCGTCACCTATACTTGACCCAAGAGGGGGAATTGCTTAAGCAATATACGCATACTGCGTTCGCCGCTCTTGATGACGGTGTCAGCCAATTGAAGCGAAGTCATCAGCAGTATCTGGAAATATCCTGTGAGCCAACGTTAACCATGCGCTGGTTAATGCCGCGGTTGACTGACTTCCATAATGAGGTGGAAGGTGCGGATATTCGCCTATCAACAGCCGGTGGAGCAGTGGCGCTTGGGGCGACAGGGTTATCGCTGGCAATTCGTCGGGATGATTTCAAGATCGAGTATGAGTATAACAAGGTAGCATTGGTGGACGAATGGGTAGGGCCAGTATTCTCGCCTGATTATTGGCAGCAGGTTCGTCATGATTATTCGCAAATCAAGCTACTCCATAGCCAAACAAGGCGTTCTGCATGGGAAGATTGGGTCACCCGCTCAGGTTGCAATGAGTTGGAAGGCTGCAGTAATCAAACCTTCGCGCACTTCTACTTCTGTTTCCAGGCTGCGGTAGATGGTTTGGGAGGGGCGCTAGGATCATATCCGTTAGTCGTCGATGACTTGAAAAGGGGAAATTTAATCGCCCCGTTTGGTTTTACCCCGTCGGGTCATAAGTACATATTACTCTCTCAAAAACGTACCCCAAGTGACTTGGAATACCGCTTTATCCAGTGGCTGGTTGAGAGCTTGTCAGGATGTGTGCCGACAGAAGATGAAGCGAATGGCCTTAGTGGAATGGCTTTCTAATGTGTGTCAGCCCTATTCCATGCATGGTCATGGCAACCTGCATGGAATAGGGCAGAAGACAGAAACGAGAAGTTATTTCACGTCATCAAATGTCGCACTATCGAGTAGCGCGGCGATAGTCTCTTCAAAGTTGAGGCCTGCTTCCTTTGCCGCCATTGGAAACACGCTACGGGTGGTCATGCCCGGTACGGTATTCATCTCAATCAGCCAGACTTTTCCCTTGTCATCCAAGAAAGTATCAACACGGCCCCAGCCTCGGCATCCCAAGGTTTTATAGGCGGCCAGTGCTGCTTCCTGCATAAGTTTTTCTTGTTCTTCGGTTAAGTCTGAGGGGCAGTGATACGTCGCGCTTTGATCGCCGAATTTTGCATCCCAGTCAAAAAACGTATCTGACTTGATTTGAACAACCGGGAGTGCTTTGCCATCAAGGATTGCGCAGGTGTACTCTCTGCCGGTAATAAACTGTTCGACCAGGATCTCGTCATCATATTCGAACGCATCAATAAGTGCATTGAAGAGCTCTTCTGATGAGGAAGCCTTTGACACGCCGATACTGCAGCCTTGGTTGAGCGGCTTGACGACGACAGGATAGGACAAATCTGCCAGTGTTGCTTTGATGGTGTCGGTTGGAGTGTGTTTGTTTACCTTGATCCAATCAGCCGTTAGAAGGCCGTTTGAACGCCAAATTTCTTTAGTTTTCAATTTGTTTAGAGAAAGAGATGAAGCAAGTAGTCCGCTACCGGTATAGGGGATTTTAAGCAAGTCCAGTAAGGCCTGAATATGACCGCTTTCTCCCATACCGCCATGAAGGGCAATGAACACTTTGTCGAGGTTAAAGAAGCCCTGCAAGGTGATATCAATATGGCGGGGATCAATCTTGATGGCTTCATGTCCCAGAGACTCAACGGCATCGGCTATGCAATTGCCCGATTTTAACGAGACTGCACGCTCACTTGAATCTCCACCGTATAAAATTCCAATTCTCATGGTTGTTGTTCCGATTAAGCTTTGTTGTATAAAAATTCAAAAAAGAAAACGTAAGCAGTCTTTTGCTTTGAAAATGTCGCACTATTTAGTGATATAAAATTTCTTGTATAGTGTTTAGTAGCTTATTGTAATGAGTTGTATTATTTTTTGGGCTGACGTGCATCAAAAGTATGACAATGTGTGCGACTTTATTTTCATCACAGAGAATGTTGTCTTATTTTTGAGCAGGGGATGAATTTCTTTTCAGCTAACTTGAAATAAACATCCTGCTAGGTAACCGTAATGAACAGACAGAAAAGTTTGATCAAACCAATTGGTAATTGGGTAATCACGTTATGCATTGGGCTGTTTTCGTCGATTGTGTCGGCATTGGACTTTGAACATTTTCCGTTGGACACCTTGGATAATACGGTAGCCAAAGGTGTTAAGGCCGAAGTGGTTGAGTACCATGGCCAAAAAGGAATACATGTGTCGGTGTCACCGGAGCATAAATCGCAGGCACAAGGGGGCTGCGACAATTGTACCTACCTTGCTTTGCAGACGCTTTCGTTCCGTGACGGTACGATTGAGCTATTGATGGCGGGTGAGCCACAACAGCAAGCCTCTGAGACGGCAAATGGCGAGTCAGCCAACGGTTTTGTCGGTATTGTCTTTCGGGTCAGTGAAGATAAATCAAAGTACGAAGGGGTTTACTTACGTCCAGTTAATGCGATGTCGGAAGATGAAGCGCAGCGAGAGTTAACGATTCAGTATTTTTCTTATCCCGACCATTCTGGGGATGTGCTGAGAGAAAGCGCTCCGGGCCAGTATGAAACAGCTGCGAAGATACGCCCCGGCCAGTGGTTTAAATTAACGGCTGAAATAAATAACAACCAAGCGATTTTTTATATCGATGGTGAAAAAGTGTTGGTGGTTGAGCGCTTGTTCCACGGCTCAGAGCACAAAGGGGTCATCGGATTGATTACCCAGCCTGGGAATGATGCCTATTTTTCTGATCTGCAAATCAAGCACAGCCAGTAGCTAGCTGGTGGATGGTCATAAAAAAAGAGCAAGGCCATCAAATGGCCTTGCTCTTTTTGGATGAGCGTCTCGTCCTAAAATTCGTTGACGGTTTAACTTGTTACAGGCTCGGCAGCCATAACAGGCTTGCTCTTGCGAACCGCAAAGGCACAGAAGGCCAGGAACCAAAGACCACTTACAGCAACACCCGCCCAAGCAGAATGAGTGTAACCGATAGCGAGGTAACCCAGTAGGGCACCGAAAGCAACCGAACATGCGTACGGTAGCTGGGTCATAACATGGTCCATATGGTGACAGCCGGCACCGGTCGCCGACAGGATACTGGTGCTTGAAATTGGCGAACTGTGATCCCCAAATACTGCGCCAGCCAATACAGCGGATAGCATAGGAAGCAGTAGTGCAATGTCACTGGCTGCAGCAATATCACCGGCTAGCGGTAACATGATCCCGAAGGTGCCCCAGCTGGTGCCGGTAGCAAACGCCATTGCACAAGACAGTAGGAAGACAACCGCTGGAAGCAGCTCAACAGGCAGGTTGCCGTTTGACATTGAAGCGAGGTAAATACCGGTTTGCATGTCACGGACAACGGCACCAATAGTCCAAGCAAAGAACAGGATGATGATCGCTGGCATCATAGCAGAAATACCCTGTGGTGCCGCTTTCATCCAGCTGTCCGTACCCAACTTCAGGCGAAGAGCCAGTGTAATAGAAACCACTAGGCTACAAATCGCACCGTATACCAGTGAGGAGCCCACATCAGTGTTCTCGAATGAGCCAATTACGCTGAAGGCTTCGCTTTTGGCAGCAAGTACATCTGCGCCCGATTGCACCATGAAAAAGACTGTCGCCATCGTCAGGGTCAGGATAGGCAATACCATGTCGATCATGCCGCCTTTGGCTGATTCTGGTACTTCAACCTCCAAACCAGCAGGTTTGCCCTTGGATTCATCCCATAGCTTGCCTTCCAGTGCCCATTTCTCATGCTTGCGCATTGGGCCGATATCAAGTTGGAAGGCAATAACACACAGCACCATGACCAAAGTGAATACCGCATACAGGTTCATTGGCATCATCTCGACAAAGGCCGAGATCGGGCTCTGATCCGTCACACCGTGAGCCATCATGATGCCGCCAACTAGGGCGATGATATAGGCACCCCATGACGAGATCGGCATTAGCACACACACTGGTGCTGCGGTTGAATCAAGCAAGTAGGCCAATTTGGCACGTGAGATATTGAAACGGTCGGTGACTGGGCGACAGATGGCACCCACAGACAGGCTGTGGAAGAAGTCATCAATAAAGAAGATGAAGACCATCAAACCGGTTAGGGACTTGGCACTGCGGCGATCTTTACAGCGTACCGCTGCCCAGTCGGCGAACGCTTGGGTTGCACCTGATACACTCATCAAGCTGATAAGCGCACCAAGCAGTAACATGAAGATGATCATGTTGACGTTGTCACCGTTCATTGCGCCATCAACCCAGACAATCGCCAGGACTTTTTCAACCAAGTACTGCAAAGATTCTAATGGTGAATATTGGTTTAGCATCATGGCACCGGCAAAGATACCGGATCCAAGGGAAAGCAAAACCCGCCTAGTAGTAACGGCAAGGATAACAGCCAGCATGGCAGGGACAACGGACAATAGAGAGTCCGAAAAATCTACAAGGTTCATGATCTCATCACACCTACAACTTAAAGGTGGAGATCTACCGAAAGGAAGTGTAACTAAGACGAAGATAGGTATGACTTGTTACCCCCTCAGGTAGCGCTCCATAGGTAAATACTATGGCAGTTCTATGCCTATTCGACACAGACCCAGCGACTGAGTTGATAGCTGCAGTCACTTCGGCGCTGACTCCTTTCTCCGGCTTCACAGGTATCACCCTCTGCTCGGTTACTTTTAGGCAGCGCGCCTCTACTGATTTAGGGAATATCACCGTTAATCCTACTGGTTTTTGGTGATAAGTCTAACATTATATACGGCTGAATAATTATGTCAGCTAATAATCAGCTTTTTTCATCGTGTTCATTAGAATGTTGGTTTGTACAGTTGCCCCCTTTTCTTGATTATCCCACTTACCCACTATGGGATTTTATTTTAAGGAGCTCACGTGTTTTCTCGTAAACACTTTGAATTGATCGACAAGCCGACGTTCTTCGGGGCGTTGGGTATGTTGATCTCGGTTGTGGTGCCCTTGCTGCTGTTTCCAGTGCAAGGTGCCGAATGGATTGCCATCGCCAAAACTTTTATGACCGACAAGCTCGGTTTCCTTTATTTGTCGCTCGGTGTCGCTGCATTTTTCTTTATGATTTACATCGTTTTTTCTGACATTGGCCAAATCAAGTTGGGGGACCCTGATGAAAAGCCTGAATTTACCACGGCTTCCTGGGCAGCGATGCTGTTCTGTGGTGGTATCGGTGCCAGTATCCTGTACTGGGGAACGATAGAGTGGGCTTATTATTACCAAGCCCCTCCGTTCCAGCTTGAGCCGGGGAGTGAAGAGGCGGTTCGCTGGGCCGCAACTTATGGTTTGTTTCACTGGGGACCGATTGCTTGGTCTATCTACTTAGTACCGGCCCTGCCGATTGCGTACTTCTTTTATGTTCGTAAGCAGCCAGTGCTAAAAGTATCGGCGGCGTTGATGCCGGTGATTGGTGAAGCCCGCAGCTATGGCTGGTTGGGCAAGGTCATTGATGTGCTGTTTATCTTTGGTCTTCTCGGTGGTGGTGCGACAACGCTTGGCCTTGCCGCTCCCTTGATCACCGAAGGTGCTCACTATCTCTTTGGCGTACCAAAAGACACTGTGACCCAGATTATTGTGTTGATGCTCTGTACTGCGATCTTTGCGTACTCGGCCTACGCCGGGATGGAAAAAGGGATCAAGTTCCTCAGTAATATCAACTTTTGGGGCGCGCTTGGCTTATTGGCCTTTGTGTTGATCTCTGGTCCCACCATTTTCATGCTGGAAACCGGGCTTGATTCACTGGGCCGTATGTTGTCGAACTTCTTTGTAATGGCGACATGGGCTGAACCGTTCGGCGGCTATGGCTCTTTTGAAAATACCCATTTCCCACAGGACTGGACCATTTTCTACTGGGCGTGGTGGCTGGTGTTCGCACCGAGCATGGGCTTGTTTGTTGCGCGGATCTCCCGTGGCCGTACTATCAAGCAAATGGTAACGGGGTCGATCTTCTTTGGGTCGATGGGCTGCTTTTTGTTCTTCATGATTTTGGGTAACTACGGTCTATCGTTGCAGCTGTCAGGCGCGCTGGATGTCGTTGGTATCCTTAACAGTGAAGGGGCGACCAAAGCCATTTTCTCAATCCTTGAGCAACTGCCATACAGCACCGCTGTTATTGCTGCATTCACGCTATTGTGTTTAATTTTCACAGCGACTACGTTTGACTCGATCTCTTATATCTTGGCATCGGTGGTACAGAACAATGTGACGGAAGACCCAATGCGCTGGAACCGCTTGTTCTGGGCCTTTGCATTGTCATTTATGCCTTCGGTATTACTGTTCATGGGGGGCTTATCGACCCTACAGACCGCAGCCATTGTTGGTGGTCTGCCGCTGTTGGTTATTGCGGTGATGCTGATGATATCGGCGGTGAAGGCGGCGAAGCTTGATCTGACCCACCAGGAAGGCTACGAAGATCCGGTAATTAATATCGAGGAGTTGCCAGATGTTGACCCTTGGTCGAAAGAAGGAATGGCGCTGACCAAGTTTGACGAGCTGAAAGACATCGCGATGGCCGCTGCAGAAGCTGAACGTGAAGCCTTGTATAAAGTGTGGAAGCTGAAGAAAAAGATGCGTGCCGAAGCCATGGCGAATGGCGAGTCTGCTTTTGAACTTAGCGAGGCGCCACAAGAGCGACTGGATCAACTCCAGCAGTTGATGGATGACGCCATGTCAGCAAAAGAGAATAAATTGGCGGCTTCGGAAGAAGCACAGGAAGCGCGTAAGGTGTTTGATGAACTGATGCGAAGCCGCCTTGAAGCGATGGTGGATCAAGCCGTTTAATTAATGGTGCCGCCCTTTGAGCTGGAGGGCGGCAAGCAATCAGAATGTTATTCATCGTTGTGATTGGCGCAAGGGGAATGCTCTGATAAGGCCCACTGTTTTTACCAAACAGTGGGCCTTTTTTTCAACGGTTATTGACTTATGAGTGTTTTCATTAGGTCAAAAACGTTAGTGTTATCGATATAGTCACCCGTTGCGCCAGTGTTGTTGTATTTATCAGCATATTGCGGGTCATTGCCGTTGATATATTGATTGATCAACTCAGTGCCGGCACCTCTGAGGTAGACACGAACCAGTTCATTGGTGTGGTCACCACTGTAGTATTTCACTGTTGGCATGACGTGCTTGCCTGGGTTTTCTACTGGGGCATAAGCATTTTGGTCTGAGCTACCACCCAGCACATAAGAGTTGCCGTGGTCGGTAGTCACGATAAGCAGGGTCTCCTCCCAGCTACTCTCTTTTTCGACCCAGTCTGCGACGGCCTGCACCGAGTTATTGAAATCAACCTGCTCTTCAATAATTCGAGCGGTGTCATTAGCATGTGCCGCCCAGTCTACAGCTCCACCTTCAACCATCAGGAAGAAGCCCTTTTCATTCTGGCTGAGATAATTGATAGCTCCCTGAGTCATTGTTTTCAGGCTGGGTTGGTTTGCCAGGAATGGACAGCCGTAAGCCGTTTGCTTTTGTTCGGTAGTACAGTTTGAACGACTCTGTTGCAGGGTTGAGTCGTTTGGTACCAAGCCAAAAAGCGGTCCCTCCATCGTGTTGTTATCCGCGGTGTTGTTCGCCAGGCGTTCAAACGCCTCTTTTGTTTCGATTAACGTCCAAGGCTGGGAGGCACCTTCGGCAAACATAGCTCCCTCTTTGACCATGCGCCAGTCACTTTCGCTGAGGTATTTGTGATTATGAGCCGCGTGCGGTGCGCCGTTGTTATCAAATTCAGGGTGGCCTGCGCCCATGATCAAGTCGGCCATACCGCCGGTCAGCATCTTGCTACCCAGGGTGGCGTATTCATTGCGGCTGGTATGTTGGGCACCAAAGACCGCTGGTGTGGCATGGTTGAATTGAACGGATGTCACGATGCCTGAAGAACGGCCACTGCGACGTGCTATTTGCGAGATAGTCTCAAGTGGCTGGCCGCAGTAATCAACACTGATCGCACTGTTATAGGTTTTTCGACCTGTTGCCAGTGCAGTGCCTGCGGCAGCGGAGTCTGTAGCCCCTTTGTTGATATAGCTGTAACCCGAAAATGGTCGGGTGTAGTTACCAGAGACTTCATCAACGATGGTTTCATCCCACACCTTTTCAGCATCATAACTGATTTCAGGTGTTTCATCTGTCGTACAGTCTGCCGGATTGCTAGTGCTGTTTAGCGGGAAGGTAGTCATTGCCAAGCGCGTATCTATATCAACGTAGGGCGCTACATCGTTCAGTTTCTCGCCGTGCGTCCAATAAGTCGAAACATCCCAAGCCCCATCACTGGCACCATCAGTAATCATCAGAATGACATTTTTAACTGCGGGTACCGTGCCATCTTTCGCGTTATTGTCACTGCTGGAGTTACACCCTGTGATAAGAGCGGCACCAACCAATAGTGCGATGCATGATTTATGTGTATGAAAAAACATATCTTTTTACTCCCTGTTAAGATGGTGGGAGTGTAACCTTAAGACTGTGACGGTTGTGTTAACAATGAAGCGAGCGACGTTGCAAAAAGGAATCATATTGATCTAGATCTTCCGATTGGCGAGGTTCATCAAATTGATAACTAGCATTAATTTGATGGTAACAAGCTGAGTATTCTCGTTTGCAGCATATTAGGGATACGGTGCTCTATCAAAGAAGGTGAACAGTCATTTTATTTTCGGTTAGATACCCAAGCGTAACCAATAGCCTTAATCGGAAAAATGCCGAGTCATTACGACTCGGCATTTTTATTCATCCAAGATAAATCGGTATTAGATTTGATCGATGACCGATCTTACCGCAGCCAGTACATCCTGGCCGAAGGCCACGCTGCGTTCTGGTGACCAGCCGTAGAACTCATCAGGATGGCTGATGTGATCCTTAAATGGCATCTCGATAGTGTAAGACAGGCACTTGAATTGCTCTGCGACCCAGTTAGAACCAATCGTCAGGTTGGCTTTGCCCGGCTCGTCTTTGTCGTAGCCGTGTGCAACCTGAAACTCAGGAGTAATGGTCAATAGAGCCGCCTTGAAAGCATTCTCCAGTGCGGCATGACGTTCATTGTACGACGGGATCCCCTCACTGCCTGCCACGAAGTTATATGGAATAGCCTCGTCGCCGTGGATATCTAGGAACATGTCTACACCGGTTGCGAGCATACGCTCACGCACAAGGAACACCTCAGGGCTCTTTTCCATCGATGGAGATTGCCATTCACGGTTGAGGTTGACGCCAATCGCATTGGTGCGAAGGTGGCCACGAATACTGCCATCCGGGTTCATGTTCGGCACAATGTGGAACACGGCTTTATCCAGCAGGGCTTTTCCGACAGTATCGGTATCATCGAGCAGGCGCTGCAACAAGCCTTCGATAAACCACTCAGCCATGGTTTCCCCAGGGTGCTGGCGACCAATGATCCAGATGTTTTTCTTCCCTTCTGACGGCTCACCAATGTTCAGTAAGCTCATATCGTTACCATCGAGGGTTGAACCAAGGGTTTCCAGTTTACAGTTGAACTGGGTTTGGGCTTGGTGTAGTAAATCTTGGTGGCGGTCATAACTAAATGGGGCGAAGTAAGCGAAATACATCGAGCCGTATTCTGGAACCACTTTAAAGCTTAAGGTATCGCCATCAAAATCGGATGGAATACGGAACCACTCTTCCCTATCGTAAGAAGCAACGACATCATAGTCTTGCCAGCCTTCAGGATAAGCTGATTTTGCCAAGTTTAAGATTGAAAACTGATGTTGAAGCTGGGGCTGGCTTTCCAGACGGAAATGAAACCACTGCGAGATGTCTGATTGGTTATCAGCTGGGATAGTCAGTTGGATGTTGTCTGGCGAATCGGCACTGACGATATGGATGTTACCACTTTCGAAATTGCTGAAAATTTTCATTGTTATCAATCTTATGTTTGTTGAGGTGAAAAGAGGTTAGCAATAACTATAGCCTTTCTGAAGCAAATAACTGTTACAGAACTTCGATAAGGGGATTAGTGGCATTTTATGATTTCATCATTTCGGTATGACTTGTCGCTGCGGTACCATGGGCAAAAATGCTAAAGAGGAAGGTAAAGTGGCTTTTCATTATGTTGCGCGTGGATTGATCCGTGATGGCGACCATATCCTTTTGGTAAGGGCGATTGGCGATAACATGACGTTCTTGCCCGGTGGACATATTGAGTTTGGCGAATCAGCACCGGTAGCCTTGGCGCGAGAGTTGGGCGAGGAAGCTTCGATTGAAGCCAGCATTGGGACATTTGTGGGGGCGGTGGAAAATGAATGGCTGCTTGATGGTCAACCTCAAGCCGAGATCAACCTGATTTTTGAGGTTGAAACATGCTTATCATATAGACAACTTGTGGTATCAAATGAACCCCACCTTGAGTTTTTGTGGGTGCCTTGTGCTGAAATTGAGCAATGGAACCTTTTTCCTGAGTCCCTTCGTCAATTGGTTAGCCATAATCAAACACCTAAACAAGCATTTTGGGGCTCTGGAATCTCTTAATAATCAAAGTGAACCCCTCTTTTTTTGATATTTATTGTACGTTAATTGAGTTGTTGAGCCTTGTTTGCCTGATGTGTGAGCAAACAAACAGTTTGGGGGTTTACATAAGCTAATAAGCTTTATAATATACGCCGCACTTACGGAGAGATGGCTGAGTGGTTGAAAGCACCGGTCTTGAAAACCGGCATACGTTTGTAGCGTA